>JBAWAI010000365.1:0-27592 GCA_049589215.1 Terriglobales bacterium | reverse complement strand
GTGTTATGCCAGCCACGCTATAAGCGGTGCGGATACACATAAAGCTTGCCGCGGATCTGGTCGATAGGGTTGAACAGGAAGGCTTTCATGTCCCCCAAGAAAAGGTTCATGAGTTTTGACGATGCGGTGAATTCTCATTCGGAGTGGAAGCGGACGTTGTATGAATATGCCGCGCATCCGGATGGCAGTATGAAGATGTCGGAGGTAGCCGAAAACGACCGGTGCAAACTGGGACAGTGGATTCGGGGAGACGGAAAGAAGTATTCGGCCTATCCGGAATTCGCGAGGCTGGCGGCGGAACACACGCGCTTTCACAAAGCGGCGGCGGAGATCGTGAGGCGGGTGGACTGCGGCGAGGATGTGAGCGGCGAGTTTGCCCTTGGAGTGGGGAGCGAGTTCAGTCTGGCGTCATCGTCGGTGGTGCTGGCGCTCATGGATATGAAGAGAAGGCACGAAATGCAGGGGCGCGGCGGGCATGACCAAGACCGCATCCACGAGCAAAGCCGGGCGCGGAAGCACGCGGCGGGCTGGGCGAAGTGATCGTTCTTACGTGGCGCGCTTTTCGATTTTGGCCCACGCATCTTTCAACGCGACCGTCCGATTGAAAACTGGCTCACCGGGCTTGGAGTCGGAGTCGACACAGAAATATCCTAAACGCTCGAACTGGTAACGACTCTCAACCGGTGCATTCGCCAGCGACGGCTCAAGCTTAGCGTGCGTGATTACCTCAAGCGAATTGGGATTGACATTCGCGGTGAAGTCTTTGCCTTCGGCGATCTGCGCTTCGCTAAGCTGGTTCGGATCTTCCTTGTTGAAAAGGTTGTCATAGACGCGGACTTCGGCATCGATGGCGTGCGCGGCTGAGACCCAGTGGATGGTCGACTTCACCTTACGTCCGTCCGGGGCATTGCCGCCATGCGTAGCCGGATCGTAAGTGCAATGGACTTCCACGACCTCGCCCTTCTCGTTTTTCACCACGCTTTTTGCCGTAATGAAGTAGCCGTAGCGCAGGCGAACTTCGACGCCGGGCGAGAGGCGGTAGTACTTCTTGGGTGGAACCTCGCGGAAGTCGTCCTGCTCGATGTAGAGCACCTTCGAGAACGGTACTTCTCTTTTTCCGGCCGATTCATCTTCCGGATTGTTCACCGCTACCATCTGTTCTGTCTGGCCTTCGGGATAGTTGTCGATCACCACTTTCAGCGGGCGCAGAACGGCCATCACGCGCGGGGCGCGCTTGTTAAGGTCTTCGCGGACGAAGTGCTCGAGCATGGCGAGTTCGAGCGTGCCATTGGTTTTTGAGACGCCAATAGCATTGCAGAAATTGCGCAGCGCCTCCGGCGTATAGCCGCGGCGGCGGATGCCGGAGAGCGTCGGCATGCGCGGATCGTCCCATCCGCTAACCAGCTTTTCCTGCACAAGTTTGAGCAGCTTGCGCTTGCTGAGCAGCGTGTAGGTGAGGCTGAGGCGGTCAAATTCGTATTGCCGCGAGGCAAAGATTCCAAGCTGCTGCAAAAACCAGTTGTAGAGCGGGCGATGAGCCTCGAATTCGAGCGTGCACATCGAGTGCGTGACGCGCTCGATAGAATCGGACTGGCCGTGCGCGTAGTCGTACATCGGGTAGATGCACCACTTGCTGCCGGTCCGGTGATGGTCGGCGTGCAGGATGCGATACATGACCGGATCGCGCATGTTGAGATTCGGCGAGGCCATATCGATTTTGGCGCGCAGGACGCGCGTGCCATCGGGGAACTCGCCTTTACGCATGCGCTCGAAGAGATCGAGATTTTCGGCGACGGCGCGGTTGCGGTAAGGGCTCTCTCTGCCTGGCTCGGTGAGCGTGCCGCGATACTGGCGGATTTCCTCAGCACTCAGATCGTCAACGTAGGCTTTGCCGTCTTTGATTAACTTGACGGCCCAATCGTAGAGCTGATCGAAATAATCGGAGGCGTAGCGTAGGTTGTCCCACTCGAAGCCCAGCCAGCGCACGTCTTTCTCGATCGAGTCGACATACTCCTGCTCTTCTTTTTCGGGATTGGTGTCGTCGAAGCGAAGATTCGTTTTGCCTCCAAACTCATGAGCGAGCCCGAAATCGAGGCAGATGGCCTTGGCGTGGCCGATGTGGAGATAGCCGTTGGGCTCGGGCGGAAAACGGGTCTGGATAACAGCGTCGCCGTACTTTTTGGCCTTAAGGTCCTCGATCATCGCATCGCGAATGAAATTGGAGGCACGCGGCTCGGCGGGCGACTCGGGCGCGGCTTCTGACGGGCCGGACGAAAGTGAATTAGTCGGACTCATGCTCTTGCTATTCTATATGTCGTATGGCGCAGTGCGTACAGTGCGGGCGGCAGATGCCGGGGTTAACCTTCGGCAAAAAGATATGCCCGTGGTGCAAACAGCACGAGGCGCAGCAGCGCGGCGAGGACGTGCAGTACCAGAGGGTGGAGACGGCGCCATGGGCGCGGCGCCAGTCGAGTTCGATGATTGTGACGCAGGTTATTTTTGGCGCCAACGTTGCGGTGTTCATCGCGATGGCGCTGGCGATCGGCGGCACGATGCTGAGCAATCCGCCGGGGCGGTCGCTGATCGACTTTGGCGCAAATTATGGCCCGCTGACGGTAAGTGGGCAGTGGTGGCGGCTCCTGACTTGCCTCTTTGTGCATGGCGGCCTGTTGCATATCGCGTTCAACATGTGGTGCCTGTGGGATCTGGGACGGCTGGCGGAATCGGTTTATGGCCACTGGACATTTGCGATCGTCTATTTTCTTTGCGGCCTTTCCGCAAGTATTGGGAGCATCATCTGGAATCCCGAGGTGCTCAGCGTAGGCGCCTCCGGCGCGATCTTTGGGATCGCTGGCGCGCTGATTTCTTCGTTTTATCTGGGCGAATTTTCATTGCCCCGAGCGGCGATCAGCGGCATGCTGCGCAGCGTGGTCATGTTTGTGGGCTACAACCTGGTTTTTGGGGCGATCATCGCGCACACGGACAATGCGGCGCACGTTGGCGGACTGGTGATGGGACTGATTCTGGGCGCACTCATTGCAAAGGTGGCCCCGGCTCATGATGCGATCGTTCAGCGCATTGGAGTGCTGGTTTTTGGAGCGGTCCTGGTGACGAGCGGCGGACTTTATCTGACGCGCTCGCGGGCTTATCTTGTGCACCGAGCGAGTGGAATTGCTCGGTTGAACGCCGGCGATCCAGACGCGGCGATTCGAGAACTCCAGAAGTCCGCCCGGCAGAAGCCTAACTCCGTCGACACGCATGGAGCGCTGGCTGAGGCGTATTTCGACAAGCGGGACTTCGACAACGCAGCGGTAGAAATGAAGCGCGTGCTCGAGCTCGATCCGCACAATGAGACGGCGCAATTCGAGCTTGGACGCATCTACCTTGCGCAAAAACAGCCGGCAAAGGCCGAGGACACTTTTACTCAGATCTTGAAGGCCGATCCGAATAGCGCGAATGGCCATGCGGGAATGGCGCAGGTTTTGGCCGCTACAGGACACTATGCTGAGGCGTTGGCCGAGAACAATCGAGTGGCGGAAATTGATTCAGTGTACCCCGGCGTGTATTACCGGATTGGGATTCTCGAGGCGACCTTGAATCGGCCTGATGAGGCCATCGCCGCGCTCTTGAAGCAGCGCCAGACCTGGGATGATCCTGGGAATGAAAACGCACTCGCTGAGGTATATGAGGCCCGTGGAATGAAGAAGGAAGCGGCGGACGCGCGGGCCAAGGCGGAGGAGTTGAGCGGGCAGAAGTAGATCTTCTTTTCGCCGGGCGAGTCTTTAGCTGATCTTCGCTATCGCCTGCTCAATCCTCTTCAGCGTCGTTTCTTTCCCCAGCACTTGCAGCGTTTCAAACAGCGGCGGGGCGTTCTTTCTTCCACAGACTGCCACTCGGATCGGCTGGAACATCTGCCCGGCTTTCAGGCCTTGCTCCTGAGCGGCTGCGCGCAGGGATTGATCGAGCGCGTCATGTGTGAACTCGGTTTGGGCCAAAACGTCGCGGGCACGGACCAGGGCTTTTTGCGCCATCGCCATGTCTCCTTTTTGCGGGATCAGCTCGGCCGGGTCGTAGGGCGGAAGTTCGTCGACGAAGAAAAAGTCGGCTGCGGTGAGGACATCGCGCAGCAGGCGGATGCGCTCGCGAATCAGCGGCGTAATCGCTTGCATCTTTTCCGGTGTCACATTGAAACCGGCCTGCCGAACGATGGGCAGCAGTTGGGCGCTCAGGTCCGCCACTTGAAGGGCTCGGATGTGCTCGGCATTCAGCCAGAGCGCCTTGGGATCGAAGGTGTCTTCAGGGGTAGCGGCGGGTTCTTTGAAATTGACGACCGCGTTCGCACGATTGATGCCTTCCAGCGAAAATGAATCGGTCAACTCCGTCCTTGACATGACCGTTCGATCGTCTTTGGGCGACCAACCTAACAAGCACAGAAAATTGATGAAGGCGGCGGAGAGAAAGCCGGCGTCGCGATAGGTCGTCACGCTGACCACCGGGCCATGCTTGCGTTTGGAGAGCTTGGAGCCGTCGGGCGCGACAAGCAGCGGGAGGTGTGCAAACTGCGGCAACGCTGCTCCTGCGTCCTGTGCGGATTGAAAGATCAGCACATGTTTAT
This sequence comes from Terriglobales bacterium, assembly GCA_049589215.1. Lineage (GTDB taxonomy): Bacteria > Acidobacteriota > Terriglobia > Terriglobales > Acidobacteriaceae > Acidiflorens. The sequence continues at coordinate 22,977 of JBAWAI010000365.1, read as the reverse complement.
AGGTATTCGAAAGATGGTCCTGGCCGCGGATGATGTGGCTGATCTTCAGATCGATGTCGTCGGCGCAGGAGGCGAGATGATACGTGGGCATGCCGTCGCTGCGGAGAAGCGCGAAATCTTCGATGTCATCGGCCGACTTGGATTGATAGCCGTAGACGGCGTCGGTGAAGCTGATGTTTTCGCCGGTGCCGCGCGGGACGCGGAAGCGCAGGGCAAACGACTCACCGGCGGCGGCGCGGCGATCGCTTTCGGCGCGGCTCAGTTCACGCATGCCGGGATTGAAGAGCCAGGTCTGATTGGCCCCCGATTTTTCTGCGTCGCCGGCGTGGGCGGGAGTGAAGTCCCGGTAGGCCAGCCCTTTTTGGAAGATGGCTTCGGCAATCTCGCGGTGGAGCGCGAGGCGCTCGGATTGTTTGTATTCTTCGTCCCAGCCGAGATCGAGCCACCGCAGGCCGTCGAAGATGGAGTTGACGCTGGCTTCGGTGTTGCGCTCAACGTCGGTGTCATCGAGGCGCAGGACCATCGTCCCGTGATTGTGGCGGGCGTAGAGCCAATTGAAGATAAAAGTGCGCGCACTGCCGACGTGGAGGAAACCTGTGGGAGACGGAGCGAATCGAACGCGTGGCATAACGGTTGAGTATATCGGATCAAATCGGTCGCTCGGCCTCGGCGATCTCTTTCGATCGGTGCCCGATCGGAATCAGAAAGACGATTAAAGACCAGCTGGTTACTGGACGTTACCTAGGTAATCAGAGTAGAGCCAATGACTCTAGCGGCTCCGCATCATATAAGAAGATACTGTTGAACAAGAACGATCCGTGCCCAGGCGGAGCTTGCCAGAAGACATCTGTTGTTTGGGGCTGTCTGGTGTGAAACGATGAGGCCGAGTAGTTCCAGCCGGGCCTGCATTGCGTGATTCCGAACAGTGGGATAAGAGCGTTGTCAGAGAATAGAACGTAGAAACCTAATGATCAACATTGCAACAGGTTTGGTATTGATTCCTGGGGCGGTAGCACTATTGGTGCTGCTGGTCTTCAGCTATCTGTACGAGCAGAGCCGGCAGAGCTATTTCCGCGCCTGGCAGGTGGCTTGGGGCGCGTACACGCTGCACTATGCGGTTGAGGCGGCGATTTATTTTCGCGGACCGTCGGCTGTTCTGTTTTTTGTGGGCTCGCTGCTGCTGGTGGCCGTGGCGATGTTCATCTTCATATCGACGCGGCTGACGAAAGAACCTTTTCAGCTCCAGTGGTACGACATTGCGTTGCTGGGTGTGGGCATTCTCCTGGCCTATATCGGCCTGCGCGCCCACATGGTGGGCGGCGCGTTCAGCGTGACAGCGGCGCCTCTGCCGGTTTATTTACGGCTGGAAACGGGCCTTGCAGCCGTCCTCTTCTACAGCTCGTTTCATTATTACCGCTACGGATTCCGGAGAGACTCGGTCGCCTTTCGCACGCTGGCTTTTTCCCTGGCACTGTGGGGAGCGCTGATGGGTGCAGGGCAATTCCGGCCCTCGTTTATCGAGACGATAGGGCGGCCGGGCGGGTTCTTGTGGCCGATTCCGCAGATGGTGATGGCCATCGCGATGGTGATGGTGTTGTTTGAGAACGAACGCAACGCTGTGCAAGAGAACGCGCTGGCGTTTTCGACGCTGGGCATCGACCCGCGTCGATTGCTCTCTGCGAGCGAGCTTGTGCCCAGCATGCAGGCGTTCGTGGATCGACTGGTATCGCCACTGGCATCCAGGCGCGGGGTAATTCTGGTCTCGGCGCAGTGGCGCGGGACGGTTCCTTCCGTACAAAAAGGATTCGCGGCAGAGTTCCTTGAGAAGCTACAAAGAACGGAGGCCGGCGACTACATCTGCGAATTGGCTTACCGGCGCGGCGGCGTGGTGACGTTCCGCAATCTGGCCGAGATGGAAGAACCCCTGCCGGCACTTTCCGGCGGGCGCTTCGAGGCATTCAAACAGACGCTGCTCGGGGAAGGCATCGCCGACCTGATGGCGGTGAGCCTGCAAACGCGTGAGCATAACTTTGGAGTGCTGCTCTTTCCACACGCGGAGCGGCGGATGTTCGGCTCTTCAAATTTGCGCTTGCTGATTGGCCTCGCTCTCCAGATTGCGTTGACGCTGGAAAACTACGTGGTCATGCACGAGGCGCAGCGCCGAACGAAAGAATACGAGTTGCTCACCGAGATCGGGCAGGCGGTGAGCTCGCATTTGAATCAGGATGAGGTGCTGCGCACGGTGCAGGCGGAACTCGGCCAGATCTTCGACACCAGCGCGTTTTACATCGCATTTCTGGAAGAAGATGAGATCCACTTTGAGCTGGAGGTCGAGGACGGGCAAGTGCTCCCAAAACGTTCACGCAAGGTGGCGAACGGATTGACGGAGTACATTCTGCGAACCGGGCAGCCGCTGCTGATTCAAGCGGACCTCGAAGAGGTGCGGGCGAAGATTGGTGTGGATTTCATCCCTGTGCGGCCGGCGCGCTCATTTTGCGGGGTGCCGATACTGCTGGGCGGAAGAGCGGCGGGCGTGATGGCGGCGCTGAGCACCGAAAAGGAGTTTCTGTTCCAGGATCGCGACCTCGAAGTCATGCAGACGGCCGCCGGGCAACTGGGAGTGGCGATCGAGAATGCGCGCCTGTTCTCGGAGGAGCAGCGGCGAGCGCGGCACCTGGCATTCCTCAACAACATTTCGAAGATGGCGATCTCGAGCGAGGATGCCGAGCAGATGATGGCCGACATCGTGCGTGAGATCCAAAAGAACTTCCGCTACGACCACATCGGGATCGGCATCATGGATTACGCGACCAAGGATATTGAGATCAAGGCCGAAGCCGGAACGACGACACAGGCGCTGGGGCGCAGAATCCCGGTTGGCAGTGGCGTGCTCGGCAAAGTTGCTCGCACCGGCATGAGCGCGCTGGTGCAGAACGCCGGGCCCGGGCAGTTGGCGGGCGTGGCGCCGGAATCGCGCGCCGTGCTCTGCCTGCCGATCATGTATGGCGAAACGCTGCTGGGCGTGCTGAACGTGGAGAGCCGCTCGGAGAATGCGTTCGCCCCCCAGGACGTTCTGATTTTGAATACGCTCGCCGATCTGCTGGCAACGGCGCTGCACAATTCATTCGTCTTCCAGAAACTCCAGCAGCAATCGATTACCGACGGTTTGACGGGCATCAAGACGCGGCGCTTTTTCTGGGAGTCGCTCAGCTCGGAGTGGAAGCGGGCATCGCGCTCGGGGCGGCCATTCTCGGTGGTGCTGGTCGACTTGGATAAGTTTAAAGAAGTGAATGACTCGCAGGGGCACCTCGAGGGCGACATGGTGCTGGCGCGCGTGGGCCGGTTGCTGGAGCAGAAGTGCCGGCAATCGAATGTGGTCGCGCGTTACGGCGGAGACGAGTTCATCATTCTGATGCCAGAGACCGGGATCGACCAGGCGCAGGTGCTGGCGGAGAGATTGCGGCTCTGGCTGGCAACCGATCCGATGCTCGAAGAACACAAGATCACGGGCAGCTTTGGCGTAGCCAGTTTCCCGGTGCACGGATTTGCCATGGAAGATCTGATTCGCGTCGCTGATGCGGGCATGTATATGGCCAAGCATGCAGGCGGGAATCAGGTGGCCACGACGGAGACGTTCCGTGAAGGAACGGCCGTGCAGCGCCAGCTCTTGTCGTCGTACATCGAAGGATTCCTGCAGCGCGAACGTAATGGTCCGGAGCATCTGGAGGAGCTGATTGGAACCCTGCGCAAGCTATGCGGAAGCGAGGATGGAGACCCGGCAACGATGCGCGAGGCGGTTGAGACGCTGGCTCAGACCGCAGAGTTGCGCGAACTGAACACCTCGGGACACGGCGACAAATGCCGGCGCTTTGCGGGAATTATTGCGCGCGGGTTGAACCTGTCGGCGCACGAAGTCTCCGATGTTGCGTTTGCGGGCTCGGTGCATGATGTGGGGAAACTGTTCGTGGACGCGAGCATTCTGAACAAATCCGGGCCGCTTTCTGACGAGGAATTTTCAATCCTCAAAACGCATCCGCAACTGGGAGTTGAGGTGTTGCGCTCAATGCCGCACTGCGAGCGGGCGGCGGAGGCAGTGTTGTCGCATCACGAGGCATTCGACGGAAGCGGCTATCCGTTTGGGCTGCGCGGGGAGAGCATTCCGCTCTCGGGCCGCATTCTCGCCGTGGCGGATACCTATGCCAACATGATCAGGGAGCGGGCATTCGCGCCAGCAAAGACAAACGAGCAGGCCCTGTCAGAGCTTGAGAAGCTGAGCGGCACGCGGCTTGACGGCATGATCGTGCGGCTGTTTGCGCGGCTGCTGAAAGCGGAGCGGTCGTCGGTATTGGGCAGCGGAGCCTAGACGGCCGCATAGCAACAGCGCCTCGAACGCGCCGTTAGATCAGCGTCAGCGTAACTTTCGCATCTTTCGGCAGGTAGCTCTTGCGGCGAAACCAGTCTTCCGTCGCGTCCCGGAGTTGATCGAGCGGAACGTTCGTTCCAATTTCAAGATAGCCGTCGGCCACCGGCAGCGTGTCATCGAAGATCGATGCGTTGGTGAAATTGCGCATGCTGAAATTGTCCAGCCAGTGGAGGGGACAGAGTTTGACCTCGCCGTTGTGCTCATACTGGACGCGGACTTTGCGGGCGAACATAGCTTGATTTAAGCACAGGCACGCTGGAAATCAGCCAGACGACAGCCGTGCGCTTTCCAAATCTATCCGTGAATTGAAGATCCCGTGAAGAGGACCGGCTACTCTTTGTGGAATCCGGCCAGTTCCATGCCACGCTGCGCTTCCGGATTCTTCATGAAGGTATTCCAGACGAAGCCCGTGCGCAGATTCTCGGCCATCAGCAGAATGATTCCGGTGTTGATTCCGATCACATCCGGGTCATACCAGTTCTGGAGCGGGTTGAACGCGTTCACAAATCCGTACTTGCTCCAGGCGTTGGGGTAGCGGCTTCGAATCGTTTTCAACACTCGGATCGTTTCCGCGGGAAGAAACGGTAAAGACCCGCCAGCCGCGCTGGGGACGACAGTGCCATCGATCGGTCCCGTGGCTGGAGGCCCGCCCCACTCGACGTAGCCATGCTCGGAATCGGAGGCGGTGATGCCCCAGAGGTCGTCGCTGTAGTCGGGGAACTGCTTGCCGAGTTCAATGCAGAAACGGCGATGGACTTCTGTCGCGGTCACGGAATTCTGGAAATAGTCGGCGTACTTGTCGCGCTTGCCGCGGAAGTCGAACCATGCCTGTGAGTATTGATGAACGAAAAGCGGCGCGAACGATCCGATATAGCGCATGCCGTCATATTCAAAGGCCAAGCGCTTCCACGCGTTCCAGGTTTCTTTTTTGAGCGGATGAGCCGACGAGCCCATGCCGAGCAGATAGATCATCATCAGTTCGCTGTAGTAGTCCCAGCGCCATGGAAGAAATCCAACCTCGGGTGTCCAGCCGAGGGTGAGCAGGGACGTATCTTCCGAGATCCAGGTCCAATCCACGCGGTTGAAAATCAGATCGGCGAGTTCGGCGACCCCACCGTGGCGAAAGTATTGACGGCAGGTCAGGAGTCCGCACAGCAGGATGGCGGTATCGACCGACGAAACTTCGGAGTCGAACATGCGTTCGCCGCTCTCGGGATTCGCGAAGTGAAAGAAAAAGCCGCGGTGGTTAGGCAGCTTCTTCCACAGAAATCGCAAGGTGGCAAAGACGCGCTCCAGGGCTTTGTCGGCTGGGATGAAGCCGCGCTGCGCACCGATGCAGAGAGCGGTGAGCCCGAACCCGGTCGCGGCGATGCTAGCGGCTGCTGGCTGACTGGGATTGTGAACGTTGCAGCGATCTTTCACCATGCCGGTGTTTGGGCTGCCCTGCTCCCAGAAGAAAAGACAACAAGCGGCCTCGATCTCGTTCAGGAACTGATCGTCCTCCGGCGATAAGCCGGGCTGTGACCATGGCGCGGCCGGAACACCGGCCTTTGACGCCGGCCCGGGCTTCGGCTTCTCCGCGCAAAGAGCGGGCAGCGCGCCGGCCAGGGGAAGATAAAGCCCTGTCCGCAGAATTTGGCGCAGCATATGACGGCGAGAGAGCAGATTGGGCTTGGCGTCAGTCATGCGCCTCGGTTTTATAATCCATCCTGGGTCGATTCCTTATGTGTGATATCCATCTAAGGATGCAGTTGGAGGCTTGCTCGTTGCTGTTTTCTAACCGAAACGTTTGAGGCGATGCCGTCATCTTATAGACACGATTAACAAATATGCGACTGATAAAACGCCATTGACTTGAATCCGTTGACTCAAAGATGACTCGTACTCACAAAATCGAAGCCTGGATCGTTTCGAGCGTAGCGGTGTTGGTGCTGGTGAGCACCCTGGCGCTGATCCGCTGGCAGCGGCAGAAGCCGATCTCGCTATGGGGCGCGATCCTCATCCAAAATTCGGATCCCGGCAGGGAGCAGCCGATCGCCGGAGTCACGGTCTCGGCCGGCGATCTGGCGATCGCGGATGCCAAATCAAATTCTTCGGGACTCTTCGTCCTCAAACTGCGTAAACCGATCCGCAGAGGAGAGCCGGTTGTGCTTTCCTTTCGTGATCCGAAATACCGTCCGCTGGATTTGAAGGATGTCGTAACCAACAAGCTCTACGTTGTGCATCTCGTGCCCCTGTCGAGCAGTCCGTCTGCGAAGAACGAGCCGGCCGTGAAGGTTGCGAACGTGCGCGTGCGCTATACCGTTCGAGCCATGACCGAGATGAATGTGGGCAGCGAGGTCAAGACCTTCGCGGTCGCAAACAAAGGCAACGTGCCGTGCAAGGGGCAACGGCCGTGCTCGCCGGACGGCAGATGGAAAGCGGCGGTCGCATCCGCCACCCTGGACGCGGGCACCGGCAATCAATTGCGTGATGCGCGTGCTTCCTGCATCGCGGGTCCGTGCCCTTTTACAAAAATTCGTGACGACCACATTTCAGACAACGGGCAGACCTACGCCGTGGAAGCCGTGGATTGGTCGGAGACAGCGACTTTTCTATTGGAGGCCGAGGTGTTTCGCCAAATGGTCAATCAATCCGAACACTGGTCGTATCCCGTGATGTTTGGGGATGGACTCTCATTCACGCTGCCTGGGGACGCGCAGAGCGTGAGCATCGAAGCGGACGTTGATGGGCAAACCATTATTTTCCCTCTTGGACCGTCGCTCTTTTTGAGTTGGGCCGCGTGCGACGAGACCATCAACGCCGACAAGGGGCGCGTCTATCGATGCACCCCGAAAACTGGATACCGGTTTCAGTAAGCGTATTCCTCTACCTGAAGGTTCGTAGGATAGCCGACTAGCCCGGAGTCATTATCATCATCTCTTCCTCGTCGGGCGCTAAACGCGCGCCGCTACCGCATTGATCGGATAGACCCGCGCCGGCGTGAATCCTAGAATTCGGCCTGTTACGTGCATCAGCTGAAGAAGAGTGTGGTTGCCGCTCCCGCACCACTCTCCAAAAAAGGTTGAGCGTTCAGGACTGAGGCTGCCTTTGGCATATCTGTGGCGCAAATCCGTGCTGGCCGTCGCGCTGGTAATTTTGACCTCGCCTGCGCCACGTTTACACGGTCAGGTTTTATTGGGGCAGTCCATGAATAATTTCCCAGCCAGCCATGACAATGAATTCCGGCAATTAGTTATTATTCTCAGCGGCGCCTATCAAAACGCGCTGATGCATGGCAGCGCGACTGCCAGTCTCAACGCGAGCGACCTGTTGCTGGAGAACGCCTCGATCGGATTTGCCGCGCATGTGGTCTCCGAACTGAACCAAGGCTCGTGCAACTTGAAGGCGGTAGCGCAAGAGACCACACCTGAGAGCGCGTGTGCCCTGGACGATCCGTCGCTCGCGCTGGGCAATTGGGCTGAGATGCTTTCGTATGCGGCGTATCGGCTGGATAATTTGGCGCGGTCAGCATCGGCGCCGGACGGCACGGAAAATTCGCATGGGATTGCAACCGAGCGCATCGAATCGATGGGACATCTGTATCGAATGGCATTCGCGCTCTCAAAAAGCTATCTCGACCGGGCACAGAGTCGTACATACCTCGATGCGGCGCAGCAGCAACTGAGGCTGGCGCGCACCCATATGGAAGCGGAACATAATCTTTGTGACTGCGAACCTTCGGGATATAACGCGCGTCTGCTCCAGCTGTCCGAGATTGACGCTCAGATGAGTAGCATGAGAGATGGCGTCCAGCCATAGGTCTTGACCCGAAGCCTCAAAGCTCGATACCGGGTCTCAGGTTTGACTGTGAGGGCTGAGATTCCGTGTTTTTGACTCCCCGCCCGGCGAAACTTCTTTTCTCCGTATAATGGCCGCGCATGACTTGGCCTGCTCCCTCCTCGATTAGCTGGCTTTATGGGTCACAGGAGGGAGGCCGCGAGCGCCTGATTCCGCGCTGGCTTTTTCTTCGCGCTCTGGGCGGCATTTACTTCTCCGCATTCTTCTCACTTATTTATCAGATTCGCGGCCTGATCGGGCCCAATGGAATCCTGCCGGCCGGCTCTTATCTTCAGGCGATTGCACAATCACTCGGGAACTGGGAAAAAATCTGGTACGCGCCAACTCTGCTCTGGTGGTCGAGCGGCAACGCCGCGTTGAATGCGCTGTGCTGGGCGGGGATGCTGGCGTCGCTGCTGCTGGTGCTGAACCTGTGGCCGCGCGGAATGCTGGTCGTCTGCTTTGTTTGTTTTCTCTCCTTCGTGAGCGCCGCACAGGATTTTTCCGGCTACCAGTCTGACGGCATGCTGCTCGAAGCCGGATTCATCGCGCTCTTTTTCGCGCCGCCGGGGCTGCGCCCGGGGTTGGCCCGTTCACACCCCGCTTCGCGCGCCAGCCTGTTTTTGCTGCTCTGGGAGTGGTTCCGCATTTACTTCGAGTCGGGCGCGGTGAAACTGCTGAGCGGCGATCTCGAATGGCGCCACTTTACTGCCATGGACGAGTATTACCAGAATGGCCCACTGCCCACGTGGGTCGGCTGGTATCTCCAGCACCTCCCGCACTGGTTTCACGCCGCGACAGTCGGCGCCACTCTGACGCTTGAACTGGTTCTCGTCTGGATGCTTTTTCTTCCGCGCCGCTGGCGCATCGTGTGCTTCTTTATCGTGACGCCCTGGCAGATTGGCGTCATCCTGAGCGCGAACTACACGTTCCTTAATTATCTTGTGCTCTGCCTGGGCGTACTTTTATTGGATGATGATTTTGTGTTGAGGATCGTGCCGGCAAAATGGAGAAGCCGGTTGACCGCGACATCTGTTTCGAATGAAGCTTCTCTCACCCCGCCGGTCGCCGCGGGCGGCAGCCAACGCGGGTCATTGCCAGGGGCGTGGAAGATCGCGAAGCTGGCTTGTAGCACTTTGATGCTGTCCTGGATTTGCTACGCGACAACGGCCGAAATGATCTGGATATACACTCAGCCGCCGCGGCCGACGTTTCCGGTGAGACTGCTAGAGCCTTTTCGAATCGCCAATCAGTATGGCCTTTTCGCTGTAATGACGCGTGGACGATATGAGATCGAATTTCAAGGCTCAGCCGACGGGCAGAATTGGGTCGCTTATCCTTTTCGCTACAAGCCACAGGAACTGAATCAAGCGCCGCGAATTTATGCGCCGTATCAGCCACGTTTTGATTGGAACTTGTGGTTTGCGTCGCTCGGCACGTGGCGCGAGTATCCGATCGTTCCCAATACCGAAGTACGTTTGCTTTCCAACGAGAAGAATGTGCTCGAGCTTTTCGCGGGCAATCCGTTCGCTCACGATCCGCCGCGGCAGATTCGCGTGCTGCTCTGGCAGTATTGGTTCACCAGCATGCAAGAGAAACGCGAAACCGGAATCTGGTGGAGGCGCCAGTTGCTGGGCCGGTATGCGCCCACCGTAGAAAAAGCTCCCGATGGCAAGATCAATGTGATTGAATGGCCGAACTCCGAGGCGCGAGAGTAATGGGGATTTAGTAAATTCAACAACCATGGCCGCCATCAAAAAAGCATGCGTAGTTGGCTCTGGTCCTAACGGGCTGGCAGCCGCGGTTGTGCTTGCTCAGGCGGGCTTGCAGGTTGACGTGTTTGAGGCCGAGCCGACGCCCGGCGGGGCAGCGCGCACTATGGAATTGACTCTCCCCGGTTTTCTGCACGACTTTGGATCGGCCGTGCATCCGCTCGCGGTGGGCTCGCCATTTTTCTCTTCTCTGCCATTGCACGACCACGGGCTCGAGTGGATCCATCCGCCGGCGCCGGTCGCGCACCCGCTCGACGACGGCACCGCGGTAATTCTCGAGCGCGACCTTCAAGCTGCCGCAACCTCGCTGGGCGCGGACGGCGACGCGTGGGCGCGCCTCATGTGGCCTTTTGTGGATCACTGGCTGGAGTTCGCGCCCGAGGTCCTTCAACCAGTTCGGCTAATCGCGCGGCATCCCTTATTGATGGCGCGATTTGGGCTGAGTGCGTTCCTTTCCGCAAAATCAATCGCGCAGCGTTTTCGAAGCGAGCGTACGCGAGCTCTCTTCGCGGGCCTCGCTGCCCACTCATTTCTCGGTCTTGACGAGCCTTTGAGCGGCGCGTTCGGCATGTTGATGGGGGTGACTGCGCATGCGGTGGGCTGGCCGATTCCGCGCGCCGGAGCGCAGTCGCTCACCAGCGCGCTCTGCGGCGTGCTCTCCACGTTCGGAGTCACCGTGCGGACGTCCTCGCGAATCGAATCTCTCGCGGCGTTACCGGGCTACGATCTGATTCTTTGTGACGTGACGCCGCGGCAACTTCTGCGCATCGGGAGCGAGCGCCTATCGGAAAGCTACAAGCGGCAACTGAGCGGATTCCGCTATGGCCCGGGCGTATTCAAACTCGATTATGCGCTCAGTGGCCTGATTCCGTGGAAAGCTGCTGAGTGCCTGCGCGCCGCAACCGTGCACCTCGGGGGAACGTTCGAAGAAATTGCCGATGCCGAAAGCACTACGCGCCACGGGAAACCTGCGGATCGGCCGTTCGTTCTACTGGCTCAGCCGAGTTTGTTCGATGCTTCGCGCGCTCCTGTTGGCAAGCACACCGCGTGGGCATACTGCCATGTTCCTAACGGCTCACAAGCGGACATGCTGCCAAAAATCGAAGATCAGATCGAACGCTTCGCGCCCGGGTTCCGCGACATTGTGCTGGCGCGCCGCACTTTTTCTCCTGCAAATCTTGAAACGATGGACGCGAATTTGATCGGCGGGGACGTCGCCGGCGGCGCCATGGACATTCGACAGTTCCTTTTTCGGCCTACTTGGCGGCACTACGCGACGTCGGCGCGAGACGTGTATATCTGCTCGGCGTCAACCCCGCCCGGCGGAGGCGTACATGGAATGTGCGGATATCACGCGGCCCGCGCGGCACTCGCAAGGTTGGGAATCCGGTAAGAATTAGACGAAGACAATGACGGCGTTCGGCTCTGCGACCGTGACACAATACACCGCCGGGCGGGAGAGGATCAGACAGCTTCTTCCGGGATAGCCATTTCAATCAGCTCCGCCGGGGCGACGATCAGTTCCGCTGGAGTTGCGAGGCTCAACGGCAAAACCTCGGGCTGCCATATCGACCGCGCGCCCAGCGCGAAAACGGTGAGCATCACCAAAAGCTCTACCGGCCACCACACCGGTCCAAATACCGTCATCAGGTTCGGGACGAGGAAACATGCGGCGCCGACAAATACAAGCAACCGGCCCGAACTCGCGACGGATTCACCACGATCCTCAACCACAGCGCGCAGCCCGCGCCACGCGATCAAGAACATTGGGATCGTAATCGCTGCCATGTCGTACTTCATGATGCGCGGGTTCAGGAGGAATGTGCCAACGAGCGCCACCGGAATCCACATTTGCTGCGGAACATTTTCGTCGCGGACGCGGCGGGCAAGAAACAATAAGACAATGGCCATCCCACCCACGAAGACCAGGTGAAGAATTGTGACCAGGAGGGCAGGAGATTGTCCCGGACTCCATAGGGCTCTCGCCAGAGTTCCGGCGGGGCCATATCCAAAGTCGTGCATCCAGTCGAATACAAGCCGCACGCTCGACAGATATTCGGGAAAGGTGGCGGGAAAAAGTCGAACCTGGGCGGCAAAAAGCAGCAACGCTGCGACTGCGGTCCTGCAGGAGGAAATCCATTGCTTGCGGTCGATGAGAACCGGAAACGCAACCAGCGCAATGAATGGTGTCTTGAAGATCGAGGCGACCACCACGGCTGCGTAAAACCAAAACCATCTGCCACGCTTCCACCCGAGAGTGGCGGCGGCAAGAATTATCCCATACAGCGGAAAGGCGACGTTGCCGCTCAGGATCACATCGTCGGTGACGAGTCCTGGAAAGAAGATCAAAGCTGGCGCCACGAGAGCCAGAAATGGCCGCTCGCTTTCATCCGCCAGTTGGAATCCGGCCCAAAGTGCGAGTATCGCCCCGAGCGCGACCGCAGCCCCGTAGAGCACGGCAAGAAGCCATCCCGGCAACGCTCCGAGCAGCCTCAGTAAAGGCAACGTCGTCGGCGAGTAGACATAAACAAAGGGCTGGCGCTCCGCCGGGTTTGCGGCGAGTTTTCCCTGATAAGCCTGAAGCGCCGCTAAATCCTTGGCATATGGGTCAGCGCCGTGGTGGACCGTTTGAACGGCATCCCAGTAACCCTGGGCGTCCCATCCAAGCGGGCCCGTGCACCCGAGGATAATGACTGCGGCAATCGCTGCTATCCAAAAAGACACTACGACGCGTTCGCGGGTAAGCCAGCGAACCGGGGAGCCAGGGACTGATTCAACAGTCGAGGCAAGGGGGCGAAAGTTTTGTCGAGTCCAGGAAGACAATGAGCACCAAAGCCAAATAAAACCCGGATCGATAGAGACTTACTCGGTGAATCCCCAGAATCAATCGGGATTGGACTCGCCGATCTCTGCGGAACGGCCAGCTATGCAATTCTTGCGATTCAGAATGAAGCCCGCATTCACTCAACAATCACAAGTACAGTAAATGCGGTAGAACACCTTGGACGCAGACCACGACTTCCACGCACATTTAGCACACTTTGTCTGCGTATGTCTATTCTAGCAGGCGAGTCAACTCTCCCCTCAAAACCAATGATTTGAGGATCGGAACAGGAGGTCCGTCCCCCGCACCGCACTGCTTCCGGCACAGTATGATGTTGCGTTATGAAAAAACTCGCCATTTGCCTCTTCTATTTCTATTGCCTGTTCGTCCCGCTGGTTTTGGCGCAGTCGCCACTTTCAAACGCTCCCGTCGATCCCTATAAGCCCACGCTCGACCGTCTGCAATCCCTCGTGACCGTGCCTCTGCCGGAGTGGCGTTTTCACGCCGATGTGCCGCATCCGGAAGACGCCGGCTTGAACGATGCCGACTGGCCAACCGTGAAAGTGAGCGAGGAGTGGCAGTCGGGAGCGCGCGTTCTGCGGCGGTGGATCGAGATTCCCGAGAAGGTAAACGGTTATGCCACGCAGGGCGCGCGCGTGGATTTGAATCTCATCGTGCGCAGCGACGATGCCCTCATTCTGACGGTCTTTTCGAATGGAGGAGTTGTCTATCGCGGCGACGAAGATATGCAGCAGCCGATTGTGCTCACGGAAAACGCGCAACCCGGACAGAAATTTCTCGTCGCCTTGCGCGTCGATTGCTCGGCCGCAAAAACCGCCGTCTTCGAGAGCGGACTGACGATTCACCCGCCGTCGAAGCGGCCCGACCCGTCGTTCATCCGCATGGAGATGCTCTCCGCGCAGCCGATGATCGGTGCGTATGAAGAGGGCAAGACGCAACGGCAGCAGCAGCTCGAGGCCGCAGTCAAGGCCCTCGATTTCACGCCGCTGGAGCGCGGCGACCAGGCGACCTTCGATCAATCGCTACGCGCAGCCCAGACGAAACTGGAGGCTCTCAAGCCCTGGCTGCGCCAGTTCACCATTCACGCCGTCGGCAACTCGCACATCGATATGGCCTGGTTGTGGCCGTGGACAGAGACGGTCGAGGTCGTCCGCAACACTTTTCGAAGCGTGCTGGATCTGATGCGCGAATATCCGGACTTCAAGTTCACCATGTCATCGGCCCGAACCTACGAGTGGATCGAAGAAAAATATCCGGACATGTTTAAGGAGATTCAGCAGCGCGTTCGCGAAGGCCGGTGGGAAGTAATCGGCGGCATGTGGGTCGAGCCCGATTTGAACATGCCCGACGGAGAATCGCTGACGCGCCAGATTCTCGTCGGCAAGCGTTATTTCCAGAGCCGCTTCGGCGTGGATGTGAAGATCGGATGGAATCCCGATTCATTTGGCTACAACTGGCAACTGCCGCAGATCTACAAGAAGTCAGGGATGGATTATTTTGTGACCCAAAAGCTGCTCTGGGCGCACGAATTCACCACCTTCCCCTACAAATTATTCTGGTGGCAAGCGCCCGACGGCAGCCGTCTGCTCACCTATTTTCCACGCGATTATGCGGCCGGCATCGACGGCCCGAGCATGGCCAAAGACCTGTCAGTCTGGGCGCCGGCGATTTACGGGCCGAACTTGAACGAGAAGCCGAGCGAGAAGTCGAACGAAAAGTTCGGTGACGCACCGGAGATGCTCCACCTCTACGGCGTCGGCGATCACGGCGGTGGCCCGACTCGCGAAATGCTGGACAACGCGAACGAGTTGCTGTCGCCAAACACTGTGTATCCAAAGTTTGAGTTCGGCACAGCATCGACGTTTTTCGAAGAGCTTGGCAAGAAGCTGCCGGGGATGAGCGTACCGACCTGGAACGGCGAGCTTTATTTTCAATATCACCGCGGCGTGTTCACAACCCAGGCCGAGACCAAGCAGCGCATCCGGCGTAGCGAAGAGGTCATGCTGAACGCCGAGAAGTTCGCATCACTGGCGATGCTCGACGGCCGATTCTATCCGCAGGAGGAGATGAACCGGGCGTGGAAGCGCCTGCTCTTCGACGATTTTCATGACATCATGCCGGGTTCGGGCATCGGGGTCAATTACCTCGACGCGCGGCGTAATTTGCAGGACGTGCAGCTGTTTGGGAACAGTGCGATTGAGGGCTCACTCAAAGAACTTGCGGCGCACATTAACACACAGGGGACAGGCGCGCCCCCGGAAAGCGCGCCGGTGCTGGTGTTCAACTCACTGGCGTGGCCGCGGACCGCGGTAGTTGAGGTTGATGCGCAACTACCAGGACCAGCCCGATCCATCGCAGTTGCTGATGCGGCCGGGAAAAAAGTTAAGTCTCAGTTACTAAGCATCGATCCGGCAATGCACCGCGCGCATTTCCTGCTCCTGGCAAGTACTCCCGCCCTCGGCTACAAAACATATTTAGTGCAGGCCTCCCCTCGCACAGAACGAGACCGATCCGATTTACAGGCAACTGCCGACACGCTGGAGAATGAATTTGTTCGCGTGAAAATCGATCCGCGCACCGGATGCATGACGAGCCTGTTTGACAAGCGCGGTCATCAGGAGGCGCTGGCACCTGCGGAAACCGATACCGGCGGGCCAAAGGACAAGGTTTGCGGCAATCTCCTGCAAACATTCGTCGACAAACCCAAGCGGTGGGACGCCTGGAACATTGACGCCGATTTCGAGCAGCAACATTCGGATCTCGATCAGGCGGATGAAGTGAAGCTTCTCGAAAGCGGCCCGCTGCGCGCGGTTATCCGCATCAAGAAGCACTTCCAGAATTCAACGTTCATCCAGGATGTAACGCTCAATGCCGGCAGCCCGCGGGTCGACGTTAAGATGCAGGTGGAGTGGCATGAAAAGCATATTCTGCTTAAAGTCGCATTTCCCGTCGGCGCGCACAGCGACAAGGCGACGTACGAGATTCCCTATGGGACAGTCGAGCGGCCGACCACGCGCAACACTCCAGCAGAAAAGGCGCAGTTTGAGGTCCCCGCGATGCGCTGGGCTGACATTTCGGACGATAAGCACGGCCTCAGTCTGTTGAACAACTGCAAGTACGGATACGACGCCAAGGGCAACGTGTTGCGACTCTCCTTGCTGCGTTCGCCCGAATGGCCTGACCCGCATGCCGATGAGGGGCATCATGAATTTACTTACTCGCTCTATCCACACGCAGGCGGCTGGCGCGAGGCGCTCACGGTGCGCGAGGGATATGAACTCAACTACAAGCTCCTCACCTTGCAGACTGAAAAACATGAGGGGGCGTTGCCGGCCGACCATGCGTATATCGAGGTGAAGCCGGAGAATGTCGTATTGACAGCGGTGAAAAAAGCGGAGGACGATGACGCCATGATTCTGCGTTTTTATGAGTGGGCCGGGCGCGAAACAGATGTAAAGATCCAGCTTCCGCCGGGGGCCGAAAGCGCGCAGGATGCGGATTTGATGGAGCGCCCGATCGGCGAACTTGCATTACAAGACGCTACGGTCACTGTGCATACCAAGCCATTTGAGATCAAAACGGTCAAGGTGCGATTCACTCTGCCGCGCATTGAGATTCCAGTCCAGATTGCGAAGTGACGAAGCCCCGCGGCCGGAACCAAATCCAGACGACCGCAACCAATTTTGCCCTCGACAATTCTTGACGCGTTCTACGAAGTAGGCGATGGCGTCACGGGCTGCGTGTGATCTTTTAATTTTTGCAGCTCGTCCTGCGTCTTCTGCCAGGCCGCTGCGTTGCGCTTCGTCGCAACGTGAGCGTTTGGATCACCGTAGAAATCTAGAATGTTGGCACGCAGATCGGGCACGGCTCCATCAAAGTCGTGGGCTGCAAGTTTGTCGAGCAGATAAGCGTATGTCTTGTCGGTGAGCTCATATTCGCCCGCCCGAGTCATCTTTCCCGTGTCAAAATCCGTGTTCGGAAGCGAAAGCGATTTCGTTCCGACTTCGACGAGCAGCCCTCGGTAATTGTCGAGCGTATGGTTAACGCTGGCGATGTAAAGATCCTCAGTTTGCTGGGTTGGGATCTTGAAGTCGACCGCCTTGAAAGGGCCGATCTTCGGAACAATCTTCAAAAAGAGCGCGAGCAACCGCGTGCCGAAACCCGGCCGGCGGTACCCTTTGCCCCACTCGCGCTGATAGCTCGCTCGCGAGAGGTTGTATCGGAATTTACGAGCGTTGAAATTCGGCGTGGCCGCCACGATCTCCTTCTTCCGCGCCACCAGCGCCACACGCGTCATCTCCGGAATAATTGCGCTGATGGTGCGCCGGAAAGTCCCGACCGCGAGATCTTCGTTCGACATGACGTCAGAAAGCGGGATCCCGTACGTGTCCTGAAAGGCGCGCTCCAGAAGAGGCTTCGAAACTTCAAACCCGATGAAGTCGTGATAACGATCCGATGTGTAGTGATTTTTCGCGACCTGCGTAACGTCGAAGCCAAATTCGACACGGATATGAGCTTTGTGGTTGTCTTCGTAAGTCACTTCATCGCCGAACTTTTTTCTCAGCTTCGGAAATTCCAGAGCCACCGCGCGGTTCACCGCGGGATGGCCGATATTGTCGGACGAATAATGCGCCATCGCGCCGAGAGCAAATGCGTATTCGTCAAGGTCGGTCGAATCGTTGATAAGGTTGACGATGAAGTCGCCGCTGCGCACGTAATGCGCAAGATTGCTGAAATTCTCGCTCCCGAATGGATAGTAGCCCATGTCCTGCACGAGTGAGCCGCCATAGGCAAACGCATGGGCTTTTACTAGATCGTCGGGTGTGGACGGGGGAAAGCGTTTGAGAAGCAGTGGCTGAATGTCGTCCTTCCATAACAGGTCGACAACCTCCTCGTGGGTCAGCACCGAGTAGGCGCCACAAAACTGCGTCAGTGCAATCGAAAACGCGAGCGCCAACTGGACGCGCCCGAGACGCCAACCTGTCTTAGGTTTTGTCATCATGGGGGTGCTCGTTCTCGATAAAGGCTGGTTCATGAAAAACAATTCCGAAACTTCGGCGTCGTTTGTCAAAGCCAGCTTATCAGGCTTGCGAACAACCACCGTCTGCGCACACTATGGATGCTCAATCGGCCACGGGTGGGTTTCCCATGAATTCTCTTCGAATGTCCGCTCAATGCCGTATGGGCTTTTCGGAAGAATCGGTTGATTAGCGGCGTCAGCGCTCACAACTTCAAGCCTCACTTTGCGCGCTTCACGCTGTGACCGAGGTCAACTGCGACGCCGGTATCGCAGATGGAATCGCCGACGGAATACTGACTTCAACGGTCGTGCCCGGATTCGCGTTCACGATCCGCAGCTCGCCGCCGAATTCTCTGACGCGCTCGCGCATGCCTCCAAGACCGATGCCGATGCTGCCGGGCTGTAGCTGCAAAGTCTGCTCGCCCACACCTTTGCCGTTGTCCCGCACGCTCAACAGCAGGCCGCGCTCTTTTTGCGTAAGCGTGACGCTGGCTTTTTGCGCGCGCGAGTGCCGAAGCACATTGGTGAGCGCCTCCTGCACAATGCGGAAGACCGCTCGCTCGAGTGATGGGGACAGTCGTGGGAAATCATCGGGTTGGACTTCGAGAGAAGTTTCAATTCCACTGCGCTCGCTCATGCCTTCAAGCAGCCATCGCAGCGCGGAAGAAAGGCCGCCCTCATCAAGCAAAGGAGGATGCAACAGGTACGACATGCTGCGAACCTGCTGAATGGCGCGATCGATCATTTCGCTGGCTTCGCTGACGCCATGCTCCTCACGGAACGCCGGCACTTGAGAGAGTCCGTCGAGCATCATCTTCGCGGCCGCCAGATCCTGGCCGATATCATCGTGCAGGTCGCGCGCAAAGCGGCGGCGCTCTTCATCCTGTGCGGTCATCAGGCGGCTGGAGAGGCGGCGAAGTTCGTTATTCAACGTTTCAAGTTGCTGCGCGCGGCGATGCAACTCGGCGAATACGCTCACCTTCGCGCGCAGAAGTTCTGGCACGACGGGAACCGAAATATAATCGACCGCGCCCCGTTGATATCCCTTCAGGTAATCGAGATCGGTGAGGTGCACGCCTGAAATAAAAATAACGGCAATGCGCTGAAATCGCGGATGCTGCCGGATCATCTCCGCGAGTTCAAAACCATCCATCTCCGGCATGCTCACATCCATGAGCACAACGGCAACGTCTTTTTTCAGCAGCAATTCAAGGGCTTCCCTGCCGGAGTTGGCCTTGATGAGATTTTCTCCCAGTTCGGCCAGCATGACCTCGTAGGTCAGCAATTTCGATGGCTGGTCGTCCACCATCAGGATGTTGACCTGTTCATGTTTGCTCATGCTCTCTCCCCCCGGTCTGCCCGCCGAGTGCACTCTCCCGGCGGGCGGGCTACCCCACACTATCTGTGCAGCCAAGTTCGTAAAGCCGACAACAACTGGTCCGTGTTCACGGGCTTGGCAAGATATTCGGAGGCGCCAGCCTCCAGACACTTTTCGCGATCGCCTTTCATGGCTTTGGCCGTGAGGGCGATGATGGGCAGCCGTCGGAGCGCCGATTTTTGCCGGATGACCTGCATGGTTTCGTAACCGTCCATCTCGGGCATCATGATGTCCATGAGCACAATGGTGACGTCGGGCGTCGACTCCAGCAGTTCGATCGCCTGGCGTCCGGTTCCGGCGGTGAGCACGCTCATGCCGCGGCGTTCCAGCACGCTGCTCAGCGCGAAGATGTTGCGCACGTCATCATCGACGACCAGCACCTTCTTGCCGATCAGCGCGTCATCCGAGCGATGCAGCCGGTCGAGCATTTTCTGTTTTTCGATCGGCAGATCGGCCACCACGCGATGCAGGAAGAGCGCCGTTTCATCGAGCAGGCGTTCGGGCGATTCGACATTCTTCACGACCACGCTGCGCGCCAGTGTATGAAGCTGGGCATCCTCTTCCGATGACAGCTCCCTGCCGGTGAAGACGATGACTGGCAGATCGCCTAGCGATGGATTGTCGCGGAAGCGCTCCAGGATTTCGAAGCCCGACATATCCGGAAGGCGCAAGTCGAGAACGGCGCAATCGAAGTTTTGCGATTCGACGGCAGCCAGCGCTTCGGCTCCGGTTGAAACGGTTGTGACGTCAATGTCGTGGTAGCCCAGCAATTCCTTGATGCTGAGTTGCTCGGCGGGATTATCTTCCACGACCAGCAGGCGTTTGCGGCGCGGCGTCGCATACTCTTTGAGCCGGGTGAGAGCGGCGTCCAGCCCCTCGGACGTGGTGGGCTTGGTAACAAATGAAAATGCGCCACGCGCCAGGCCGTGGTGCCGATCTTCATCAAGAGTCAGCATCTGGACCGGAATGTGACGCGTGTTGGGATCCTGCTTCAGGTGGTTCAGGACCGTCCAGCCCAGCATGTCAGGCAGGAAGACGTCGAGCGAAATGGCGGCCGGATGAAATTCATGAGCGAGCGAAAGAGCCTCGCTTCCGCGCCTGGCCACTAGAACCTTGAACCCTTTGTCACGCGACAGGTCGCAGAGAACTCGAGCATAGTGCGGATCGTCTTCCACGATCAGCAATACAGAATCCTCGGCGGCCAGAATTTCGCGGTCGTCCAGCACGATCTCTATCGACTCTTCCTTCACCGTCATCTTCGCCAGTTGCACGGGCAAGGCCGGAGAAACTCTCTCTGGAAGGGCGACCGCCGACGGTCCAACATACGTTTGCGGCAAATAGAGCGTGAATGTGCTGCCGTGCCTGGGCACGCTGCTCAACTGAATTTCTCCGCCCAGCAGACTGGCCAGCTCGCGGCTGATCGCCAGGCCGAGTCCCGTTCCGCCGTACTTGCGGCTCGTGCCGGCATCTGCCTGTTGGAAAGCCTCGAAGATGATGCGCTGTTTCTCGTTGGGAATTCCGATACCGGTATCGGCCACTTCAAACGCAATCACCGAAGCCGCGCTGCCGAGGATCGGGTGATCGTGCGACCATCCGCTCTTGGCCGGTGACACCGTCAGGCGCACCCCGCCTTCTTCGGTGAACTTGAACGCATTCGACAGCAGGTTCTTGAGCACCTGTTGCAAGCGCTTCGAGTCCGTGACCATGCTGCGGCTGAGGTGCGGGTCGGTCGCAACTTCGAAGGTAAGCTTGCGGTTGTCGGCCTCATGCCGGAACGGACGCGCGACCATTTCGAGCACACTGCCGAAGAAAATTTCCTCGGCTTCAACGGACACCGTGCCCGATTCGATCTTCGAGAGATCGAGAATGTCGGAGATCAGGTTGAGCAAGTCCGTGCCCGCGCCGTGAATCGTACGCGCGAACTCAACTTGCTTGGCTGACAAGTTTCCTTCCGGATTGTCGCCGAGCTGCTGGCCCAACACGAGAATGCTGTTGAGCGGCGTACGCAACTCGTGCGACATGTTGGCCAGGAATTCCGACTTGTACTTCGAGGTGAGTGCCAGCTCCTTGGCTTTTTCTTCCAGAGCGCGGCGAGCCTGTTCGATTTCCTGGTTTTTGCGTTCGACTTCGACGTTCTGCTCGGCCAGCTGTTGCGCCTTCTGCGCCAGCTGTTCGTTGGTCTGTTGCAGCTCTCTCTGCTGAGTCTGCAACTCGGTTGCCAGCTGTTGAGACTGCTTCAGCAAGCTTTCCGTCTGCATCGTCGCCTCAATACTGTTCAGCACGATGCCGATGCTGGCGGTCAGTTGCTCAAGAAACGCCAGGTGTGAGGCCGTGAAGGTACCGAGCGATGCAAGCTCGATGACCGCCTTCACGCTGTCTTCAAAGAGCACCGGCAGCACGATCACGTTGCGCGGAATGGATTCAAACAATCCGGAACGAATCGTCACCGTGTTCGGAGGCAGATCGTTAATCAGCATGCGCCGTTTCTCGGCGGCGCATTGTCCGACCAAACCTTCACCCACATTCAGCCGACGCAGATGACCTTCGGCGCCGTCGGAAGCGAACGCCGACAGCAGCACCATTCCGGCGGATTCTTCTGATTCCATCTGGTAGATCACGCCCTGCTGCGCATTCACGAGCGGCACAAGCTCGGAGAGCATCATGCGTCCGACGGTCGTCAGGTCGCGTTGCCCCTGCAACATGCCGGTAAAGCGCGCCAGGTTCGTCTTCAACCAATCCTGCTCGGTGTTGCGCTCCGTCGTGCCGCGGAGATTGTTGATCATGGTGTTGATGTTGTCTTTCAGTTCGGCGACCTCACCGCTGGCTTCCACCTGAATCGATCGCGTCAGGTCGCCCTTGGTAACGGCCGTCGCGACCTCAGCGATGGCGCGCACCTGGTTGGTCAGGTTGTCGGCCAGCAGGTTGACGTTGCCGGTCAAATCTTTCCACGTTCCGGCGGCGCCCGGCACGTTCGCCTGCCCGCCCAGCCGGCCTTCCACGCCGACTTCGCGAGCAACCGTGGTCACCTGGTCGGCGAAGGTCGCCAGCGTATCGGTCATGTTGTTGATCGTTTCCGCGAGCGCCGCGACTTCGCCCTTCGCGTTCACGGTCAGCTTCTTGGTCAACTCGCCGTTGGCGACGGCGGTCACGACCTTGACGATGCCTCGCACCTGTTCAGTGAGGTTCGCCGCCATGACGTTGACGTTGTCGGTCAAATCCTTCCAGGTTCCGGCGACGCCCGGCACCTTCGCCTGGCCGCCGAGTTTGCCGTCGGTGCCGACTTCGCGGGCCACGCGCGTCACTTCGGCCGCGAACGCGTTCAGCTGATCGACCATCGTGTTGATGGTGTTCTTGAGTTCGAGAATCTCGCCCTTCACATCGACCGTAATCTTGCGGGACAAATCGCCCCGGGCCACCGCGGTCGTGACTTCAGCGATGTTTCGCACCTGACCGGTGAGATTACCGGCCATCGAATTTACCGAGTCCGTAAGGTCCTTCCAGGTTCCGGCGACACCAGGCACGTTGGCCTGTCCTCCCAGACGGCCCTCGGTGCCGACTTCGCGCGCAACGCGTGTCACCTCACCGGCGAACGCGTTGAGTTGATCCACCATGGTGTTGATAGTTTCCTTCAGCAACAGAATTTCGCCGCTAACGTTTACTGTGATCTTCTTCGACAAGTCTCCACTCGCAATGGCCGTGGCGACCTCGGCGATGTTACGC
>JBAWAI010000364.1:0-20898 GCA_049589215.1 Terriglobales bacterium | reverse complement strand
GCCCTGGGGGGAGGAAATAATGTGGCCCGGCCGTTTCGTTGCAAAAAACAACTCCGCCGAGGCAATCCTTGACGGTTCAGTACTGCCAGTTAACATTCACCGACCCCGTCCCGCTGCACGGAACCGTGTAGCTGTGGTTTGATCCGTTCTCCCAAACCACGCTGCCGCTCGCTTGAATATCGATGAACTTGAATTGAATATTCTGGCAGGCGGGCGCGGAGACATTTAAAAACCAGCTGGGATAATTGGGATCAAGCATTGGGCCCACAGCCGTGGAGAATGTCGTTCCCCAATCACCCAGCTCAACCGTGCTGCCGGTTAGATAAATGTAGTCTCCCGTGCTGGTGGGGTTGGCGTTGTTGACGGTGAAGGTCACAGGAATCAGCTTTGCCGTGAGGACAGTGAACTGAATGGTGTTGGCTGAGGTCCCGGAGCTGTTCTTGAGCTGAACCGAGTAGACGCCATTCGAGACGCTCGGAACGGTGAACGTGACAGATGTACTTGACCAGGACGCGATGCTGGCTGCTGTCGAACCGAACAAGACGCTTCCGGTCGAGCTGCCGAGGTTCTTGCCCGCAATCGTCACTTTCATGCCCGATTGTCCGACTGTCGGCCCAATCGAGCCGACCTCGGGGGCCGTGGGCGCAGTGCTGGCCACCCAAACGGCGACTCCATAGGGCGGGAGGGTAAAGTTCTGTACCGGGTCGTTGCCTCCGCTGCCCGAAGTGACAGTGATGCCGAAGCCGCCAAGAAGACCGCTGAGGTAATCGGTGTAGGTTCCGGCTGGCAGCGCGGAGTAAAGGCCGGTGATTGGATAACTTGTGTTCGTACTCTTGTTGATCGCGACCAAGACGACATCGCCATAGAACTTGCGCTCATAAATGTAGACGTCGCTGTTCATCCAGCGCTGCGTTTGCGTGCCGTAGGCGAGAGCGTCGTTTGTTCCGGTCCGCAGCGCGGCCAGCTTGCTGATAAGTTGATAGGCGGTCGTGGTCGTGCTGAAAGAACTCATCCACGGCCGGTTATAGGGAGTTCCGCCGCCTCCGGTGTCATTGTGAATGTATTGCTCGTCGCCATAATAGATGGTGGGAATACCGCGAGCGGTGAGCTCGAAGGCGAGCGCCTCGTTGAGGCGATTGTTATCGTTGTCCATGCTGAGCAGGCGCGGCTGATCCTGATTATCGACCCAGTCGACGAGATCGTTCGGCCACGTGAAGCTGCTATTTTCTGTGTTCAAAGTACTATCGACCTCTGTAAAGCTGTTGCCGTTGCCGAGAACATCGCGCAGAGAAAGGCCGAGCGGATAGTCATAGAGAGCCATGCCACTCTTGTTGGCGAATTTGACGGAGTCCGCGAAGAGCGAGTCGGAGGTGGCTTCATACCACTCACCGAAAACAAAGCTTGGATCGTTGTTGTAAATCGAATTCGCCTCGCTGTACTCCCAGCCCCACGTCGTGTGTTTCACCGCATCCATGCGGAACGCATCAGTTCCGTTCTGCTGGAACTGCAAAAGTGACTGTTTGAGATACCCGTCGATGGTGGCGTTTTCCTGGTTCAGATCGCACAAATCCTCCAGAGTGTAGTACTGGAGTTGATAACGGTCTTCGAAGTTGGCGATGCCGGGATTGTGGTGGAAGTAACCGTCGGGATCGTTGTTACATGCCGCCATGAACGTCCCGTCGTTGTAAAGCGAGCCGTATTCTCCGGCATCCTGCTGACTGGTGTCATTTGCCGGAAAATCGACGATGATCTTGATGCCAAGCGCGTGCGCGGCGGAGATGAGGCTATTGAAGGCGCTCCATGTTTCCGAGCAGTCGCCGAAAAAATTGTCGATCTTCATGTAATCGTCGGCCGAGTAGCCGTGATAGGGAGCGGTGGGATTTCCGTTACTGTCGGGGATGTTGACGTCGATATTTTCAACTGGCGGAGAAATCCAGATCGCCGTTATACCCATGCCGTGGAGATAAGTCAGTTCGGCCTGGATGCCGGCCAAGTCGCCGCCCCAATAGAGGTTCCAGTTGGTCTTCGTGGAATCGTAGAGGCCAGCACCCCGGGTGCAGGTGTCATTCGCGGTGTTGCCGTCATAGAAGCGGTCGGTGACGATCTGGTAGATAACCTGCTTTTTGAAATCTTGTGCCGCAGCCCGGTGAGAGGCTAATGCGCACAGAGCCGTAACCAAGGCAAAACAAACGAATCGTTTCATGGGTGATCCTCCTCAGGGGGATTGGTTCGATTATTCGCGCATGTCCACATGCGCATGGGAGGCGAAGCGGAGCCAGATAGCGGTGGTGCGTTTCACAAACTCTTCGGGACTATCCTTGCGTCGTCACACCCGAACTTAGAGGGCCTGACCGTAGCATGGTTTGCCTGGCATCCTACGAAGCGGTGTGGAAATTTACGGAATCCGGACGGTCGTTCAAGTTAGTAAGTGTGCGATGCGGTATCCGCCAACCCGCTACTCTGTCCGCAAAGCGCGAATCGGTTCGAGGATTGCAGCCTTGCGAGCGGGCAGCATGGTGGCGATCGCGGCCGCAACGCTCAGGACAGCGGTTGTGACCAGCAATATGGCGGGCGCAAATGGTTTTACTCCGAATAATTTGCTGGCCATCGCATATCCCGCCAGAATGCTCGCCGGAATGCCGATCAGGAGACCGATCGCAATTTGCGTAAACGCGCCGCGCAGCACCAGACGCAATACGTTCAGGCGGTCGGCGCCGAGCGCCATTCGAATGCCGATTTCGCTGGTGCGCCGTTCTACCGAGTAAGAAGTAACGCCGTAGAGGCCGACTGAGGCGAGTACGAGCGCCAGCAATCCAAACAATGACGTAAGCCGCGCCAACATGACGTTCTGGGTGAAGTTGCTATCCAGTTGCGCGGCGAAGGTCATGAAGTCGATGATCGCCAGATCCGGATTGACCTGTCCGAGCGCGCGCCGGACCTGCGGTTCGAGACCGGAAATATTTCCCTGAGTTTGGATCACAGCCGCGTCCAGAAAGTGGGAACGGTCCTCGAACGACTTAAAGCGCGGGTCGTCATAAATCACTCCCTGCGTACCCGCCAGAAAGAACATGGGCGGAATCTTGCGGGTTGGACTGCGATATTGCGTATCTTCGACGACTCCGACAATTTCGAAAGAGCCCGCATATTTTTGATCCAGATCACCGAAATGTCTGCCAATCGGATCTTCGTCTTTGAAAAAGTGCTTCACGAAAGCTTGATTGACGACTGCGACGATCCGGGTAGAGGCGGTGTCCTGGTCGGTAATCGCGCGACCCTTCACGATCTTTGCGCCGATGCTGTCAAAGTAGCCGTCACTCACGCGCACCCACGACGCGACATCCTGATTGCTATCGGGAGGAGCCGGGGCGCGGCCCTCGACATATACGTCTTCGCTCCAGTTATCTCCTTCCATCGGGGTATACATGGCGAAGCTGACGCGGCTGACGCCGGGGATCGCGGAGATGTTTTCGTGGAGCTGCCGGTAAAACGGCGTCAACTGATCGGGCTTGATTCCGGCCATTGAGGGGTCAAAGTGCAGGATGTAACGATTATTGACCTCGAAACCAAAATTCTGATGCTGCTGGTTGCGCAGGGTCTCTGTCAGCAATCCCGCAGCGCACAGAAGAACCACCGACAACGCGGTCTGAGTGATGACCAGCGACTTCTGCGTCCATCCTGCGGCCCGGGCTGTCGATCGATGCGCCCCGCGCAAGGCATCCGCAGGGTCGGTCTGCGCCGTCATCCATGCGGGCGCGACGCCAAACAGCATTCCGGTCAACAGGGTGACGGCAAAGGTGAAGGCGAGGACGGGCAGGGAAGGCATGGCACTGATCGCGACCTGGCGCTCCGGAAATGCAAGGTGCAGGATCAGGCGGGTACAAGCGAATGCTAATGCGACGCCGGCGATTCCGCCAAACAACGAAAGAACCGTGCTTTCGGTGAGAACCTGTGCGATCTGGCGCGACCGGGGCGCGCCCAGTGCTGCCTGCACGGCGCTGTGCTGGCGACGGCTGGTTGCGCGCACGAGCATCAGGTTGGCGACGTTAGCGCACGCGATCAAGAGTACGAAACCGGAAACCCATAGGAGCAGGTGGAGTCCGGCCTGGTACTCATCCCGCATCATCTGCACGCCCGCGCCGCCGGGAGAGAGGTGCAAGGTTTGTTTTGGCACCAACTCGCTTTCGCCGGGGTCGAGCTGGCTGTCGCTAGAGAGCAGCCATTGTTTGAGCTCGAGCTGCATCTGCGCTTCAACCTTTCCTGGATCGGCGCCGGGCGAGAGACGGCCGATGACGTCCAGCCAGTCCTGCCGAGAAAATTGCAGAAGATTGCCGGGACCGTCTAGTAAGGGCTCGGCGTTCAGAGGAAGCCAGAAAGCGGTCACACTCTCCATTCGATCGCCATAGAACCCCGGAGGCGCGACGCCGATGACCGTGAAAGGCAGCCCGTTAAAGATGAAGCTCGAGCCGATCACCGATGGGTCGGTTCCGTACTTTTGTTGCCACGTCGCGTAGCTCATCATCACGACCGGCTCTGCACCTTTGCGGTCGTCGTCCTGGGTAAATGCCCGCCCGGCGAAAGCGCTGATTCCGAACATTGAAAAATAATTTCCGGAAACATATTGAGCCCGTAGCGACTCGGCCGGTTGATTGCTGCCGGCGCGCCGAACACCCATCAAAGTACGCCCCGCCTGCATGGCGGCCAGTTCGCTAAAGCCTTGGGTCTGGTGGCGAAATGCCTCAAAAGTTTTGTAGGAGAAGAGCGACCAGTTGGTCTGCATGCCTCCATTGACGCAACACTCCTCATGGTCGCCGACGCGATAGAGTTCGCTTGGCTTGGCGACCGGCAGGGATCGGAGCAATACCGCATGGACCAGAGTGAAGATCGCGGTCGTCGCACCGATGCCCAGCGCGAGCGTCAATACAGCAGTGGCGGTGAATCCGGGAGCATGCGCAAATTGCCTGAGCGCATAACGGACATCATCGAGAATGTGCATGGCGCCTCCAATGGCATAAACGAATAGCCCTTACTTGTGACAGAAGGACTGTTAAGAATCGCAATTCTGCGCGAACTGGCCAAAACAGTTGGACGCTAATGGTCGGCCCTTGGTGAGCAACTCCTGCGTCGCCGACTGTCAATCGACAGATTTTGGCCGGTGGCTCGGTGCTATGGCCGACTATTTCTCTGCTTGAAGTGAAAGGTGATTTGCCGGGAGGAGTCGGCGCCCTGGAATTGGACTCGAGCACGCACATTGGCCGCAGCGTCGCTGACCAGCTGAGCCCCATCGACGGAAGTAATCTGGGTCGGGTTCCAGACGGCGATTTCGTATGGCCTTCCTGGACTTCCTGAGATCTCCAAGGTCAATTGATCTCGCGTGGGCGACCAGGACTCTGACAAGATGCGCAAGCCGCGGCTCGATTCTCCGAGCGGCGGCAGTTCCTGCGAAATGCTCAAGCCAAAGTCGTCGCGTAAACGAATACGCAGTTTGTTCTCGCTTCTGGACACCGGGAATTGGACCGTCACATGCTGATCTTCAGAATTGGACTCGATATGGAACGCGATTGGATGTCCGTTGAGTTCAACGCCAACAATCTGGGCTCGCAAACTGAGGGCGGGAGCGAATTCCAGCGTGCAATCGCCGGACCCTGTGCGCCGCACATCCAGTGAAACGCCCTCGGGAGTTCTGGCGTACTTGAGGTTCAGGACAACCGACTCCACGTGCAGGTTTCCAACCTGGAACGAGGTCCAGTCGAAGGGCACATGCGGGGCGAAAACTAAGTGGCGTGCGGCCGCATCAACTTGAATACCTAGTAACCCGCGCAGCAACGGATTGACCACCATGGCGGCCGACCAGATCTGATGCGGCGAAGCGCCAAGCAGTGGCTGATAGTAACCTCCGGAAAGGGTCTCGGTCACGTGGCCTAAAGAGCCGTCAAGACCCAACAAGGCATTCGATCGCAGATTGGAGTACGCGGGAAACACTCGATGGTAACGGTATTCGCCGGTGGCCGCCCAACCTGTGAATAGGGGCCAGACCGAGCCATAATGGTAACCTCCCGGATTGTAGCGAGGGTCGCGCGCGGAGAGAATGCGCATCCCCCAATCGGTTTGCTGGTCCGAATCCGCCAATTGGTCGATGGTTGCTTCTGCCTTGTCTTCATCGAGCAATCCGAACCACATCGAAACGGTCGCGAGTACGCTCGTTGTGTCCAGACGCCGGCCGTCTTTGTCGAGAGCATACGCGAAGGCTTTCCTGTCGGCTGACCAGAAGATGTTGTTGAGGGCAGTCCGCTGGCGCTCAAATTGCTGATGGAGATCGTCGCTGATATCTTTTTTGTCGACCATCAAGGCCAGGTGAGACAAAGCGCGCAACGCTTCGAGCCCCAGGCCGCTTTGATAAATCTCGGTTTTTACAGGGAGCAACGGCCCGCCTTCTACCCAGCCGTGTCCGAACGCGCCATTCTGAGGAAATCCCTGCGCGTCATATGTGGAGCGCAGATACTCGTATGCTTTCCAAATGTTCGTCCATTTGTCTTTCGCATAAGCCACATCGCCGCTGCCGGTCACGTAATCGTTCATGACAATAATGAACAACGGCGTGGCATCCGCTGAGGCGTAGGGATAGGGATAGTCTTTGAACCAGGCCGCGAAACTCGCAGCTTGCGAAACCTCGTGCGGAATTTTGCCGTCGTCCCGCTGATATTTGCTCAAGAAATCGAGTTCAGTGCGAGTAGTGGTGAAGTCACCGGCGGCATCGAGAGCAAGAGATGTCCACAATGCATCGCGCCCAAAAAACCACGCGAACCCGGGCCGCTGGCTGTCGCCCGAAGCGCGGTATCCGGCCACCAGCCCGCTGCCGAGGAAAGGATTATCGACTAATCCCTGGATCATGCTCACTCTCGCCCAGTCGTAAGCGGTTTGGAGTCGCTGATCCGGAATCGAGACCTCGACGGTACGGTCCAAATAGGCTCGGTAGTATTCTGCGGATTGATTCAAAAGAGTGCTGTAAGAGACTGAGAGCCGGTGGTAAACGGCCTCGGCCTCGGAGTAGACGTTTGACGACGTCCCGGCATTCGGCGCCGCGGCAATCACAATGAGTTTGACGCTACGGCCCTTGCTTGTGGCGCCTAATCGAAACGAATTCGTGGACGAGGCTGAGTAATTTGTCCAATATTCTTCGGACGACAATTCTCCGGTTGGCGAGCCAATCATCGCTGAAAATCGATTTAGCTCGTCGGCGAAGACAAAGGCGTGCAACTTTTCGTCCCAGTACGAGTAGGAGCCCGCAAATGCCCCGGGCCACTCGAGTTGAAAATCACGTTGAAACTCCGCTTTGATTTCCACCGGCTCGGCCGCATCCACTTCGAGTTGAATGATTGCGCCCGGCTCGTGGACGGGAACAAATAAAGTCTCCCGCACAGTAAAGGTGTCCCCCGAATACAGGATCGAAGCCGATTCTGGATGAACAGTAATCGTGCGTGCGAGCGACTCGGCCGGAAAATCTAAGCCGCGCGAGTGGAATCGCAAATGGAAATCGCGAAGAATCTTAAGTGGATACACCCAGGCCTCAAGACGCCCCGACTCATTTCCGAACAACGCCGCGCGCGTGCCTGTTGCCGACACAAATTCCCACGGACGCACCGGGCGCGAAAGTTCCAACTCCTCCTTCGCGTTCGGAGTCAATGCACGGTTCGCCTCCTGGCCCGGCGATAACAGAGGAAATGTCAGCGCAATAAGGAGAAGAAGCAAAAACGCGCCGCGAGTCCGGGTCCGTGTCATATGCGGTTCAGCATCGCCTCTTTATGTGGGGGACTTCGTCACGCTGGCTCTCAATTCGGCAGAGTCACGACCGCAACCGCCAAGCCCGATAGAGTCAAATGTTCGGAACTCAGTTCGCTCGAAAACGGCGGGTTGAAGCCGGTGCTCTGGTCCACGATTTCCATGCGCGAATGAACCGCGCCCCGCACCAGCAGCCGAGTCACGCGATCCCGCTTATTCACGATTAGAAGCTTCTTCGTTCCTTGTTGCGTAGCGAACCCCTGAGCATAAACCGACGGCGTGCCGAGTTTTGTTTCCACCAACCTATCGCCTGGGCCGAAATTCTCGCGCAACATCTTCAAGACCCAGTAGCGTGCGTTGGGCCGGCCCGTTGTCCAATCGACCATCGAGACGCTGGGGAATTGGGAGGGATAGCCGACTAGTTGAGATTCTCCAACCACGTTAACTCCTAGTCCAGCCAATTGCCCATAGAGATACGCGTAGACCGCGCCACTCAGATTCCAGTAAGAAGCGGGCAGCGGTGTGGCCGCGGGATCCGCCTGCCCAATATCTTCAGCGCGGATGGTGCCAACTTCATTCAGCATCGTCTGAGTCTGCCGCGACAAACGCCGCCGGATCGATTCTGCATAACGCACCGTGTCGAGAAAATGATCCGCTTGCTCAAAGAACGTGAAGGGATGAACATCCGAGCTCTCGTCTCCAGTAGGGACGGCATAAAAGTGATATGAAATGGCGTCCAGCGGAATACCCGGAAGGTGATTTCTGGAGTCGAGGAAATACTCGAAGAAATCAGGGCTCTTGGAGGGCGTAGCTAGACTCATGCCCACAAACTTAATCCCAGGGTCCACCTGATGAATGGCGGTCGCCACCGCATCGTACAGACGGGTGTACATCTGTGGCTCGATCGCATGTTCGTATTCAGGCTCGTTGAGGATCTCCCAGTAATCGACTTTGTAATGATGGCCGGAGTCGTGACGATGGCCCAGTTCGTCAGTGAATCCGCCCTGGGTATACCAACCAACGATTCGGGCGAAGTACTCGCTGACCTCTCTCATGATGGGATCGCGGAGTTGGGTGCTTTCCTCGTAACTCCAGTCGACTTCGTCGGGGTCACTAGGCGTTTCGACGGGCTTGGCGGTCTTGAACATCCACTCTGGGATCGTGCTGAAATTCAGGACCACGGTGTGCCCATGGGTTGCATCCATAAAATCCGAGACCACCGGATCGATCAGCGAGAAATCCCAGGAGGTGTGGTCGGCGGTCGGTGGGAGCAGTTCAGCAACCGCAAGTCGTGGATAAGGAAACCATGGCACGAAGCGAACATCATCAACGTGCAATTGGCTTAGGACTTGAAACGCCTGATCATGGATGGGTGAGCCTCGACGCAAGAGCGGATTGACGACAACTTGCAGTGTGGGAATTGTCCTCGATACGCATTCGACTTTTGTCCAATCTACTTTGACGCTGACCTCTCCGACGGTTTCGCCCGCGATTGCGTAAGCAGACACTGCCATGAGAAGTAAGAGAACAAGAAGGGGAGCGTTCGGACGAACTTTCGAATGATCTGTCATTCGCCTGCGCGTCTGGTTGATTTTGTTCTCCAATCTCGCGATCTCTCACCAAGTAGCATTCCTGAGTAAGACCAGCTTCGTCGATCTACACGGTGCGCAGCCCAAGTGATTCGGATTTTCCCCTGGCTGAGAGAGACCTGGCGATCGCATCCGATTCTCGTCTTAGCCCTTCTTCGCCTTCGCCTTCGCCGGAGGCGCGAGTGCTACGGAGGCTTCGCTCGTGAGCAGAAGGAAGGTGAAAGACTCCTGAAGATAGAGACGCACGGCTGTGTCGGTATGGCTGAGGTATCCGATCGAAATATCCTGGCCGATGTGAAGGCCGAAATCGCCGCCTCGGGTGGTCAGCACGAACGCGCCGGCGATGGCGGGCGCCCAGATGATTTGATCCTTGACGAGCCGCTTTACATGCTCGAGAACCGGGTAACCGTGGTCGCTGATCTCGGCGAGTTCGGTGTAGGCGTCAGCGCCGAGGAGCACGGAATATGGACCGTTGACACCGACGAGGCGCAACTGGGTCAGGCTTTGCGAAATTGCGTCCGGGTAGGCGCGCACATCGTCGGGGAGCTTCATGATGGGATTGCTCGTTCCCTGACGGATGCCCTGAATACCGGCGGCATCATAACCCTCAAAGATGGCGCGGTCCTCGGCGAAAGCGATCTCGCGCGCGGCGTCCTTCGCTGGTTGCCAGTCCGAATCGTTCGCGCCGCGGTCAACATCATCGATGGTCTGGCGATTCAGTTCGAACGGAATACGCAATTCGACCAGCGCCTTCACTTCGCGCTGCCTCGCGAGAATGCCCTTTGATGGAGCCGCGATCGGACGCAGGTGACCGGTGCCGACGGCGGAAAGTTCGCTGCCGGCGGGGCCTTGCACATCGACCACTCGGCGCGCGGCGAGATAGCGCTTGAGTGTGCGCGACGTTTCTTCTTCGATCTGAACCCATGCGGAATCGGAGATGGGAGCAAGTTCGCGATGGAGATTATTCATGTCGGATCTCACCTTTCAGGGAACCGATGCCGAGCGAGCCGTCGGGCACCGATGCAGCGGATGGCTTGGGTTGGGCGGCCGCGGGTTCGGCCGATGAGACTTCGATCGCGGGCTGTTCGTCCGCAGGCGGGTCGTCCCCCACGTCCTCCAAAAAAGTTGCGGACGGCACGAAGAACAGGTTGCCCGTGACGGCGAGGCTGAAGTCGAGGATGCGGTCGTAGTTTCCGGGAGGACGGCCGACGAACATGTTTTCGAGCATCTGCTCGATGGTGCGAGGCGTGCGGCTGTAACCGATGAAATAGGTGCCGAACTCGCCGCGCCCCGGCGAGCCGAAAGGCATGTTATCGCGCAGGATCTTGATCTCTTTTCCGTTCTCGACGATGGTGGTGAGCGCGCTGTGCGCCGATGTCGGCTTGACGGAATCGTCCAATTCGATGTCAGAGAGTTTGGCGCGGCCGATGATGTGTTCCTGGGCTTCGGTGGAGATCGCATTCCAGGCGTTGAGATCGTGGAGATACTTCTGCACGATGACGTAGCTGCCCTCGGCAAACGCGGCGTCTTCCTCGCGGACAAGCACAGCGTCCATGGCCGCATCGCCGCGGGGATTTTCCGTGCCATCGACAAAACCCATGAGATCGCGGTCGTCGAAGTAACGGAAGCCCTGCACCTCATCCACGGTCGTGACCGCATCGCCGATGCGCGCCATGATTTGGCTGGCGAGTTCGAAGCAGAGATCCATGCCCCGGGCGCGGATGTGGAACAGCAGGTCACCGGGCGTGGAAACGGCGTGACGGGTTCCTGAGCGAATCTCTCGAAACGGGTGCAGTTCGGCTGGGCGCGGCGATCCAAACAGACGGTCCCAGGCAGCGGAGCCAATTCCCATGATGCAGGAAAGACCTCCGTCGAGATCGCGAAAATCCACAGCACGCATCAGCGCGGCGAGATCTCCGCAGAGCGAGCGCACGGCGTCACGATTCTCGGGGTCCGGCTTGATCGTCACGACGAGAAAGATCGCAGCCCGCGTAAGCGACGAAAGTACAGCCTGTGCAGTGGCTTTAACTGAAGTTTCAGGCGCACTTATTGGATCAGGCATCAGGTATCGTTCCTGGCAGATGCGCGCTGCATCTGGTGTTCGAGATGCGGAGCTCACCTGGCGTGCAAAGTTCGGAGTGCAAGTTTACCATCGCGTGGCGGCATTTCAATGTCGCCGCCAGATCTGTGTAATCGCCCGCGCCAGCCGGCATAGCCTGTTTTAGCTGCCGCATGGCGCAATCCAAACAGAATTCGGGCGATCAAAACAATCAGACGATGGTATTGGCGGCCAGCGGCAACCCTACCGACTCAATTTCATCCCCACAACTGCCCATGATAGTCCCAAATTCTTAGCGCCTCGCGCCTTGCGAATTAGAGCGCGCGGCATGACTTGGACGTATTTCCGGACTTCTAGTGCTTTCGTAAAGGCCAGCCGATGTTCAGATTCCATACACATGTCCAGATATCGCTCAACTATTGGGTGAGGTGGAATCCGAGGAAACCTCCCCAACCCCCTTGGTCTATTGGACATAAGTGGGTTTGAACAGCAAGGCGCACAAATTGCCTTAGTACTTGGCGAGGACGGCGCAAGACGGGACCCCCTCCCACCGCTTCCGTCCCAAAGACGAGAACCAAATACTGGGGAGCAATACTTTATGAAAGTCGCTTTGATCATGCTTCTTGCTTTAGTTTTGTGCGGTTGCCAGGGGCTGAAGGCGCCTGCGAACCAGCAAACGCCGATGGGGTCCATGACGACCGGCAACTGGGAATTCATTTTGCAGGACACCTCTACGCAGAACACTTATGTCGAGTCGAACATATCGAGCACGGGCACCTCGGGTTCGTACAGCGATCATGGCGTTCAGTCGACGCTCTTCAGCATAGACACGGCCGTCTATTATGCAGATCCGTCCGCCGGCGGCGGGTATGAACTGGGCAACGTGTCGTCTGTGACCTTGACCATCAACGGGCAGCTGGCCGTGACTGGGACAATTAACCAGCCGGGCAGTTCGCCGATCGCACTTACTGGAACGGTAGACTCGCAAGGCCTGACCATGACTGGCACGTTCGATAACGGCAGCGGCTCTTCAGGATCATTTACTGCCGCGTCTGCCCTGAGCCTGGCGGGAGATTTTTATGACGGCGCGCTGGCAATCGGCGAGTCACTCAATGGCAACACCATTGCCGAAAGCAGTCAGAACGGCACTGGAACTTACAACCTGACGCCTTCGGTCGGGAACTTTGCGTTCCTTGCGAGCGACATACCAGTAGGCGGCAACGGGTCGGTGGTGTTCTGGAACAATACGGGAGTGTGTAACGGAAATCAGTGTGCAGTGTGGCTCAATCTTTCAACGAACGCCATGTGGCTGCTGATGAACGATCCCACTTCCGGCACGACGCAGATCGTGGCTGTGCTACGCCCGCCCGCTTAGCGGGATGTCGAAGCAGAAGTCATGCAGGTGAGCCCTCCCCCAACTTAACCCCCGGAACCAGCCTGCGAGCTAGCTTGCGAGTTCGGCTCCGGACTGGCCGGACGCGAATGGCGGGCAAGCAGGCTGTAGACGGTCGCACGGCTGACGCCCAGAATCTCAGCGGCTCGAGCCTTATTGCCATCGACCGATTTGAGCACGTTTACCACGTGGCGGAACTGCACTTCTTCCAACGTCAAATAGCCGTTCTCATCTACTCTCGCCGTTTCTCTGCGCAGAGCCTCCGGCAAATCCGAATCGCGCACGATGTCGCACTCGGTCATCATGCAGGCGTTGCCGATTACGTTTTCCAATTCGCGAACGTTTCCCGGCCAGGAGTGCCGGTGCAGCAGGATTTGGGCGCGACGTGAGATCCCTTTGAGTTTCTTGCCGTATTTGACCGAGAATTTGTGCAGAAAATATTGTTGCAGGAGGGGCAAGTCTTCTTTTCGATCGGTCAGCGAGGGGAGATCGATTTCGATCATGGAAAGGCGGTAAAACAGGTCCTCTCGAAACTTTCCGTTCGCCACCATTTCCCGCAGGTTGCGGTTCGTCGCCGCGATCACATTGACGTCAACGATGTGCGTTTCCGGAGAGCCGACTCGCTGCAGTTCCTGATTTTGAAGAGTCCGCAGCAATTTGGCTTGCGCCGCCAAAGGCAGTTCGCCGATTTCGTCGAGAAATATCGTGCCGTGATTGGCATATTCGAATAGCCCGGCTTTATCGCTAGCCGCTCCGGTAAATGCTCCCTTGACATGGCCGAACAATTGACTCTCAAGCAAAGTCTCTACCAGCGCGGAACAGTTGCACACCACAAACCGGGCCTGAGCTCGAGGACTCAGATTGTGGAGCGCCCGGGCGATCAACTCCTTCCCAGTTCCGGTTGATCCGGTGATCAAGGCTGTCTGAAACAAGGGCGCGACCCGGCGCACTCGGGAAAAAACCTGGAGCATTTCCGGGCTTCGACCGACGATCCCCTGGAATTGGTAAGCCTTCAGAAGTTCGGTATCAAGTTCGTGGGTGCGGCGACGGATCTGCGCCTGCTCGATGAAGCGGTCGACCATCTGCCGCACTTTGGCGGGCTCCAGTGGCTTGGCGAGCAGGTCGCTGGCGCCTCTTTTGATGGCCTGCTCGACCTCCGCATGGCTCCAGTGCTCGGTCATGAGCACGACTTCGAGTGTGGAATCGCCGGCAAAGAGTTCATGAACCTGGACGGCCGGGTTGTCCAGGGAGGAATCGAGGAAAATCATCTGAGGCAGGGAATTGCGATAAAAGCTGACGCCCTCGGTCAGCGTTCCGGCTCTGAGCAAGGAGACGGGCAGGCCATGAAGGGCGCGCCCAATCTCTTCCGACGTGGCAAGAGAAGGGGCGATCACCAGCATGAAATAAACAAATTCGGATACGCTGTTGGGTGCTTGTGCGCCGTGAGGATCGTCAGAATGCAACCCAGCATCCGGTTGAGGGGTGCGCACAGTAGTCTCCTAGCCCCGAGATAAGGTCATGGCGTCCCCTCAAAACCGCCACGACTTTGATTCGATTTTTCAAACTGCCAAAATCCCATTACGCCCTGAACGTGCCATCGTGTCAAGGCAGTTCTCGGCGGCTCGGTTACGAGCGTGGTGCTGTGGACTACAGGATTCATGGTATTGCTACAGCGCAGTTGAATTGTGCGAATCAGGAACCGTTCATCGCGTGATCACAATCTCGCCAAAGCGAACATAACGAAGCGAACATAAGAATGATCGCAGCGCCGAGAGATTCGCTTAGCCGGATCCGTTTTGTGTAATTCCAATCCAAATTTTAAGCCGGTATCAGGTCGGCTCAACGTCTGCATCCTTCTTGTCACGAAAACGGAACAGCCGACTCCGTCCGGCAGACCGGCACGACCATTTGCATTGCGTGCGCCGTGGCAACAACGAATCGATGTTCAGTATCTGTCCAGTTTCGGACACTATCGTCCACTTGAGCATAGGCGGACATCTTTGCTTGTGCGGACGATTCAGGTTATCCGCAATATTTCTTGACAGTTAGCTTCAATAAGAAGATGGCATCCCAGTTGCCATTCCGGAACTGAATGGACATCGCTCGGCCAGAATTCAAGACACAGAAACGTCGTCGCCAGATCATCATCGCGGTGGTGGTTGTGCTCGGCGTAGCCGCCGTATCGTTTGCAGTTTCCCGCCTCAAACCCGCCGCGCCCACGGTGGAGCGCGGCACCGTCTGGACCGACTCGGTTAAGCGCGGCCCTATGCTGCGGCAGGTGCGCGGGACGGGGTCGCTCGTCCCGAGTCAGGAGGCGGTGCGCCAGATTCCCGCCGAGACCGAGGCCACTGTTGTTCGGATTCGCATGCTGCCTGGTTCGCAGGTTACGGCTGACACGATTCTGCTGGAGATGAGTAATCCGCAAACGGAGCAGGCAGCGGTCGACGCGGACCTGCAATTGAAAGCCGCCGAGGCTGAATATCAGAGTTTGCGAGTGAAACTCGAGAGCGACCTCAAGAGCGAGCAAGCCGCGGCCGCCACGGTGCACGCCGACGACGCCACGGCGCAACGGCAGGCGCAGACCGACAAGGCGCTTTACGACCTGGGCGTGATTTCGGGGCTGGCCTACAAATCTTCGAAGGACAAAGCGGACGAGCTTACCATCCGCCAAAATCTGACCACCGAAATGTTAACCGCCAACGAACGCGCCATTGAGACACAAATGG
Source organism: Terriglobales bacterium (assembly GCA_049589215.1). Taxonomy (GTDB): domain Bacteria; phylum Acidobacteriota; class Terriglobia; order Terriglobales; family Acidobacteriaceae; genus Acidiflorens. The sequence goes on along the minus strand of JBAWAI010000364.1, from coordinate 5,355 downwards.
TGCAGGAACAAGCCAAAGTCGATCAGATGCGAACGCTGGCGCAGCTCAAACAAAAACAGCTGGACGCATTGAAAGTGCGCGCCGGCATTGATGGCATCCTGGTCGATCTTCCGCTGCAGGTTGGGCAACACGTCTTGCCCGGGACCATGCTGGCGAAAGTTGTGGAACCCGATCACCTGATGGCCACCGTGAAAATTGCCGAGACACAGGCGCGCGACGTGCAGATTGGCGAACCGGCGTCGGTCGACACGCACAACGGAGTAATTTCCGGCAGCGTGATGCGGGTTGACCCGGCGGTACAAAACGGAACTGTGAGCGTCGACGTCAAACTGACAGGCGAGCTGCCGAAGGGCGCGCGGCCGGATTTGAGCATTGACGGAACAATCGACCTCGAGCGCATGGACAATGTGCTGTACGTAGGCCGGCCGGCATTCGGGCAGGAGAACAGCACCATCAGTCTTTTCAAACTCAGCCCGGATGGCCAGACGGCGCTGCGTGTTCCAGTGAAAGTTGGACGCGCCTCGGTAAATTCGATTCAGGTGATCGAAGGATTGCACGAAGGGGATACGGTCATCTTGTCCGACATGTCGCGCTGGGACAATACCGACCGTGTGCGGCTCGAATAGTGAAATCGTATTTCGTAGAACTCGGGGGCACGCTGTCGCGTAAGTAACTCAGGGTTGAAATCCAAAAGACCAATGGCCGTGACAACGGTCAACTTAACAAGCGAGGGAAAGAGCAATGATCGAAGCAGGGCAGCCACTCATTCAGATTCAGGATCTGACCAAAGTCTTCTACACCGACGAAATCGAGACGCATGCGCTCTCCGGCATTCATTTGTCGGTGGCTAAAGGAGAGTACGTTGCCATGTCGGGGCCGTCGGGCTGCGGCAAGTCGACGCTGCTCTCGATCATCGGATTGCTCGACACGCCGACCGGCGGGCGCTATTCGCTGAACGGGAAGACGGTCGAGAATCTCGACTTCGCCGAGCGCTCGCGGATCCGGAATCAGGAAATCGGGTTTATCTTCCAGAGTTTTAACCTGATCGGCGATTTAACGGTGTATGAGAACGTCGAACTGCCGCTCACCTACCGCCAGAAAATGCCGGCGGCCGATCGCAAAACGCGCGTCATGGAAGCACTTGAGCGCGTCGGCATGGCGCATCGCGTGCGCCATTATCCTTCGCAACTCTCCGGAGGTCAGCAGCAGCGCGTCGCGGTTGCGCGTGCGCTTGGCGGGAAGCCATCGATCCTCCTCGCGGACGAACCTACCGGAAACCTCGATTCACGCAATGGCGAAGCAGTGATGGAGCTGTTGCAGGAGTTGCATCGTGAAGGCGCGACCATCTGCATGGTGACGCACGATCCGCGTTTTGCCAAACACGCGCAGCGCGAGGTGCACCTGTTCGACGGCAAAGTTGTTGCCGAAGAGGAATTGAAGAAGCTTCTCCAGGAGACGAGCGCGTGAGCGGGCTGCTGCAGGATATTCGCTACGCGCTGCGCCAGCTAGCGAGGAATCCCGGCTTCACCGCCGTGGCGGCGCTTGCCCTGGCGCTTGGAATCGGCAGCACGACCTCGATCTTCAGCGTGGTCGATCAAGTTCTGTTGCATCCCTTGCCTTATCCGGATTCGGATCGCCTTGTAAAAGTCTCGCAGACGTTCGAAGGGAAAACGACGGACGATGGGTCGCCCGCCAACTATCTCGATTGGGCCGCGCAGAATCATGTCTTCTCAGAGATGGCAGCCTCGCGCGGGTGGCCGGGCAGCATGACGGCGGGAGATCGCCCGGAGCGGGTGAAGGGCACGATGGTGACGCCCAGCTTTTTTCCGCTCTTTGGAGTGAACCCTATTCTTGGCCGCGCTCTGGTGGCGAGCGATGCGGCGCCCGGGAATGATCACGTTGTGGTGCTCGGTTATGGGTTGTGGCAGCGCAATTTTGCCGGCAACCGGGGAATCATCGGCCGCGACGTTCAGCTGAACGGCGAAAAATATTCGGTGGTGGGCGTGATGCCGCCAAACTTTTCTCCCGACGATTACGGCGAGCTGTGGGTGCCGTCTCCGTGGGTCGTGCCCACTCATCCTCTGGTGCCCGACCAGGATCCACGGCAGTTTCGCAGTCGAAATTATCTCGATGTCTGGGCCCGCCTTAAGCCCGGGGTCACGCCGCAGCAGGCGCATGCCGAACTCGATACCATCGGCGCCCGTCTGGCGAAGCAGTACCCGGACGACAACGATAAGACCGGCGTCAGCTTTGACCCGCTGCACGAATATCTCGTGGGCGACATTCGCCCGGTGCTGCTCGTCCTACTGGCCGCCGTGGTCGTGGTTCTGCTGATTGCCTGCGCGAACCTGGCTAACCTGCTTCTTGCGCGAGCTACCGTCCGCGCGCGCGAAATCTCGATTCGCACGACCATGGGTGCGAGCCGCCCGCGTTTGCTTCGTCAACTGCTCACGGAAAGCGTTCTGCTCGCCTTGGTCGGAGGAATTCTTGGACTCATTCTGGCGGTCGTGGCTGTTCCTTCGCTGCTGGCGCTGAGTCCGCCGGATATTCGCCAGTTCAAGGAAATCGGGATCAACCGCGAAGTGCTGGGCTTCACGTTTCTCGTTTCGGTGATTTGTGGAATCATCTTTGGCCTGATTCCCGCGCTGCAAGCCTCGCGCACAAATCCCAACCAGCTTCTTAAAGATGGCGAGCGCGGCAGCACATCGAGCCGAAGCCGCACTCGTTCTGCTTTGATCGTCGCCGAGGTGGGACTCTCGTTGGTTCTTCTGGTCGGTGCGGGCTTGCTGTTAAAGAGTTTCTCCCGGTTGATGAATGTCAGCCCCGGCTTTGATCCCGATCATCTTCTGACCTTCAACCTCGGTCTTCCGCCTTCGAGCAATGCCGCTCAACAAAACGCGTTCTACCAGCAAATGGTGCAAGGCCTTCAGGCGCTGCCGGGCGTCCAGGCGGTCGGCGCAGTCAGCAGGCTGCCGCTGGCCGGAGGGAACAGTGCGCGCAGCTTTAACGTCTCCGGAGACGCCCGGGACTACAGCGCGGATATTCGTATCAGCACGCCCGATTATTTCAGCGCCATGAAAATCCCGTTGCTCAAGGGCCGACCGTTTACCGACGGCGACCGCAGCAATTCGCTGAACCTCGTCATCGTCAACGACACCCTGGCGCGCGCCGTTTTCCCGGGACGGGACCCGATCGGCAAACAGCTTACAAACTTCGGCCCGGACGCGATAAGTCTTCAGATCATCGGTGTCGTCGGAAATGTGCGCCACGTCGGGCTCGATACCGCGCCGCACCCGGAGATTTACCAGATGCTCGGCCACGCGCAGTGGCCGTCGATGTTCTTCGCAATCCGCAGCGCAACCTCCGACCCGACAACCCTGACTACGGCCGCGCAGCAAGTGGTTTGGAGCATTAATAAAGAGGTCCCCCTTGCCTACATTCGCACCATGCAGGAGGTGATCGCCAACTCCGTGCAGCGGAGACGGTTCAGCATGCTGCTGCTGACGATCTTCGCGGCGACCGCCATGTTGCTGGCGGCCATTGGGCTGTATGGAGTGATGAGTTACTCGGTGGCCCAGCGCACGAAAGAAATTGGCGTTCGCATGGCCCTCGGAGCCAACCGTCCCGAGGTGCTCGCGCTGGTCGTGAAGCGTGGCATGGTTTTAGTCGGAATCGGAATCGCAGCCGGCATCGTACTTGCGCTCGCGCTGTCGCGTCTCATCGCGGGCTTGCTCTTTGGAATTACCGCCACCGATCCGCTCACCATCATCGGCGTCGCCGCGCTCCTCGGAGCCGTCGCGTTCGTCGCCAACTATCTGCCGGCGCGCCGCGCGGCGTCGGTCGATCCCATGGTGGCGCTGCGTTACGAGTAATTATGACCGGACTATTTCAGGACTTCCGCTACGCCGTTCGCCAGTTGCGAAAGTCGCCCGGCTTCGCGGCGGTTGCGATTCTTACGCTTGCGCTCGGCATTGGCGCCAATACGGCGATATTCAGCTTGCTCGATCAGGCGCTTCTGCGCAGTCTGCCCGTCAAGGAACCGAACCGCCTCGCTCTTCTCAGATATTCGGGCGAGGATTCCGGCCATTCTTCCGCCCGTAGCGACGACCATTTGTATTTTTCTTATCCCATGTATCGCGATCTGCGTGACCACAATTCCGGTTTCAGCGGAGTGATTGCCACCGCCTACGCGCAGGTCGATCTGCAATGGCGCAACCCGGCTGAACTCGCCGATGCCGAACTTGTCTCCGGCAATTATTTCGACGTGCTGGGAGTGCAGCCGGCTCTGGGTCGCCTCTTCGTTCCCTCCGATGACGCCGCGCAGGAGGCCAGTCCTCTGGTGGTGCTGAGTTTCGATTATTGGCAGCGGCAACTTGCCGCCGATCCGCAGGTCATTAACCAGAGCATTTCGATCAACGCACATCCGTTCACGATCATCGGCGTGGCGCAGCCTGGCTTTCGCAGCGTAGCCGCGGGGGACAAACCCGCCATCTTCGCCCCGATGACGATGAAGCGCCAGATCATCCCGGGCAGAGACGATCTGGAGGATCGGCGTTCCAAATGGCTGAACATTATTGGACGACTGAAACCCGGGCTCACGCCTGAGCAAGCGCAGGCCGGAATCGATCCCTTGTGGCATTCGATTCGTGCCGAGGAGTTAAGCCAATTCCGTCACACCTCGCCGCATTTCCAGGATGCGTTCCTCAATAAGTCACATCTGTTTCTTGACGACGGATCGAAAGGCGTGCCGATTCACGGAAGCCTTCCCACTGCCTTACTCGTTGTGATGGCTATGGCTGGGCTGATGATCCTGATGGCTTGCGTAAACGTGGGCAGCTTGTTGCTGGTGCGGGCGGCTGCCCGCACCCGCGAAGTCTCGGTGCGCTATGCTCTCGGCGCCAAGCGAGGACGAATTGCACGGCAGTTGCTGACCGAAGGCATGTTGCTCGGTCTTGCGGGCGGCGCTGCCGGAGTTGTACTGGCTCCGCAAATTGCTACTCTGCTGATTCGCACCATCTGGACCAAGTCTCCCGTTTTTCCTTCCTCTCATCCCGATTTGCGCATGCTCGCGTTCAGTTTCGGACTCGCTCTCCTTGCCAGTTTATTTTTCAGCCTGGCACCGGCGCTTCAATTCTGGCGTCCGGATATGACTCCGTCCCTCAAACAACAGACCGAAACAATTGCTCAGGGCCCGCGCCGTTTGCGGCAGGCTTCCGTGGTGGCGCAGATCGGGCTGAGCTTGCTGCTTCTGGTTGCAGCCGGTCTCTTTGCACGCACGCTGCGGAATCTCAAGACGCTCGACGTGGGTTTTGCAACCGATCACCTGCTTACTTTCACCATCGATCCGCGATTGTC
>JBAWAI010000363.1:0-7067 GCA_049589215.1 Terriglobales bacterium | reverse complement strand
CAAAAAGCCCCGCCAAAACAGCGGGGCTTCTTTATGCCAGTATCTTCTGATTACCAGTTACAAAATTCGCGAGCCACTCAATTCAATTACTGAATCCCACTAGCCAATCTGTTTCGCGTCTCTGCGGATGAGCGCGAAGTCCACGAAAAATCCCAGCCCCACGCTCAGCGGAAGCACTCCAAACGCCGCCGCTTTCCAGATGTCCACATCCTCGCGTCCGAGCAGCGCGCAGCAGACGATGTAACCAATCGACACGGCGGTGAGCAAAATTCCCCAGCGACGCGACCGCGCCCCCTCACTCAACTCCGCCTCCATTGGAACGCTGACGCCGCGCGCCAGTGCCGCCAGCCGCTCGTCCGTTCGCAGCCTGCGTACACGATAGAACGTGTACATCGCGGCCATCGGAATCCCCATAAACAAAACTACCGCCACAAATCCAATCGAATTGCCGTCCATAAATCCTCCTCCAAGCGCGATCCGCGCATCCCGTCCAAGCCAAGATACGCAGACCCCCAAAGAGAAGTTCCCGGCGAATTTGAAGCTGGGTAGAATCTCGAACGCTCGCCGCCATCGGCCAGGAGAGTACCAACGTACTCACCGAGACCCAACGCGCGCTAACCCCAATCATTTATTATCGAAGACGGCAATCCGCCCATGATCAACGGCAAACGCATCGCCGTCGTTCTTCCCGCGTACAACGCGGAGAAAACTCTGGAAGCCACCGTCCGCGAGCTTCCCGAGGTGGTGGATGCCTGCATCCTGGTCGACGACCACAGCAAAGACCGCACCGTGGAAGTAGCCCAAAGACTAGGCCTGCAATACTTCGTCCACGACCGCAACTACGGCTACGGACGCAACCAGCAAACCTGCTATCGCGAAGCCCTGGCCGCCGGCGCAGACGTGGTCATCATGGTTCATCCCGACTACCAGTACACGCCGCTGCTAGTAACAGCCATGGCCAGCATGATCGCCTACGGCGTGTACGACGTAGTCCTCGGCTCGCGCATCATCGGAGGTACAGCTCTCCGCGGTGGCATGCCCTTCTATAAATACGTAGCCAACCGCCTGCTCACCGCTTTCGAAAACATGTTCCTCGGCGTAAAGCTCTCTGAATATCACACCGGCTATCGTGCCTTCAGTCGCGAGGTCCTAATCCGCCTGCCGCTAGGTGAAAACAGCGACGACTTCGTCTTCGACAACCAGATGCTGGCCCAATGCGTCCACTTCAACTTCCGCATCGGAGAAGTTTCCTGCCCGACGAAATATTTTGAAGAAGCCTCCAGCATTAACTTCCGCCGAAGCGTGACCTACGGGCTGGGCGTATTAAAGACCACCATGCAATTTGCTCTGCAAAGAGCAGGCCTAGCGAAGTACGAAATCTTCAGCGAGAAGGGCCGCCATCTGGAAGCCAAATATTACGAACCCGGCGCGGCTAAAACCACAACGTCGGGCATGTAGCTACACCACCGGCAGAATGCCTGGCCGATCCTAACCGCTTTGAAGTTTGCGCCTTTGAACAACTCTTCAAGTCGTGTTATGTAGTTAGGTCGTGAAGCTTGGGTTTTTGGCGATAGTTCTTGCGCAAGTGCTCATCATCGGAATGGCGCGCGGCTCAGCCGCGTCACCCGCTTGGAAAGAGCACATCTACTCAGAGAACGGATTTGCCATAACCCTACCGGGCGATCCCGCCCCCCACAAGAGTTCACAGCTGCCTAATGGCACCGCCTATTCGGTGCCGTTGTCGAATGGGGCCCGATTCGCGCTCCATGCTATGGAGGCCGGCGACAACTGTGTGAACGCAGTACACAGCCAATCGGATACGTATGAGAAGAACAAATCTGCGCCGCCAAGTGGGTTTAAGGCAATCTCATTTCGAGTGGTCAACGGTCCGGGGTATTCGGGAGTCGAATTTGTTCAGCAGGTTCCGAGCGGAAAGATCGACTACGAACGTTGGGTTTGTGGGCCGCGCCGCTTGTACGTGCTCGTCTCCGACTGGAATCCCGGCGAATCGGAACCGAAGGAGCTCCAGCGCATCGTGGATTCCTTCCGCATAGTCTCGAAAAATTGAAGTTCGTTGAGAACAGGTCCGATTGTGCTCAGCTCATAGCTCTTCGCTTCTGTAAGATAACCTCGACTTGACCCGCCGACGCACTCTCGCTGTCCTGCTCGTCCTCACCGCCGCCGCGATCGCGATCCAGGGCTACCACCCCGGCCTTGAAGACGACGCCTACTACTTAGCCGCCATCAAGCGAGACCTGAACCCCGCGCTCTATCCGCACGATGCCGACTTCTTCCGCCTGCAATTCCAGGCCACCATCTATGACAAGCTAATCGCCGCCAGCATCCGCCTGACCCACCTCCCGCCAGACTTGGCAATCTTCGTCTGGCAATTCGCGGTCACGCTAGCGATCCTGGCTGCCTGCTTTCAAATCGCCCGGCGCTGTTTCAGCACCGCCGAGGCCCACTGGGCCGCAGTCTTGACAGTAGCCGCGCTGCTCACGATCCCGATCTCCGGCACTGGAATAAGTCTGACCGACCAATATCTCCATCCAAGAGCGCTGGCCACGGCGGCAATTCTGGCCGCGATCGTCGCGATCCTCGATCAGCGCCACCGCCGCGCCGCGATCCTGCTAGTCGCTGCCGCGACGATGCACATCATCATGGCCGCCTTCGGCATCTCGCTGTGCGTGTTCATGGCTTGGAGGCACGGGCGCACCGCCCGCGTGACCACCGACCCAGCAGGACCGTCCGGTGGAGCAAAGCTCCGCAGCAATAGAGCCGCAATCTTTGCGACCGGCGCGCTCCCACTCCCATGGCTCTTCCAGCCGACGACCGAAGCCTGGCGGGCCGCCGCATCCACCCGCCACTTCTACTTCATCACTCACTGGCCCTGGTACGAATGGCTGGGAGTAATCGCCCCATTCGCTATCCTCTATTTCTTCGCCCGCCAAGCCGACCGAACTATTCCTCCCACCCACGAATCCAAAATCCGCGCCCGCCTATCTACCGGCCTCCTCTACTACGCGATCTTCCAACTGGCAGTCGCTTTGATCATCTTGCTCCCGCCGCAACTCGAGCGGCTTCGCCCGTTCGAGCCCATGCGGTTTCTTCACCTCGTCTATCTATTAATGTTCCTGATCGGCGGAGGCCTGATCGGCCAGCACATCCTTGGCAAACACGTCTGGCGTTGGCTGCTCTTCTTCATCCCACTCTCCGCGGGAATGTTCTACGCCCAGCGACAAATGTATCCATCCACCGCGCACCTCGAACTCCCCGGCCGCGCGCCGAGCAATGACTACCTCCGAGCCTTCGCTTGGATTCGAGGGAGCACGATTCGAGGGAGCGCGATTGTCGACGGCACGCCGCGCGCCAACACGCCCACCGACGCCCTCTTCGCGCTCGACCCCTACTACATGCAACGACCCGGCGAAGACTTTCACGGATTCCGCGCCCTGGCCGAGCGCAGCGCTTTGGCCGACATGATCAAAGATCCCGGTATGGTAGCGAGAGTCCCTACGCTGGCCGAACGATGGCAAAGCGAAGTGAACGCCACGAAGAACTGGCAAAATTTCCAACCGGCCGATTTCGCAAAGCTAAGAACGACCTTCGGAGTAACGTGGGTGGTGCTGGCAAAATCCGACAAGGCCGCACAATCCGCGGACGGCATGATCTGCCCCTACGAGAATGGGACAGTGAAAGTCTGCCGCGTGGAGTAGCTTTGCAAATCCCAAGTAAGGTTCACAGCGAAGTCGACGCGCTTCCTCCGTGACCTTCGCGTCCTTTGTGGTTTAGGCTCTTCTGTGGAGAATCCCATCCGAACCATGCAGCCGAGTAGCCGCCGCCCACCCTACCTCACAATGTTCCTGGTGGCCCTACTCATCCGCGTCACGGTTACCCACTTTCTCTATCGCGAATGGCTCGACCCTTTCGTCCTGGAGCACTGGGCCTTTGGACGCATCGGCCGCTCGCTGGCCGAAGGCCATGGTTTCGGCAATCCGATCGCTGACACCGGACCCTCGGCTTTGCTCCCGCCCATCTACCCCTACATCCTCGCCGGAATCTTTAAGCTCTTCGGTGTCTATACAAAAACGTCCATACAAGCCACTCTGATTCTTAACGGAATTATCTCGTCCGCCACCTGCATCCCTGTCTACTATCTGGCAGCGAAGAACTTCGGCGAGCGCGTCGCCAAATGGGCGGGATGGGGCTGGGCTCTTTCGCCCTACGGCATCTACTATGGAGCCGACTGGGCCTGGTCTACGCCGCTGATCACGCTGCTGCTCTGCTGTTTGTTTCTGTGGGCGCTGAATCTCGAAGAAGATGGCCGCCTGAGAAGCTGGCTGCTCTTCGGCGTACTGACCGGCGCGGCAATCCTCACCGAGCCCAGCATCCTCTCGGTCATCCCGCTACTCATCCTCTACACCTGTTATCGCCGCCAAAAGCTGCATCGCCCCTGGCTAGCCCAAGCGATCACCGCGGCCTTGGCTGTAGCCATCGTCATCGCCCCGTGGACACTCCGCAACTACGAACTCTTCCATAGGGTGATTCCGGTCCGCAGCGGCCTCGGCCTCGAACTCTATATTGGCAACAACGGATACGATCTCTCGTGGGTCAACCGCGACCTTCACCCCAACCACAACGCATCCGAGCAATCCGAATACGAGCGCGACGGCGAAATTGCGTACATGAATCACAAGCAAGCCGAGGCCATGGACTACATCAAAGCGCACCCGGCCTGGTATGCAACGATGACCGTCCGCCGCTTCGTCTATCTCTGGACCGGATACTGGAGCCTGAGCCGGGCTTACCTGAAAGAAGAACCGCTGGACCCGCCCAACATATTCGTATGTACAACGTTGACCATACTGATGTTGATAGGTTTATTCCGCGTCGCCCGCGAGAATCCAACCCTGGCAGCCCGCTACGCCATAGCGTTCCTCTTCTACCCGGCCATCTATTGCCTAACGCATCCCGAGACCTACTACATCCGCCCACTCGATCCGCTGATCAATGTCCTGGCCGCCTACGCGGTATTGGGCTTTGTGTCCCGACAAAAAGCCCTGTCATCCTGAGCGAAGTGAGGCGGAAGCCGAACGAAGTCGAAGGACCCCATACCCGCCAGAGCCATCACCAGCCAGGCAAGGCATTCTCTTACCCAGTCGCCATGGCCGCTCGGAAACTCCCCAATCAAACCCACCCCTTGTCGGGGACTATGTGGCGACGGGAAAAACGGATCCGTCGCCATTTTTCGAGGGGTTGCGGCGAGTGAGAGTTGGGGGGCCGGGCGCGCGCTAGCGAGGCGACAGGTAGTGCGGCGAAGGTCAATGAGTGTAAATGCCTTGATGACATCAACCATCACCTTTGAGCAACAAGCGGTCTATCATGTCGGGGTGGGAAGGCAGAAATCAATTTCGAACCGACTGGGCTGGACGGCATTCCTTGCAGCACTCGTTTTAGTGGAGATTGCAGCGGGACAGGCGCCGAATGAGGCCGTCCATGCGAGCGGTGTTGAAGCCAAGATCAACCGGATAATGAACGGACTTCTACCCGGCGCAATCATCAAAGGACAACCCACGCCCAGAATGACGCTCGCGGACCGGATGGACTACTACAAGGTCCCACAGGTGAGTATTGCGCTTCTCGACCACGGCCAGATCGCCTGGGCACGCGGCTATGGCCTTGCGGACAAGGAGGCAAACAATCCAGTTACGCCGAAAACTTTATTCCAGGCTGCTTCCGTCAGCAAGTCAGTAACTGCGCTCGCGGCCCTCCGCTTGGTACAACAGGGGAAGCTGAATCTTGACGAGGATGTCAATCTTAAGCTGGTTTCGTGGAAGGTTCACGACAATGAATTCACCAAAAATGAAAAGGTAACACTGCGCCGATTGCTGAGCCATACTGCCGGAATGACTGTTCCCTCCGTTGGCGGATACCGGGCGGGCGAATACATGCCCACAACGGTGCAAATACTAAACGGAGAGAAAACGAGCAATGAGCCAGTTCGCGTCGACAGGGTGCCTGGCAAAGAATTTCGCTATTCAGGCGGCGGCTATGTTGTTGTCCAACTGTTGTTGATGGACGTTACCGGAAAATCTTTTCCCGCGCTGATGCATGATCTCATATTCGAGCCCTTGGCAATGACTCACAGTACGTTTGAGGCACCGCTCCCAAAGGGTCTCTGGCCAGAGGTAGCGCAACCATATGATCGTGCTAGAAACGATTGGTTCAGCTATTCCGCAATGGCTCCGGCAGGACTTTGGACAACGCCATCCGACCTGCTGCGGTTCACAATTGAGATAGAGAAAGCATACGCGGGAGAGTCTAAGCTTCTCTCGCCAGCGCTGGCGCATGAAATGCTCGCGTACCAGAGTGATGAGATCTACGGTTTGGGAGTCGCGCTTGGGCAACGCGGACACGCTGTGAGGTTTTGGCATTCCGGCTCGAACGGCGGATATCAGTGCCTCTTCGAAGGTTTCCCGCAGACCGGCCAAGGCCTGGCGATCATGACGGATGGCGCCGGTGGCCTGCAGTTGATTGGCGAAATTCAACGGGCGGTTGCACAGGAGTATGACTGGCCTGACGATCGCATGGAAGAACACACGCTCGTCAAGATCGATCCTTCTGCTCTTCGGGCGTTTACGGGCGTGTATCTTTTTGGAGGCCTCTTTAAGTTCATAATCACACAAGACGACGGGAAGCTGTATGTGCAATACGGTCCCTTTGGGGACAACCCTCAAGAACTCTTCGCCGAGTCAGATACTCGTTTTTTTATGACAAGCCGGCCGGTGGTGATTAATTTCCGAAAAGAGTCCGACGGGTCAATCAAGAAGGCGAAGGTACGTAATGGCGCAGAGGAGTTGGACGGTGAGAGGATCTCGGACCCCCCACCACTTGCCGCTCCCTCCACCGCCAATTAACATCTAACCAGCTTAATGCCCATCGCCGTCGCCACCGCCGCGCGCCCGAAACCCACACTAGTCTTCGGAGAGATTTTTTCTTTCGCCTTCGACACCTTCCGCTCCAACAAAGTCCGCTTCCTCCTCACCGCTCTTGGCATGATGATCGGC
>JBAWAI010000362.1:0-28447 GCA_049589215.1 Terriglobales bacterium | reverse complement strand
GCTCAGACCCCGCCTCCAGCGCGAACGAACGCCGGGCCGGCGAACGCTGGAACGACTAACGCCGGAGCAAAGACGGGATCGAAGATCGCGGCGATCAAGAGCTTTCGCATCATTCAGGAGAAATCCGGACCCGCGGTCGAGATTCTTGCGACCCACCCGATCATTCCGTCGATTCAGCAGATCGATAATCCGACGCGGCTGGTGATCGATCTCCCGAACGCACGCATTGATACCGCCCACCGGCGCATCAGCGTGCAGGCCGACCAGATCACTACCCTGCGTGCAGACCAGTTTCAGGAGAACCCCCCGGTCGCGCGTGTTGTCGTCGATTTGCTCGCGCCTCGCACTTACACATGGGACTCCGCGGGGAATCGGCTGGTGGTGCATCTTGGGAAGGATCCGACCGAGACAAGCCATTCGCCGTTTCAGGCGCCCACCATCGCGAGTCTGACGCCCACGCCCGAACCGATTGTGAAGGCGGTGCGGGCGGACGGGCCGTTGACGCTGGCGGCAAATGCGGCGAGCGTCGGCTCGTCATTTACGGCGGGCGCCGATACAGCGGTGATCAGTTTGTCGAGCGGTGGCGAGGTGCGGGTTTGCCCAGGAACAACGCTGTCCATCACTCCTTCACAAAGCAAGCACAACCTGCTGCTTGGTATGAATACTGGCGCACTTGAGGCGCATTTGCAGCTCGACGCCTCGTCGGATTCGGTGATGACTCCGGATTTCCGCATTCTTTTGGTGGGCCCGGGAGAGTTTCATTACGCTTTCAGCGCTGACAGCCAGGGCAACACGTGCGTGCGTGCGCTGCCCGGCAACACGGCGTCGGCAATTGTGACTGAACTGCTGGGCGATCGCACTTATCAGGTGAAAGCGACCGACCAGCTCGTCTTTCATGGCGGGCAGCTTGACCGCGTGGATATGGCAGTGCCGCTCGAATGCGGATGTCCGCCCGCGCGACCGGCGATCGAAAGCGCCGCAAATGTTTTGCCGGCGGAGAGCAAGCCGGCCAGTGAATCGCTGCCGCCCGTGAACAAAAATCCCGCACAGAGCATGGACTCATCGTCGACCGAAGGGTCCGGTGGGGGAATTCCGACCCCAAGTTCGGCGCAGATTGCGGCGGCTCCTCCGGTCCCGAATGAGCTGCACGTGCAGATATCTGCGCCTTTGGTGTTCAACGCGACCGGGCCCCCGCCGGCTCCGGTCGAAGATGTGAGGGCATTGCCGCTTGACGTCCGCGGCTCACAGGCTCCCGAACTGAGTGTTGCGCCTTCTCCTCCCATGAATGCTCAAACTGCGCGAGCTGCGGGTCCATCCACCGACAATCATCCGCGCGGGTTCTTCCACAAGCTCGGCCACTTCTTCTCGTCGATGTTCCACGGATAGGTTTGGGGCAGCCGACTGATGACGGACTGATCAAATCTGATTATTCGAAACTGGCGCATTGACGCCGCTACAAGACGCGGAGTTATGGCTTGCCGGGTTTTGCGGATTTTTTCTGAGGTGGTGGCGCAGGGACTGGCCCTTGCGGCGCCGGTGGGGGAGTCGCAGGAGACACATCTGCCGGTGCCTCAGACAGCGCTTTCTTGATAAATCCCGGCGGCACGGTTGCGGTCAGAATGGCGCGATCGCGAGAGCGCTCAACTTTCAGGCTGTCAAAAAACGCTTTCACGTCCGCATCGGTACCGTGAGCACCCACGCTGCTTTCCGCTGCATGAAACAGTGCGAGGAAGGCAGTCACTTTGTCGACGATCGATTGCGCGTCTGATTCGCTGCCGGCAAACGCGGCCACCTGCAAATGCAGCGCCCGGAGGTAGCGCCCCGAGATGACGAGAACGGCGGGCTTTGGAAATAGGACGCTCCAACTTCCAAAACCTTCCAGCGAGTTGGCCGCTGCCGGATTCACCTGCAGAATCGCGAACGACAGGCTCGCCAGCGGCACCTCGCGGTAGTATCTGCGGAGCAACGCGGGTCCGCCAAAGGGCGAGGCCAGCTTGCGCGAGCGATCGATCATGCCGCGAATCACGTCCGGATCGGGGTGGTTGGAAACGGCGACGCTGTCATAGGAAAGAAACGTGGCGCGCACCGTGCGCCCCTCGACAGGGATGTTGTAGATATCGAAGCCGCGATAGTTATCGACTGAGGACGAATGTTTTTTGAGATACGAAACCACAGACGAGGAGTTGAACCTTCCGACGAAAATTTCGGAGAAACGTGGTTCGGGAGCAGAGCCGGCTGTTCCCTCGCCCCAGCTCTGCGGATAGTGAACAGCAAACGCAGCCTGATCGAGATCGCGCTCGAACTGAAAGCCGGTCTCGTCGACAAATTGCTGATACTCGGGGTCGCGCAACACGGGCGGCAATTGCGCGGTGGCATTGAATGTTCGGATCCACTTCAGGTTGATATAGAAAAAACCGTCAGCACCTGGCAACAGGCGGGCAGCTTCGGGCGGTGCATGCTTGCGAAGCGCAATGACGAGCGCGACCGCGCCTACAACCAGCAGAAGAACGATCAGGATGGGGAGTCTGCGTCGAAAGCGCATCGAAGGTCGGCGATTGCCGCATCCTCCGCATAAAAGCGGGGGAATTTGAATATGATAGCACCCTTCGATGGAGGCTGGCGGAGTTGTGGCCTACGCGGGTTGAGCGCGAGGCCCGCGCTTACTGAAGGCGAAAACGTTCGTTCATCAATCGCCGCAGGCGCGGACGATAGATCAGATCGTAGGCCAGTTCTTTGTCGGGGAACATGCTCAACGCGGCGCGACGTGCGTTCGCGGCCAGTTCGGAGGCCTCTTCGAGCGTCAGGTTGGGATCCTGGCTGATCACCGACATGACCATGCTCATCATGATTTGCAGACGCCGGATTCTCCTGGCTTCGTCTTCGTTGCCCCGCTCGTGCGCGCTGTGTTGCTCTTCACCACCGGATTCGGCCCGCTGAAAGTTCATATAATTCCCCGCGTACTGTCGACTAATTAATCTCACTGACGCGTCATCCTTGCCAATCGCGCTTTGAAATCCGGCGCCTTCGCCGAGGCATTCGTTTTGGATGTAGACTTGATGCTGTTCGTTGCGCTGCTATTGGCATTGTGCCACCTTGGCGGCGCAATGCAAGCTGCCGTTAGCGCTGGACTTTTGTGCTGACAAGACAGAGACGCGGTGACTGCCGTAATCTGTCAGCAGCGGTTTTGGAGGATGCATGCCAGATATCGATACCCGATCGGACCAGCCGACCCCCAACAAGAAACTCGTGAAAATTTTTGATTCAGAGCAGGAAACCGAGGCGATCATAGTCAAGGGTCTGCTCGACTCGGCTGGCATTGAATCCGATTTGAAGTCTATCGATGCCGTGCAGGATGCGTTTCCGGGCGTCGGCGGAAGCATCATTCTGGTCGGAGAAGAAGACGCGGAGTTGGCGAAGAAGATTATCGAAGAGTATCGCAACTCGCCTCCCCTGGATGACGACGAGACGGCTGAGATTACGGGATAGATCCCGGGTCCGTCAGTGGATGAGCGGAACGTCGGGTGCGACAGTTTTGCCGTCCAGAAAGAAACTCACAGCACCTTCCTCGTCTGTCCGGTAGGTGATGACTGCGGCATTCTGCAGTCGTTGCAGCACCTCGAGGCGTGGATGCCCATACACATTTCTCGCCCCCACAGAAATAACGGCATACCGCGGATGAACGGTGGAGAGCAAGGCGGCTGAAGTTCCGCTGGCGCTGCCGTGATGCGCAACCTTGAGAACCATCGCTTCGGGGTGCTGTTCGACAATGCGCCGCTCAGCTGGCCGTTCCGCGTCGCCCTCAAGCAACGCCGTGGTCGCGCCGAAGGCCGCAGTAAAAACCAGGCAATCGTCGTTGGGGCGCATCGAGCCTGTAATCTGGTCGCGCCCCGGAGCAAGCAAGTGGAAATGCGCTCCTCCGTAATCGAAGTCATCTCCTTCTTTTTTTACTGACACCTCCATGCCCGCCCTCAGCGCTTGGGCGACAATCGGCCGGAGCTCGCCCGCCGGGTGATCGATGCTGATCCAAAGCTCGCGCGGGTGGAAATTGGCGATGACAGCCGGCATACCCCCCAGATGATCGGCGTGAGGATGCGTGATCACAACCGTATCGAGGCGATCAATGCCGCGACTCCACAGGTAAGACGAGACCACCTGCTCGCCGATATCGAAGTCGGAATGCATCCATTGCGGCAACCCACCCGCATCGACCAGCAGAGTGCGGCCCTCGGGTGTGACCAGCAAGATGGAATCGCCCTGGCCAACGTCGAGCGCTGTCATCTCGATGACACCGCGGCGAAGATGAGGCCGCGCGGGAACGAATGCGACCCAGGAAGCGGCCGCTGCCAGCAATAAAAGTGAAGCGAGAGCGGCGCTGCGGGCCCGGCGCGCGGCTCGCATAGCTAATGCCAGAGACAAGAGAGCGATCAAGATAGTGGCGGTCGAAGGCATGGCCACGCGCAAGTCGGCAACTGAAGCGGCGGTTTGTGTACCGCCGAGCCAATGCACGGTTCCTGTTATTCCCTGGAGGGCAAATCCTGAGATCCAGACGGCGGGTTTTGCCAACGTGAGAGAAACGTATCCCAGCCCGACCGCGGCCGCCGCAGCGGGCATCAGGATTTGCGTGAGCGGTATCACGGCAAGATTGGCAGGCATCCCCATAGTGGTCGCGCGATGAAAGTAACAGGCCATGGGCAGAGCAAGGCCAACCTGCATGAGCGTCGAAATGAAAACAAGTTCAGTGCAGGCGAGCACTACGCGGGCAACAAACGGAGGGAGAGCCTTGCCAAGCCGCCGGCCGATAAACCGCGACAACCGGCCTCCGATCAAGCGCAGATCCAGACGCAATTGCGAGACCTTAGGGAGCAGATGCAAGTCGTAGGTCATCGAGTGCAAGGACCGGAGTCCGCGAGCATAGGGAAGCAAACTGCGCTCGAGGAGCGGCTCGCCAATACCGGCGATGATGAACACAGCAAGAAAAGTGAGCTGGAAACTGGCGCCGAACAAGGCATCGGGATCGGCAATCAGAACGCCGATCGCGGCCGCACCGATGGCGTTGAGCATATTGCGGCCACGATAAAGCAGGCGTGCTCCGAGGTAGATTGCCAGCATGAGCGCCGCGCGCCAGACCGGCGGGCCCACTCCGACCACGAATGCGTATGCGAACGAAACGATGACGGTCGCGACCGCGGCGAGGGCCGGGTCGAGCCGGAACTGTCGCAATGTCCAGAAAATGGCGACTGCCAAAATGCTCAGATTCATTCCGGAAACGACTAACAAGTGATAAGTTCCCGATCTCTGAAACTCGGTGCGCGTCGAGTTCCGCAAAAACGATTCTTCGCCGAGCACCATGGCATCCATGAGCATGGCCTGCGATGCGGGCCAGAGTTGGTGAATCCTGGCGATGATGCTCGCGTGAACGCGCGCGCGCCAGAGAGCGATGCGGTTGCCGGAGAATCCTGGTAACCGCTCGACGTTCGCCATCGGGGCCGAACCCAGCAGGCTGATGCCGTTGTCGCGCAGGTAGCCTTCGTAATCGAAAGCCCCGGGATCGCGGAAGTTGCGCGGCGGATGGAGCTTGGCTCGAATGCGGAGCCGCTCGCCGTAGGTGAAATCGGGTATCGGAACTCGCGCAGCCGAGCTTTGATCAGCTGCGGTCGAGACATGTTGCTTGTTGGACAGATCGGAGCGCTCGTCGTTTGTCTTCGTCTCGGTGTCTGTCTCTACGGTCGTCGCGGGACTTTCTTCTGGGCCATAAAGCGACAGCCGAATTCCGGCGTGCACAGGCAGCCGCTCATCGTCGCTCTCGATCTCTTCACTCTCCACGTCGATCGATCGAGAGGTGGCGCGTTGTCCGGATGAGTGCGCATATCCCCCGCGCAGCACGCGCGCGGTCAAGGTGACGGATTGTCCGGCCGCGAAGTCCATCAGTCGCGGATCCGCGGGCGGGCGACTCCGGATCTGGATCAGGAACGCGCCGAACAAAAACCATGTTGCGAGCGCCAATGCTCTTGCCAGCCAGACGCGACGGGAGACAAACCAAAAGCCGGCGAGCAGGAAAATTGCGACGGCTATCGCCCACCAGGAGGGCGGTCGCCAGGCCCGAAGCCCGGCCCACAGGCCCAGTGAGAAGATAACGGCTGCCCAGAAGAGCGGCTGGCGGGGCGGATTCGAGTTGCGAATCTTCAATTTTGCGAATCAATCAGGATTCAAAAAATGGGGTGGTGGCAAAGTGTGTCCGGCTCCCCGCCGCCACCCGTCTTCCAGGAAAAAATTGGGCGGCCGCGAAAGTGGTCAACCACGCGATAGCAGCATCACTGTTTCGATGTGAAACGTTTGAGGAAACAAGTCGAACAAGTGTGTCTCCTCGATGCGATAGCCGGCCAGGAGAAGGGAGGCCAAATCCCGGGCCAGCGTCGCCGGATCGCACGAAACATAGTGGATGCGTTGCGCTCCGAGCTCGACCAGGGAACGAACCACCGCCTTTCCGGCGCCGGAACGCGGAGGATCCAAAACAACCAGGTCAGGACGTTTACGGGCCGGCCGGGTTCCCAGGTATTGCTCGACTCGCGTGCCAACCACTTTCACGCTCGCAGGGACATTGTGTCTTAAGTCGGGAAGAGAAGTCTGTGACGACTCTACGGCAAAAATGTGATGAAAGTTTTGCGCGAGAGGAACGGAGAATAGGCCTCCTCCGGCATACAAGTCCAGCGCGACGTCGCCACGGACATCGCCGGTAACAACTGAAATCAATTCGTCAAGAAGATGGCGATTCACCTGGAAGAATGCTCCGGCGCTCACCTGATAGTCATGATTGGCGACGCGATAACGAAGTGAATTCGCTCCCGATTGCGCGAGCATCCCCAGGTCCGGCACCGGTTCATCTTCCGAGCGCTGCCGCGAAGAGAAAAAACTGACTCCGGTCAGATTGGGGGACTCGCGCCGAAGGGATTCGGCCCAGCGCAGGAGATCCTCTTTGCCAGCGTCGCCGCGGCAAAACGCCCAGGCGAGCAGTTGTTCATCCCATGCGTCAGCGAAGAGCTCAACTTCTGCGATCGCCGGCGGACACTGCAACCCGCCGAGATCTGTAAGCTGCGCGATTACTCGATTGATGAGCTGGGAGCTGATCGGGCATTCACGCACGGGCAGAAATTCGCGCGAGCCAAAGCGATAGTATCCGAGCGCGAATTCGGATTCCGTCCGCACCTGAAGGCGACTGCGGTTGCGGTAATTAAACGGCGGCGAGGGATGCAGGCGAATCTCATTCTTCAATTCGATCTTGGCGATGCGCTGCATTGTTTCGCGCAGAATTTGCGCCTTGAATTCCAGCTGGCGCTGGTAAGGAATGTGCTGATAGTGGCAGCCTCCGCATTGCTGAAAATAGGGGCACGGCGGCGCCACACGATCGGGTGAAGCCTGCGCCAACCGCGTGACATTTCCACGCGCGAAACCCGCCTTTTCTTGCCGGATCTCCGCCTCAACCTGTTCGCCGGGCAACACGAACGGGACGAATACTGCCATGCTGCGGCCATCGGGGCCCAGCGGGGTTCGGGCGAGGCCGTCGCCGCCATAGATCAGTTTTTCAATGGAGAGAAGCACGATTGAGTGTAGCGCGGGCGCGCACATAGTGTGCTCAGTGCATATAGAACAAACTCAATCTCGGTACGCCGCTCTGTTCGAGCAACCGTTTGCGCACATACTGCTTGTGCAATTGCTCGATCTGGGCCGCCGTCATGTTGCGCCGGTATGGCGCCAGGTCACGATCCGCCTGCGCGCGAACGCCGACGAGATCGTCGTCCGAAGTTGCCGCCATCAGGACGGCAAACAGCTTTTCCTCCAGAACCGTCAGACGCCGTTCCACGTCTTCAAGGCGGGGCAGTTTTGCGCTGCCTTCGATGGCGGCAGCCATTTCGCGGAGCGACGCGGCCGTTTCGCGCGCCAGAGCTGCGGTCGGGAATCCGGTGTTTACCGGTAGTTTGGCTCTTTCAAGACGCTCAGCGTTCTCGCGAAGAAACGCTGCAATCTGCGTGCCGTCGAATCCCGGTTCGGGGGATTTCTCTGGCACGGCCGCGCCCACAGCAGCCTCTTTCATGTCTTCCGCCGCCGTCAGCACTGCCTGCGAGCAATAGGCGAGACTATTCACCTTTTTCGTTCGTGCAGGTTTTTGATCGTACTTGTCGAATGCGTCGTCGATCCCGCGCAGCACGGCTTCCAGCGGAATGCCGGCACCCTTCCAGGTCTCAATCAGCGCCCAATCGAGCGTCGAGAGCAGCAGCGTCGTTCCGCGCCGGCGATGATAGTGCTCCTCGATTTCGGTGAAGTAATTGAAGTAATTTTCCACGAAAGGTCATCGCAAATGACGGGCCTTCACAAAAATGCTAGCGCGATTTCGGAGGTTTCTCCGATGGCCAGGGCTTTGCATCAGCGGGCTGCGCTGCCTTCGCCGCTTTCGCATCCTTGCGATAGGGCTGATTGCGTTCCCAGATAATACGCAGGCCTTCGAGCGTCAGGAATTCATCGACATTTTTAATGAAGTGCGAGGCCGTGCCGATGAGCGAGCCTAATCCCCCAGTCGCAATTACGCGCGTCTCCTCGCCAAGTTCATCCACCAGGCGCTCGAGAATGCCGTCGACCAGTCCGAGATAGCCGTAATAGAGTCCGGATTGCAGGCTGCCGACGGTGGTCGATCCGATCACACGCGAGGGTTTGCGAATCTCCACGCGTGGGAGGCGCGCGGTGCGTTGAAAGAGCGCGTCGGCTGAAATGCCGATGCCTGGGCAGATCACGCCGCCCATGTACTCGCCCTTTTTCGACACACAATCGAACGTGGTCGCGGTGCCGAAGTCAACGACCACGCACGGCCCGCCGTATTTTTCAAACGCAGCAACTGCATTGACGATGCGATCGGCGCCCACTTCGGAGGGATTGTCGTAGAGGACCGGCATAGCGGTCTTGATTCCGGGCTCGATGAAGAGCGGCTTGATGTTGAAATAGCGCTCGCACACCTGGCGCACCACAGGATCGAGCGGTGGCACGACCGACGAAACCGCGATCCCATGCACGCCGGCAACATCGAGATTGTCGATGGCAAACAGATTGCGGAAGATAATGCCGTATTCGTCCACCGTGCGTGTGAGGTGCGATCCCACGCGCCAGTGGGCCGCGAGACGCTCGTAGCGCGATGGCTCCACGGTTAGGTCGTCCCCCGCGTGCACGTTCGGCACGGGAGTGAAAACGCCCAGCACCGTGTTCGTATTTCCGACATCGATAACCAGCAGCATAAAAGGACTTTGTAATTTTATAATTTGCAACCTAACCAAATTCAAAGCCAGTGAGCGTTTTCGCGGATCGCCAATTACTCAATCACGAAATTATCAGATCATGAAATTGCTCTTACCGTTCCGCTCAACACCGTGCACAGCCCATCCGTTGTTCGCACTTGCAGAAAGCCGCGCGCATCGAGTCCTTCGGTCACGCCCTCCAACCCATTGTCATCTTCGACGCGAACTTTGTGACCGCGCGACGACGACGAGTTTTCCTGGAAACGCTGCAATACCGAACCGCGAGCCGACGGACCATCGTCAATCAACGCGCGATACTCGCGATCGAGCGATTTTAGCAAAGCGGAGCAGAGTTCCACCCGCGACCACTCCGTCCCAGTCTCAAGGCGCAGCGAAGTTGCAATATCGCGCAACTCGGCGGGAAATTTCGACTGATTGACATTGATTCCAATTCCGATGACCAGATGCCGCACGCGCGTCGCTTCCGCATTCATCTCCAAAAGGATGCCGCAGAATTTTTTGCCGCCGATCAACGCGTCGTTCGGCCACTTCAAGTCAACGGCCACAGGCATGACGTCAATCACCGCTGCGCGAACGGCTAGTCCTGCCGCGAGCGAAAGCAGCAGCGCGTCTGAGGGCTGCATCGGCGGGCGCAGAATCACCGAACAATAAATCCCAGCGGAGCGCGCCGAATGCCACGAGTGTGCGCCGCGTCCGCGTCCGGCAAGCTGCTCTTCGGCCAGGAAAATGCTGCCTTCGGGCGCGCCTTCGCCGGCTGCATTCATCGCTTCAGAATTCGTCGAGCCGATCTTGTAATAGTGATGAATGTGCTTCGTTTCGTTGCGTGCATCGGGCGGAGAAAAAACGGTACCTTTCAAGAGCGGCGCGATCATCTCGGGTAAAAGCAGGTCCGGAACGGACCGCAACTGGTAGCCGGTCGCGGGATGCCCGGCAACATCAACTCCCAGGCCGCGCAGTTGCTGAATCAAGCGCCAGACCTCGGAGCGGCTCGTGCCGATTTCCTCGGCAATCTTGGTGCCGCTCGCGACCACAGTGGCGTGATCCGTCAGCAGACGAACGATGCGGCCCAAACGTACGTCCGTCGCCTTGTGGGCGGAGACTGCTGTCCGACTTTTTCGAGAAGCGGTAATGGCGAGAATTATAGCCAGTCGCCGATCGTTCGTCGTTCGGCAACAAGATTTAACGGAAGCGCACCGCGCCAGGGCACGGCTGTTTCAATAGGCCTCACTTTGCAGGGCTGGCCACGAACGATTACGCCGGCATCACCCGCATGCTCAAATCCACGGCTGTTGCCGATTGCGTCAACGCTCCGACAGAAATGAAATCAACGCCCGTCTCGGCGTAGGCTCTTATGTTCTCGAGAGTCATGCCACCAGCGCATTCCAGCGGAATGCGCCGGGAGTGGCGCGAACAGATTTCTACTGCCTTGCGCACTAATTCCACATCCACATGATCGAGCAGAATCGCCTCCGCGCCGTGCGCGAGCGCCTGCTGCAATTCTTCGAGCGAGCGCACTTCGATTTCGACAGGCTGGGTTCCGCGGCGATTGCGCAGGGCGCGTTCCAGTGCTGGCGCGGTGCCCCCTGCCAGGGCCATATGGTTGTGTTTGATGACCACGCCATCCGACAGATCGAGGCGGTGATTCTGGCCTCCGCCGCAGCGTACGGCGTACTTGTCGATCACGCGGAGACCGGGAGCTGTTTTGCGTGTGTCGAGAATCCGGACGCGCGTGCCAGCAACGGCGTCGACGAATTTGCGAGTGGTAGTCGCGATGCCGGAGATGCGCTGCAAAAAATTGAGGATCACGCGCTCGCAGGAAAGAATGACTCGCGCGTTGTGCCGGATCACCGCGACCGGCTGCCCCGCATTCACACGGACGCCGTCAAAAATTGAAGGATGGCTGGTGACCTCATAGTGCGCCATGACCGCGCCGTCGAGCGCGGCATAGACGTCAAGAATGCGCGGCACCGAGCCGAGGCCGGCGACGATGCACTCCTGCTTGGCGATGATGGTCGCCGTGGCGAGCTGATTCGGATCGACGCAGGCATAGCTGGTCGCATCGCGCGTCGCCCGATCCTCGTTCAGCGCGTTCTCGATAATTGCGGAGATGCGTCGTGAATTCCAGTCCATAAAAACAAGCTATCAGCTCTCGGTTGTCAGGTCTCAGTTCTGAGTTGCAAATCTTTGTCGCCCACTGAGAATTATCCGGTTATCTCTTGCATTTGCGCCAAAGTTTTTTCCCGCAATACTTTCAATTCGTCGGCGCGTGTTCGCAATCCTTCTACCACCTTTGCCGGGGCCTTCGCCAAGAACTGTTCGTTGCCAAGTTGCCGTTGGCCATTGGCGATTTCCTTTTCGATCTTCTCCAATTCCTTCTTCAGGCGTTCGCGCTCGGCCGCCACATCGATTTTCTTCTCATAGATTACGAGGACATCAAAGCGCGCGGTACTTCGTGCACCAGTAATTTTTGCGAGAGACGACTCAACGAAGGCTAGCGACTCCACGCCGCCCAACCGCTCGACCGCTCCGCGATTCTCTTCGATCAGCCGCCGAATGTTTGCCTCAGGAGCAAAGACTTCGATGGGCACCTTCACCTTGGGCTCGACTTTGAGTTCGGCGCGCAAGTTACGCACGCTGGCAATCAGGTCTTGCAGGATGGCCATATCGGTTTCGGTAGCAAGATCGATCTGCGCGTCATTCGCCGCGGGATAGGGCGCCAGGGCGATCGACTTCAGCGGCGGTGCGCCCGCATAGATGGCGTGCCAAATCTCCTCGGTGATAAACGGCATTACGGGATGCAGCAAGCGCAGCGCACCATCGAACAGGTTTACCAGATTCGTGCAAGCGGCCCTGGCCGTCTCAGCGTCCGCGGTTTCGAGGAGGCGCGGCTTGATCAGTTCGAGATACCAGTCGCAGAACTCGCCCCAGAAGAAGTCGTAAATGCGGTTTGCCGCTTCGTGAAAGCGGTAGCTTGCCAGCGCTTCATTTACATTCCTTGTTGCGCGATTGAAGCGGGAAAGAATCCATCGGTCTTCGAGGGTGTGCGCGGCGAATCCAGCGATGCCTGCGGACTGCCCAAGCGAATCGCCCGCGCCCACATTGGCGGGCCGCAAGTCCGGCGCAACGCGATCGACATTCATGAACATGAAGCGGGCGGCATTCCAGATTTTGTTGGCGAAGGCGCGATAGCCGTCGGTGCGGCTTTCGCTGAAGGCGATATCCGTGCCTGGAGCGGCCATGGCCGCTAGAGTGAAGCGGGTCGCGTCCGTTCCAAATCGCTCGATCACGTCGAGGGGATTAATCACGTTGCCCTTGGTCTTCGACATTTTCTGGCGGTCGGCGTCGCGGACGAGCGCGTGAATGTAGACGTTGCGGAACGGGACGCTGTCGTCTTTTTTGTCGCCGTCGCCGCTGGCTTTCTTGATCGCGGGATCCTGATGGTGGCCGTCCATGAAGTGGCAGCCGAACATGATCATGCGCGCGACCCAGAAGAAGAGAATTTCGTAGGCGGTGATGAGGAGCGTGGTCGGATAAAAGACTTCCTGGTCCCGCGTCTTTTCGGGCCAGCCTAGCGTTGTGAACGGAAGGAGACCCGACGAGAACCACGTGTCGAGAACGTCGGTATCCTGTTCGAGTTTTGCGCCGCCGCATTTCGGGCACGCCTGCGGCGTCTCGCGGGCGACGATGACTTCATGGCAGGTTTCGCTTTCGCAGTGCCACACCGGAATGCGATGGCCCCACCAGAGCTGGCGCGAGATGGTCCAGTCGTGGATGTTGTTCATCCAGTTCAAATAAATCTGCCGGTAATTGTCGGGGAGAATTGTGATCTCGCCGGACTCGACGGCCGCGATGGCTTTTTTCGCGAGCGGCTCGATTTTCACGAACCATTGCTCCGACAGGCGAGGCTCGACTACCGTCCCGCAGCGGTCGCACTTGCCGAGGGGGACGGTGTAGGCTTTTTCGGCGACGAGGAAACCCTGCTCTTTGAGGTCTGCGAGTACAGCTTGGCGGGCCTCGTAGCGGTCCAGACCTTTGTATTTGCCGGCGTTCTCGTTCATGCGCGCGTGCAGGTCCATGATGTCGATCTGAGGCAGGCTGTGCCGTTTGCCTGCTTCAAAATCGTTGGGATCATGGGCCGGCGTGATTTTGACTGCGCCGGTGCCGAACTCGGGCTTCGCGATCTCGTCGAGGATGATGGGGATCTCGCGGTTCATCAGCGGCAGCAAGACTTTTTTCCCGTGCAGGTGCGTGTAGCGATCGTCGGCCGGGTTGATTGCGACCGCCGTGTCGCCGAGCATGGTCTCGGGCCGAGTCGTGGCTACGGTGATGTACTCCTGCGGGTTCGAGCCGACAACTGGATAGCGAATCTCCCAGAGCTTGCCCGCGACCTCTTCGTGCTTCACCTCGAGATCCGAAATCGCCGTCTCGCAACGCGGGCACCAGTTAACGATGTACTTGCCGCGATAGATCAGGCCTTCCTCGTAGAGGCGGACGAAGACCTCGCGCACCGCGCGCGACAGATTCTCGTCCATCGTGAAATATTCGCGGCCCCAATCGACCGATGCGCCGAGCCGCTTCATCTGGTCGAGAATTGCGCCGCCGTATTCGCGCTTCCACCCCCAGACGCGCTCGACGAATTTTTCGCGGCCCATGTCGCGGCGCTTCTTGCCTTCTTTCGCCAGTTGGCGCTCAACCATCATCTGGGTCGCGATGCCGGCGTGATCGGTGCCGGGGAGCCAGAGCGTGATGAAGCCGCGCATGCGATGCCAGCGCACGAGAATGTCCATCTGCGTCTGGTTGAGCATGTGGCCCATGTGCAGGCGGCCGGTGACATTTGGCGGCGGCAGGAGCAGCGTGAACACCGGCCGAGTTTCGCCGGGCGCGGGCGTCTCAACGTGGAAGAGCTTTTCGCTGATCCAGTAGTCGGCCCACCGCTTTTCGATAGCGCCCGGTTCGTAAGCTTTTGGCAGTTCGTGGGGCATTCGATCCTGACGGACAACAAATGTTGGGGACAGCAACTCCCCATCCAGAGGTGCAAAGCCGCTGCACTTCGCGGGCGTTCGTCTGCAAATGATGAACTTTGATCTTACAGTTGGCTGAAAAGATGGGTCAAACTCGGTCAACGCCGTTACAATTAGAAATTCATGAACACCTTGCCCCTGCCGCTCGCCGCCTTCGTCGCCGGAATTATTTCGTTTCTCTCGCCGTGCGTGTTACCGCTCGTCCCAGGTTATGTTTCGCTGATCTCCGGGGCCGGCGTTGAAGAGCTGAAATCATCGGAAGGACACCTGTTTCGCAAGGTGATGCTCAATTCCGCGGCCTTCATCGTCGGTTTCAGCATTGTGTTTATCACGCTGGGGGCAATTTCGACCGAGGTTGGCCAGGTTCTGGCGCAATATAAATCGCTGCTGGCGCGCATCGCGGGCGGGATCATTATTCTTTTTGGCCTTCACCTCACGGGAATATTTCAAATCAAGGCTCTGCTCGCTGACACCCGGCTGCATACGCTCAAGGGTGGCGCGTCTCCGTGGGGCGCGTTTGTGATTGGATTTGCTTTCGCGTTTGGCTGGACACCGTGCGTTGGTCCCATCCTCGCCGTGGTGCTCGGTTTCGCCGCGGCCCAGAATACGGTCTGGAAAGGGATTGTGCTGCTGGCGATTTATTCGGCCGGACTGGCGGTACCCTTTTTGGTCACATCACTCGGCATCGAGCGCTTCCTCAAGTTCTACAACCGGTTCAAATTTCACATGCATGCGGTGGAAGTTGCCAGCGGCGGCCTGCTGATTGTGCTGGGTATTCTGCTGGTCATGGGGAAATTCAATGTAATTGCAGGCTATTTCTCGTTCTTGAACCGTTTCGCCCTTTAGTCTGGGGGCCGTAAAAGCCGCTGCGTGCGCGCTGTTTGAGAAGGGGATAAAATCAAGTAACTAAGTTCGCGGCACGTTTGGACTGAAGTCTATGGTGAAGAGAAATCCGCTAATTCTGTTTTTTGTGGGCGCATTGGTCGCAGTTATGTTGTTTGCCGGGATTCGAACCGCCCGCAATAATCGCGCCAACGGTCCGGCGAATGGGCAGCTGATGGGCGCGACCGCGCCCGATTTCGATCTCGAAGCGCTCGACGGCAAGAGCCTTAAGCTATCCAGCCTGCGGGGCAAAGCCGTTCTGTTGAATTTCTGGGCGACTTACTGCGGCCCGTGCAAGGTGGAGATGCCCTGGTTTGTGGAACTGCAAAAGGAATATGGTCCGCAGGGATTCCAGATCGTCGGCGTGGCGATGGATGATGCCAGCACCGAAGACATCTCAAAATTCGCCAAGGACATGGGCGTAAACTACCCGATTCTACTGGGCAAGGAAGCGGTCGGTCTGAGCTATGGCGGCGTGAACGTTCTGCCGACGACGTTCTTTCTGGATCGGAACGGCAAAGTGATCGGCCGCGAATTCGGGTTGCAGAGCCGCAGCGTGTTTGTAGACCACATCAAAGAAGCGCTCGGCCCGGGCAGCTCGGTGCGGGCTCAGAGATAAGTTCCCCATGAAAAAATTCCTGATGTGCGCGCTTCTTCTCTTGTCTGCGTGGGCATTCGCGCAGGAAGAATTTGGGCCGAAAGGTCCGGTCGTCATACTAACCGCCGCGCCGGTCGTCACCGTCACACAGGGAAAGTCTATCGCCGCGCCGCTCACGTTTAACGTTGCCGGCGGCTATCACATCAATTCCAATCACCCGAACTCGGATTACCTCATTCCCACGGCGCTTAAGGTGGAGGCCACAACCGATATCGTCATCGGTAAAACCACCTATCCCGACGGCAAGGATATGAGCTTTGCCTTCGCGCCAGATGAGAAGCTCAATGTGTATACCGGAGATTTCGAGGTAGATGTGCTGGTCCGTCCGCTGCGCTCGGTACAGCCTGGCAAGTATGTGGTACGTGGAACTCTGAAGTATCAGGCGTGCGATAACAAGGCATGCTATCCGCCGAAAAACCTGCCCATCAGCTTTGATGTAAAGATCGCCAAGGCAAAACCCGCGCCTGTGGCGAATCCCGCGCAGAGCCCGCACGCGCATAACTGAAGGTTTCCTATCTCTGCTTCGTTTGTGTGAATGAGCGGCCCCGCTCTACCTGTTTGTCCGGCGTCATTTTTTCTGCGCGAGTTCATTCTTGAAAACTTTTCCATCCTTCATCACGAAGCCAACATTCTCCAGAACTTTTATGTTGGCCAGCGGATCGCCGTCCACCGCGACCACATCGGCATAGGAGCCGGGCGCAATCATGCCTAACTGACCCGACCGTTCGAGCAACTCTGCCGCCTTCGAGGTTGCGGCCTGAATCGCCTGCATCGGCGTCATCCCCAATTCCACCATGCGCGAAAATTCGGCGGCAATCGGATCGGTCCATGGAAATCCGCCCACATCCGTGCCAAAGGCAATCTTCACTCCAGCTGCTAGCGCTCTGCGAAATGATGCTTCGTGCTCCGACACTCGCTTGCGGTCACGCTGACCTTCCGGCGTATCGGCCGGCGCCCAATCCGTGTAATAGATGTTGAGCGTGGGGCAGAGCCACGTTCCCTGCCTGATCATCTGCGCGACCTGCGCGTCGGTCAGCATCAGCCCGTGTTCGATGGAGTCGCATCCGCCATCGAGCGCGCGCTGCATGCCGATTCCGCCATAGGAGTGGCAGGCGACTTTCTTTCCCCAGCCATGCGCCTCGTCGACGATCGCGCGCAACTCCTCGACCGTGAGCGTGGGCTGCGAAACCAGCTCGCCGTTCTTGCCGATCCACGAGCGATGCGTCATATAGACCTTGATCCAGTCCGCGCCGTGATCGAGCTGCTCGCGGGCGGCCTTGCGGGCTTCGACGGGTCCGTCGATCAGCTGCGCGCCTTTTGGGACCTCGATCTCCGGCGCATAGCCCTCGAGTGGATATCCCCCAGTGGTCGAGATGGCGCGCGTTGCGGCAAAAATTCGCGGCCCCGGAATATAGCCCCGCTCGATGGCCATCTTGATGCCGATGTCGCCATATCCCGCGCCTTCGGTTTCCATGTCGCGGATGGTTGTGAAACCCTGCTCGAGCGCCCGCCGCGCCGAAACTGTAGCCCGCGCCGCGCGGAACGCCAGCGGATATTTCAGAAGCTGCACGTCGTAGCCGCCCTCCGCCGGATCCTCACCTTGCAAAAAGATGTGGGTGTGCGCGTCAATCAGTCCAGGCAGCACGGTTGCCTTCGAAAGATCGATGACGGTGGCATCGGCGGGGATTTTCGATGAAGCTGCATCGGCAACTTCGACGACGACATTGCCGCGAATGGTGATGACCTGATCGTGGCGCACGGTGTTCGTGACGCCATCGATCAACGCGCCCGCCTTAATGATTGTGACCGGCTTCGGCTTCGCGGCAGGCTCGGCTTGCGCCCAACTCAAGAACGAACAAAAGAGAATAGTGAGGAGTACGATGCAACGCTTCATGGGGCCTCCGCGAGCGCTTGGTCGAAAAGCCGCGAACGGCTGGATTGTACTCCCTGGAATTCGATTCGGCAGAAACGGCGGAGGAGATCAGGCGAGAATTTCGTTACAGCTCGGCTTAGGCAGGCGAATCGTAAAGCCGGGCTGGCCCTCGGGATAAATCTCAAGCGACGCTCCCGCAGATTCGAGGACGAGGCGGGCAATTTCCATCTTGACCTGGCGCACCGTTGGCGATTCGAGGGACTCGTAAACGACGTCTGACAGCCGATCGGAAGGGCGGGATAACGAGAGCTGGACCGGTAGGCAGTGCCCGCTGATCACTGACTGAGATTCGCGGTCTTCAAGTATGAGCGTGATTCCCTGCCCCGCCATGGCGCGTTCGACCACCAGTCCAATGAGGTAAAACAATGCACGCTGCAGCCATGCAACTCTCACGGGGATAGCTGCTTTCGATGTTCCGTAGGCGAAGAGTCGCGTGCCGCGAGCTTCGGTGAGCACAGAGATTTGGTCCAGGACATTCTCGATCGCGAGACCGACCGGGAAGGGCTCTGCCAGAAAACAACCTTCTTCGGCCTCCAGATATTCCCGCATCAGGCGCACGGCTTCGATGAGGCGGCCAGTCTGCTCGAGTGCAACCACAACTTCTTCCGAGCGCTCGGTTTCGTCCTGCGTGAGCGAGTGCTCGAGCGCGCAATGCAGAGTGGTCAGGGGCTGGCTCAATAAATGCAGCAGATCCTGAAGCACTCCGGGGTTCTGAGGCAGCGATGCCACAGTGGTTGCCATCAGGCCTGTGCCCCGGGGCTAAGCTGATAGCCGACGCCGCGAATGGTGTGAATCAGCGAAGTTGTAAAACCATCGTCTACTTTTCGCCTCAGGTAATTGATGTACACATCGACCACGTTGGTTGTGGAATCGAAGGTCAGGTTCCACACATGCTCGATGATCATCGCTCGCGTCAGTCGCCTGCCCGCGTTGCGCATCATGTATTCGAGCAGCGCAAATTCCTTGGTCGTCAGTTCAATCGGCCGTCCACCGCGCTCCACCTTACGCTCCACGCGGTCAAGGTTCAGGTCCTGCACCTTGAGCACAGATTCGGACGGCAACCGGCTGCGGCGCAATAAAGCCCGCGCCCTGGCCGCGAGCTCGAGAAACGAAAACGGCTTGGCCAGATAATCGTCGGCGCCGGAGTCCAGGCACCGGACGCGGTCTTCCACGCGGCTGCGCGCCGTCAAAATCATGACCGGCAAATTCGGTTTGCGCTGGCGCAGAGCTCTTAGAAGAGCCAGACCGTCGAGGGTGGGGAGGCTCAGGTCAAGAACGACGAGATCGTAATCGACGGCAATCGCCATCGAGCAGCCTTGTTCGCCATCATGGGACGCATCCACCGCATGGTGTTCGGCCTCGAGCCCCTTGCGGATAAAGCTGGCGAGAGCAACGTCATCTTCCACGACAAGTATTCTCATGAGTCTCTTCTAAGGCGAGAAATATAAATCGATTCTCATTCTCAGAGAATTCTTTAGTAGAAACAAGATAACCCGCTCGTTCTTTGGGACGTACTCTCACGCGATGCGACCAAAGGGTTGCAGAGAGAGGGGTTTAGTCGAAGGGAGTTGCGGGGGAGAGGCTAGAAGTCACATCTCTGGGGCCAGATCCCCAAAGTACGAACCGATTGCTCTATACACCCAGCGCGGATTGAATCGCTCCCGAGATCGAATCTGCAATGCGGTTCATCTGTTCTTTCGATTCGGCTTCAACCATCACGCGAGCCAGCACCTCCGTGCCTGAGTAACGCACGACCACGCGGCCGTTCCCGTTGAGCTCGCGTTCGGCAGAGGCAATCGCCTCGTGCACGGCGGGAATCTGAGCGAACGGCTTCTTCTCTCGCACACGAATATTGCGAATTGTTTGCGGAAACACCTTAAGGTCATTTACCAGTTCAGACAGTGGCGTGCCCGAGCGCACCACGATCTGCAGCACGCGTAACGCGGTCAGCAAGCCATCGCCGGTGGTGGCGTCGCCATCGCGAAACAGAATGTGACCGGATTGTTCCCCGCCGAGCGTGGCCCCAACTCGCTGCATCTCCTCGAGCACATACTTGTCGCCCACGTTCGCGCGCAGCATGCGAATGCCGGAGCGTTTGAGTGCCTGCTCGAGTCCCATGTTTGACATCGTCGTAGCCACGACCGTGGCTTTTTCCAGGACTCCTCGGGACTGCATGTCGCGCGCGGCCAGCAGCAGAACCGCGTCTCCATTCACCACGCGACCCTCGGCGTCGCAAAAAAGCGCGCGGTCCGCATCGCCGTCAAATGTAACTCCGACGTCGAATTGACCGTTAAGCTCGGCGACAAAGCGCGCCACCACTTCGGGATGCAAGGCCCCACAAATTTCGTTGATGTTTTGCCCGTTGGGAGCCGCGTGCAGAAAAGTCGTGTTCACCTTGAGCGCGCGAAACAGCGCCGGAGCTTCCGCGGCGGCCGCGCCGTTGGCGCAATCGACCGCGACGCGCAGGCTGGTCAAATCAGCAGTCACACCCGCGGCCAGCCAGCGGACATACGCCTGCCTCAGTTCCTCGTCGCCGGGCAGACTCGAAATTCCGGCGGGCGAATCGGGTCCCGGAACCGAACCGGCTTGCAGCAGCGAGAAGATCTCATGCTCGATCGCCAATTCGCGAGCGTCGGGCAGCTTGTAACCGTCGCCGGAAAATATCTTGATGCCGTTGTCGGTCCATGGATTATGAGACGCCGAAATGACTATGCCCGCGTCGAATCCCTGCGAGCGGGCCAAAAACGCGACCCCCGGCGTAGTGATCACACCGGCGCTTCGGACCGACACGCCCACTGAGCCTAGTCCCTCGAGGAATCGGTCGGCAATCCACTGGCTGGAAGTCCGCGTGTCTTGCCCGATCAGGACGCGCGCCTTCGCATTCGCACGCATCAAATCGTGCCCGAGCGCGCGCCCGATCCAGTACACGCTGTCGCGGGTCAGGGGAAATTCACCAGCAACGCCGCGAATTCCATCCGTTCCAAAAAGCTGCCTGGTCTGTGTCATGGAGTTAGAGCGAACGGCCAACGGCCTATTTTTTCTTGCCGCCGTCTGCGGATTCCATCATAACCGTCACGTGAATCGGCCGGGGATGCACAACCTGGATCAATGGATCGGCTAAGTACACCTGCGTCGAGTATGACGCGATGTTGGTGGCTCCGCTTGCATCGACGGGATCTGTGCTGGCTGCTTCCAGCGCATCGACGCGTCGGCGCGGTCCGGTCACCGTGACGGTCGGCGGGTCGGCCGTAACCTTGTTGACCTTGACCCCACTGGCAAATGTTCCGGTGACGCGTGGGCGAACTTCGACCGAGCGGGTTTCCCGGCTGTCAAACGAAAGGTGAAACTGGCTGGGAATAATCTCCACGACTTCCATGTCCTGCGGCACATGAACGTGCAGTTCAAAAGTTCGCTCGCCCGGTTGAACATTGCTCAGATCGACCTCGGCGCGTACATCTCCCGGTTCCATGCGATGCATCAGGCGTTGCGGTCCACGCACCAGCACCTGTGCCTGGGTGAAAGTGTTTGAATCGATGACGATGTTGTCGGGAAGACTGAATTCAATTGGAACCCTGACCTCGACCGAGGCGATTGGATCGCGCGCCACAGCCAGCCATAGCCCGACCGCCAGAAGCAGGGACAGCAGCTTCATCCAGAAGTTGTGAACGAAACTACGCTCGAACCAGCCTGCCATGGTCAGTCATCCCCTTTCAGTCGCGAGCCGGCATCGTGATGACGGCCGCCGGCGTGCGAACTGGGCTCGTCATCGACAAAATTTTCTTCCACCGGACTGGGCAGGCTGGGAGCGGGCGCATAGCGCCGCAGGAGCGTAGTCAGGCGCTCGCGCAGGTGTTCTACGGTCAGATCGCGATCGATCTTTCCAGCGACTGCCAGACTGATCGACCCCGTCTCTTCCGAGATGACCACCGCGACGGCATCGGTCTCTTCAGTAATTCCGATGGCCGCGCGATGGCGCGTTCCGAGCTGTGTGGAGAGAATGGGATTCATCGAAAGCGGCAGAAAGCAGGCTGCAGCCGCGATTCGATCTCGCTGCACGATCACCGCGCCATCATGCAGTGGCGCACTCGGACGGAACACGGTCGCCAGCAGGTCATACGATAATCGGGCGTCAAGAGCGACACCGCTCTCAATATAAGTGCGCAGTCCGATTTCCCGCTCGATCACAATCAGCGCGCCAGTTTGATTCTGCGAGAAGAGATTGGCGGCGAGAACGATATCGTCGTAGACGTCGGCCGACGAACTGGAAGACCGCATCATCGAAATGCGCCGGCCGAGGTTCGCAAGCGCGTGCCGGATCTCAGACTGAAAGACGACGATAAGCGCGAAAACCGCGTAGGGGAGCAGTGTGCTCAGAAGCCAGTTGAGGGTGGGCAACTCACCGAGCCGCACAAAATAAAAAATCAAACCAAGAGTTGCTACTCCCACCAGCATGGGTGCCGCGCGCGTGCCCCGCACCAGCTTCAGGAACTGATAAATCAGAAACGCGACCAGCACGATATCCAGCAGCTTCAGGAAGATTTGTGGCCATGGAATCGCCGCTGTCACTGTGTCCTCGTCGTTGGTGTGTTGAATTTCATTCTAATCCAGCGGCCAAGCAGCGAAGAATGGAAGCGGCTCACGCTGCAGCCTTAAGCGGATTCGGGCTCGCTCCCCGTCACCCGCGCCCGAACCTGCCCGCGTGCCAGGCGGGCGGACATTTCGTCTCCCGGAGCCAGTCGCACCGCATCTTTTACCAGTTGCCCGTTGGCGTCGAAAACCAGCGCGTATCCGCGATTAAGAATGGCCAGCGGCGAAAGTGCCTCAAGACTGGCCGTTCTGCGATCGAGCACCGCACGCCCGGCGAGCAAATGAGCGCGCGCGGCCGTGGCCAGATTCGCCGCGAACGACTCCAGTTGCCGGCGAATCGTGCTCAACCGGCGCCGCGCATCGTAGTGCCGCACGGCCGCCGCCGCCGTTTCCAGCCGCCGATGCTTGCGCTCCAACAGCTGCCGCTGCGCTTTCTCCAGCCGAAAGGTGCGCTCGTCGAGCCTCTGCTGGCCCCGCCGGAT
Source organism: Terriglobales bacterium (assembly GCA_049589215.1). Lineage (GTDB taxonomy): Bacteria > Acidobacteriota > Terriglobia > Terriglobales > Acidobacteriaceae > Acidiflorens. The sequence goes on along the minus strand of JBAWAI010000362.1, from coordinate 5,585 downwards.
TCCGTCCATCATGCTGGCAAACGCGCCGTGCTGCGCGAGCTCGGTCAGCCCCTGCCGCGCCATCAGCAGTCGATAGCGGACCGCGCGCTCCAGCCGCCGGTCAAGGTCTTCGGTATGAGCTTCAAGCTCCTGCCGTGATCGGATGACGAGTTCCGCTGCCGCCGACGGCGTGGGCGCCCGCAAATCGGCCACGAAATCGATAATCGTGAAATCAGTCTCGTGCCCGATCGCCGAGATTACAGGAACCTTCGATGCCGCCACCGCTCGCGCCAGCCCTTCATGATTGAACGCGGCCAAGTCCTCGGCCGATCCGCCGCCGCGCGCAACAATAATTACTTCGACTCCAGCGCCGGATTGTGCGCTGCCCTGAAAATGCCGCAGTCCGGCCATCACCTCGGATGCCGCCGCATCGCCCTGCACTTGCGCGGGAAAAATCAGAATGTTGGCTGAACGATGCCGCCGCGCCAGAATATTGAGAATGTCGCGCAGTGCGGCACCCTGCGGAGACGTAATGATTCCGATTCGCTGCGGCAGGGGCGGGATCGGTCTTTTGCGCGCCGCGTCGAACAGTCCTTCCGCTTGCAGGCGCGCCTTCAACTGCTCGAACGCTAACTGCAGCGCACCCGCGCCCTGTGGCTCCATGAATTCGGCGGAAATCTGTAGCTCGCCACGCTCTTCATAGATGGTGATCCGGCCGCGCACCGTTACGTGCAATCCATTTTCGGGTCGAAAGCGCAGCAGGCGCGCCGACGAACGGAACATCACCACCCGGATCTGCGCATCCTGGTCTTTGAGCGTGAAGTACAGGTGCCCCGAATCCGGATTGCGAAAATTCGAAATCTCGCCTTCCACCCAGCAGTCGGAGTACTGCCGCTCCACCAACCCGCGTACCGCCGTGACCAGCGCCCGCACGGTCCAAACCTGCCGCTCCGGCACGCGAAAGTGAAAACCGAGTTGGTCGCCGGCATCCATTGGCATCAGTGTACCGCGATGAACTCGCAGAATTGTTGCAGGGAGGCGGCTCTTTGCGTCTAGCGCTTGAAACGGCCGATCAGGAAAAAGAGAAGCGACAGCACCACGCTAAGCAGGATTGACGTGGCCAGCGGAAAATAAAACGTCGTATTCTTGCCGCGATACACGATGTCTCCCGGCAGCCGGCCGAATGGGAGGCCTGTACGACCCAGCAGCATGACGATGCCGCCGATCACGACGAGCACGATCCCGAAAGCAACCAGTATCCGGCCGATCTCCGCCATGCCAGAGTTTAACTCCTCCAAGATGCCAGACTATGTGTGGTCAAACGTCCCGACACACGATCACGATCCGCCGCAGGTTACACATTCCGGCTTCCGTAACGTAGGTCAGGACGTCTCGTTCGATTCGTAGCCGCGGCACGCCAGAACCGGCAGGCTCGGATACTTCGGAAAACTGCGATCGACTCGCGAGAGTTCACACCGGATAAAGATTGAACCGCGATCGGATTCGATTGCGGTCGCGTGGCGGCAGCTTGCGCATAGGCCAGAATGTGGGCTTTTCTCCAGTGGGCGTAGCGGATCGAGCATCGCTCATCAGTTTAGACTTGCAGCGGCGTAGGCAGCACGGTGTGCCATGCTGGAGCGGGTTACAATCAGCGGGTTACAATCGAAGCCAGGCAAATTCCTATGAAAAATTCGTCGATGAGCCGTCCTCTAATTGAAGTCGATCCCGAAATCGCCAATGCGATCGACAACGAAGTTCGCCGCCAGCATGAAGGACTGGAACTGATCGCCTCGGAAAATTTCGTCAGCGAGGCCGTGCTCGAAGCTGCCGGCTCGGTCTTCACCAACAAGTATGCCGAAGGTTATCCGGGTAAACGCTACTACGGCGGATGCGAGTTTGCCGACGTGGTTGAGAACCTGGCGCGGGAGCGGGTGAAAAAGCTGTTCGGCGCGGAATATGCGAACGTGCAGCCGCATTCAGGATCGCAGGCCAATCAGGCGGCGTATGCCTCGGTGATTCAGCCGGGCGATACGATTCTAGGGCTCAACCTTGCGCATGGCGGACACCTGACGCACGGACATCATCTGAATTTTTCGGGTAAGACCTACAAGATTGTTCCCTATGGGGTGACCAAAGAGACGGAGACGATCGACTATGACGAAGTCGAGCGGCTCGCCGAGCAGGAGCGGCCGAAGCTGATTATTGGCGGGGGCAGCGCGTATCCGCGAATCATTGATTTTGCGCGGATGCGGCAGATTGCCGATAAAGTCGGAGCGCTTTTCCTGGTTGACATGGCGCACTTTGCCGGGCTGGTGGCGGGCGGGGCGCATCCTTCGCCAGTGCCACATGCGCAGATTGTGACTTCGACGACACACAAGACGCTGCGCGGGCCACGCTCAGGAATGATTTTGAGCAAGCAGGAATTTGGGCCGGCGATCGACAAAACTGTGTTCCCTGGAATGCAGGGCGGCCCGCTGGTACACATCATGGCAGCGAAGGCGGTCTGCTTTCTGGAGGCATCACAGCCGAGTTTCAAAGAATATGCGCGGCAAGTGGTGGCCAACGCCAAGGTGCTGGCGGAGACGCTGGCGGCCGAAGGATTCCGAATTATTTCTGGCGGGACAGATACGCATCTGATGCTGGTGGATGTGTTCGCGAAGGGCATGCTCGGGAGCGAGGCGGAGAAGGCTTTGGGCGAGGCCGCGATCACCGTGAACAAGAATGCGATTCCGTTCGACACGAATCCGCCGATGAAGCCAAGCGGCATTCGGATTGGAACGCCGGCCGTGACAACACGCGGAATGAAGGAAGAGGAAATGCGGCAGATTGGCCGGTGGATCGCCGAGGCGCTCACCAATCGGACCGACACGACGGGGCTCGCGAGAATCCGCAAGCAAGTGCTGGGACTGGCAGAGGAGTTTCCGCTCTATGCGGAGCGCCGCGCGCGGGCGCACGCGCACGAGGAAGTTCGGGCGTAGCTGCGCCTCTTGAGGACGGCACCCCGAACTGCTCTCGCTGCGGTTCTATCCGGTGACGCGCAACCTTCGACCGCTGAGCCCCTTAAATTTTGTGTCCTCAATCGATTGCCTATGGTTAAATTCTCCTCGTGAAGGTCGCGATCGACATCCGGCGCATGACGGAGTTCGGCGTTGGGACCTACATTCGCAATGTGGTTCGAACGCTCGCGCGACTCGACAGAGACAGCACTTACTTCCTGGTCGGATCGCCGGCAAAAATGGCGGAGTGCGGGCCTCTGCCCGGGAACTTTCAGGCCGTGGAGTTAACGGCAGCCGACAACACGTTGAAGGGCTGCGTAGAGTTTCGCGTGATCATGCGGCGGTTGGGATGCAATGTGGCGCACGTTCCGCACCTGTTCTGGATGCCGCGCGGGCTTCCATGTCCTTATGTGCTGACAGTGCACGATCTGCTGGAGCACATGTACGGGTCGCGGAATTTCTCGAGCCTGCGGCGGAGCATCCATTTTTATTTGACGCGGCGCGTGCTGCGCGGGGCGGCGCGAGTGATGGCAGTCTCGCAATTTACGAAAGGCGAGATCGAAAAGCTGCTGGGTGTTGCCGACGGACGAATTGAAGTCGTTTATAACGCAATCGACGAGCGCTTTCTGCATGGACACGCCAGCGAAGCGGATCGTCAGTTGATCGCCGAGCGCTATCAGGTGAACTATCCATTTCTTCTGTACGCAGGCGCGATCCGTCCGCATAAGAATGTCGTGCGCATTATTGAAGCGTTCTCGGCGCTCAAGAACGAGTTGGCCAAGGAGCGGCGCTATCCGGATTTGAAACTGATTATTATCGGCGACGATCTCTCGAGCCATCCGCGGCTGCGGCGTACAGTGATTAGCGGCGGCGTACAGAACGATGTGCGGTTTCTGGGCTTTGTGCCCATTGAAGTGTTGCGGATTTTTTATGATGTGGCGAAGATTTTTGTGTTTCCATCGCTCTATGAGGGATTCGGGCTGCCGCCCCTCGAGGCGATGGCCCACGGCACACCAGTCGTTACTTCGAATACCTCGAGCCTGCCGGAGGTGGTAGGCAATGCGGCGCTGATGGTGAATCCGGAGAATGTGTTTGAGATACGGCGGGCGTTGCAGCAGGCGTTGCTGGATGGCGAGGCGCGCACACGGATGAAGAAACTTGGCTACGAGCAGGCGCAACGATTTTCATGGGAGAGTTCGGTGGCAAGGATCCTAGAGATTTACCGCGAGGTCGCCGGAGAACGGATTGCGGTGCGGGCGGCGGCGGACTAGGCAGGCGAAATCGGCATCAAACAGGACTTTGACGATGGCAATCGTACGGCTGAAAATCGACGTGGGCGGGACCGTGGGCGATGAGGCTTGGCGCGGGATCAAACAGTTTGACCAAATCCAGAACGCCGCGTTTGGGCCGCAGTTCGGCCACGGCGGCGGGTCAAGGCAAGCGGCAGACGCTCCGCATGCAAAGGGCGAATGGATAGGCGCGGAAATCCGGCTACAGACACCGCTTCTGGCGCAGTATGCAATCGCGCATTATCTGGAGCAGCCGCGCGTGCTGGACGCGGACGTGGTGGAGTAGCAGGCACAGATCATTTCTAATGAATTCCCCTCAAATTCTTAAAGACCAGCGGGCGCCAGTCGAGACCGCGAATGAGCGCAGCAGCCGATTTGTGAACTGGCGCGTGGCGCTGCTCGTGCTGACTGGGCTCTGGCTGGCAATTTATGTTGTCGGGTTGGGGCGAGCTCCGTTGCTTGACGATGCGGACACAGTTCACGCGGAAGCGGCGCGGCAGATGCTGCAGCGGCATGACTGGGTCACGCTATACGTGAATGGCGAGAGGTATCTGGAGAAGGCTCCGCTGATGTATTGGAGCGTGGCGGTAAGTTACAAGCTGTTCGGGATCAGCGAGTGGAGCACGCGATTTCCCCTGATGCTGGGCGTGCTGTTGATGATTCTCGCGACCTACGGCTTTGGGCGATGGGTGTTTGGCAGCGAGGGAGGACTCGATTCGGGAGTGGTGCTGGCCACTGCGCTCGGGCCATTTTTGTTTACGCGGTTTCTGATTCCGGATGTGCTGGTGGGATTGTGGCTGACGCTGACATTCTGGCTTTTTATGGAATCGCTGGAGCAGGAAAAACCCTCGCGGGCAATTTGCTGGGCGCTGGCCGCGGTGTGCGCACTCAACGTACTGACCAAAGGGCTGATTGGGCTAGTGTTTCCGGCGGGGGCCATTGGACTCTACCTGCTGCTTACTGGCAACTTGCGGCATTTGCTGCGGCTGCGCCTGGTTTCGAGCGCGATCGTGTTTCTGGCGGTGGCCGCGCCTTGGCATATTCTGGCGGCTTTGCGAAATCCTCCGCAGGGAAATGTGCGTGGGTTTCTCTGGTTCTACTTTATTAACGAACACGTGCGGCGATTTCTTGGCACGCGCGTGCCGCGCGATTACGACACCGTTCCGCTGATTTTATTTTGGGCGTTGCTGGTGTTGTGGCTGATTCCGTGGACCGCGTTTTTACCGCAGTCATTGCGAGAAGTGCCGCGTCGCTGGCGGGACTACCGATCGGGATTATCGCGACGACAGAGGGCGTATTTGCTGTTTTTTCTGTGGAACCT
>JBAWAI010000361.1:0-5875 GCA_049589215.1 Terriglobales bacterium | reverse complement strand
CCGCTGCACGCAGGAGACGGGGCGGGCCCCGTCTCTACGAAGAAACTTACTTGTAGCGGTAAACGATCCGTCCGCGATTCAGGTCGTACGGAGAAAGTTCGACTGCGACTTTATCGCCCGGCAGAATGCGGATGAAATTCTTCCTCATTTTGCCCGACACATGCGCCAGCACCTGGTGTTTATTTTCCAGTTCCACCTTGAACATGGCGTTCGGCAACGGCTCAACCACGGTTGCCATTACTTCAATCGCGTCCTCTTTACTCATCGACCTCCAAAATCAGTTCTCAGTTGTCAGTTTTCGGTTCTCAGTAACACCACTCGGCTCTCGCTGAGAACTGAGAACCGGGGACTGGGAACTAGTTCGTTAAAATCACCGGTCCTTGTTTCGTGACCGCCACGCAATGTTCAAAGTGCGCGCTGTAGCTGCCGTCGAGCGTTACGGCCGTCCACTTATCGCTCAAAACCCTTGTGCCCGGACCGCCCGAATTCACCATCGGTTCGATCGCCAGCACCATGCCTTCGGAAAGCTCGGCCCCCTGGCCCTTCTTGCCGAAGTTCGGAATCTGCGGTGCCTCGTGCAGCTTCGTCCCAATGCCATGCCCGACAAAATCGCGCACGATGCTGAAGCCCGCCGCCTCCACGTGCTTCTGAATCGCCGAACCCACGTGGCCAATCGTGTTGCCAATTCGCGCCTGCTCGATGCCTTTGTAGAGCGAGCCCTCGGTCACTTCGAGCAGTTTCTTCAGTTCCGCGGCCGTATCGCCCACCGGCACCGTGATGGCCGCGTCGCCGTAGTACCCGTCGCAAACCACGCCGCAGTCGACCGAAACGATGTCGCCCGCTTTCAGCACCCGCTTTTCCGACGGGATGCCGTGCACAATCTCTTCATTCACCGACGTGCAGAGCACGCAGGGATAATCGTAATACCCCTTGAAGGCCGGGGTGGCTCCGAGTTCCGCAATCAACTTCTCCGCGGCTTTCTCGAGGTCCATGGTGGTCGCGCCCGGCGCAACCAGCCCTCTTACGTGATCGAGAACCTGGCGAACGATCTGCCCGCTGCGCCGCATCTTCTCAATCTCGGTCGGCGACTTGCGTACGATCTTGTCTTCTCCGGAAGCCATCGTTCGTCTTTTGCTGCTGACGTCTTTACTACTGCTAACGTCTTTACTAAAGTCTCGTCGTTCTTTGTTCTTTGCGCGTCTTTACTTCTCAGCGCGCTGCGGCTCGCAGCGGTCGATCAAGTCAAAAATCTCAGCCGTAACATCCTCAATCGGCTGGTCGGCGTTCAGCTTCGTCAGCCGTCCCTGCATCCGGTAATGTTCCACCACCGGCCTGGTCTGGTTCTCGTACACGCTCAAACGCTCCCGCACAACCTCTTCGCGGTCGTCGTCGCGGATGATCAGCGGGGTGCCATCCACATCACACAGCCCGTCTACGCGAGGTGGCTGGAAGTGGATGTTATAGAGCCGTCCATCGGTGGGACACAAACGCCGTCCAGTAAGACGCAGCAGTAATTGAGTATAGTCGAGCGCCAACTGGATCACAACCGGCGCCGGCAACCCGGGGTCACGCAACTCATTGTCAAAGAACTCTTTTCGCAGAAAGGCGTCGAGCCATTCCGCCTGGGCGGCTGTCCTCGGAAAGCCGTCCAAAACAAATCCGCGCCGGCTATCGGGTTCACGCAACCGGCTGGCGACGATGCCGTACATCAACTCGTCCGGCACCAGCTCGCCCCGCTCCATGAGCGCGCGGGCTTCAAGGCCAAGATCGGTTCCGCGAGTAACGTGCTCCCGCAGCAGTTCGCCGGTCGAGATCTGCGGAATGCCGTAGCGCTCGACAATCCTCCGCGCCTGCGTCCCTTTGCCGGCTCCCGGAGGTCCGATAAGAATCACCGGCCCCACCCGGCGCGCGCTCTCGTTTGCCATTGAAACCCAGTTGTCAGTCTCAGATCTCAGAAAAACCCATGTAGTTCGGCGCTGAGAACCGGGAACTGAGAACCCTTCCTACCAGCGCCGCCCGCGCAGGCGTCCGCTCTTCGGCGTAAATCCGTCGTAGTGCCGCATGATGAGCTGCGCTTCAATCTGGGTGACCGTATCCATGGCCACACCGACGACGATCAGCAGCGACGTGCCGCCGAAATAAAAGTTGACGCCCAGTCCGTTGGTGATCCAGGTCGGCAGATTCTCAAACAAGTGCCCGACCAGCCATAAGTGGTTGAGCTTGATGCCGGCAATCATCCACTCCGGGATGAGCGAGATCAGGATCAGGTAGAACGCACCGACCAGCGTGATGCGCGTGAGCACGTCATTGATGAAGTCCGAAGTACGCTTGCCCGGACGGATGCCGGGAATAAACCCGCCCCACTTCCGCATGTTGTCGGCAACCTCGTTCGGGTTGAACACGATCGAGATATAGAAGTAGGCAAAGAAAATGATGCCGAGGCAATAGAGCAGGGTGTAAAGCGGCTCACCCCAGCGCAGCCAGTCGAGCATTGGCCCGATGACTTTGTTGGTTTTGAAGGCCGCGCCCGCCATCTGCGGCAAAGCGAGGATGGAGGAGGCAAAGATGACCGGCATGACGCCGCCCGCGTTAACACGCAGCGGCAGGTGCGTCGACTGCCCGCCCATGACCTTTCGTCCCACAACGCGCTTGGCGTACTGCACCGGGATGCGACGCTCGGAACGCTCGACATAAACGATGAAGGCGACCACCGCGATCATCAGCACGATCAGGATGATCATTGCCGGAGCGGTGAACGCTCCCCAGGCGGCGGTGCTGGCCTTGTCGTACAGGTCAACCACGCCCCGCGGCAGCCCGACCACGATGCCGGTAAAAATCAGAAGCGACATGCCGTTGCCAATGCCGCGTTCGGTGATCTGCTCGCCCAGCCACATGATGAATGCCGACCCGGTGGTCAGCGTGAGCATGGTCATCAAAACAAATCTCGTCCCGGGAGTGTTGACGAAGTCGCCCGCTTTTTCAAGGCTGATGGCAATGCCGAACGACTGCACACAGCTGAGAATGACGGTGAGATAGCGCGTCCACTGGGTAATCTTCTTCCGGCCCATCTCGCCTTCCTTCTGCAGTTTCGCCAGCGGCTCATAAACCACTGTGAGCAACTGCAGAATGATGGACGCCGTGATGTACGGCATAATGCCGAGCGCAAAGATGGTCAGGCGGCGCAGGTTGCCGCCGCTGAAGAGGTCGACGAAACCGAGCACCGAGCCCCGGTTCTGCTCGAAGAACTGCGCCAATTTGTCGCCATTGATGCCCGGCGTCGGAATATGGCCGCCCACGCGGTACACGGCCAGCAGGCCGAGCGTAAAGAGCACGCGCTTGCGCAGATCAGGAACCCGGAAGATGTTCGCCAGCTTTTCGAGCATTACTGCAAGACCTCGAACTTGCCACCCGCTTTGGTGATTTTTTCCTGCGCCGACTTGGAAAACTTGTGCGCGTGCACGGTGATGGCGGATTTCAACTCGCCGTTGCCGAGAATCTTGACCGGCGCCTTGCCGTCGATTACACCGGCCTTCTTCAGCGAGTCGGGCGTGATCTCGGTCTCGCCGAGCGTGGCCAGGCGGTCGAGGTTCACGACGTCGTATTCCTCGCGGAAGATGTTGGTGAAGCCGCGCTTTGGGATACGGCGATGGAGCGGCATCTGGCCGCCCTCAAAACCGCGGATCAGGCGCGCGCCCGAACGCGACCACTGCCCCTTGTGTCCGCGGGTGGAAGTCTTGCCCATGCCCGAACCCATGCCGCGGCCCACGCGTTTCTTGTTCGAGTTCGCCTTGCGAGGCGCTTTGATTGTCGAAAGATTCATAGTAGTTCTCAGCTCTCGGGTGTCAGGAAAATCTGATCAGGTTCCGGTCTCGATTTTACTGAGACCTGAGACCTGACACCTATCCCACAATCTCCACCAAATGCGGCACCTTTTTCACCATGCCGCGTATGGCGGAGGTGTTCGGGCGCTCGACTACCTGGTTCAGCCGGGTGAAACCCAGCCCCTTGATCACTCTCTTGTGTTTCATGGGCGAGCAGATCGCCGACCGCACCTGCTTGATCTGGATCATGCCGCTCGCCGTCGTTTTCGATGTCTTGGTTGTCATTTTGATCCCTGGCTTTGGCCTTAGCAACCAGCTAAGAGCCGGAAGCTAAAACTTTTTCTTACAGTTCCTGCACCGACTTGCCGCGCAGCGCCGCTACCGCTTCCCTGCTCTTCAGCTTCTTGAGCGCGTCAAAGGTCGCCTTGATCACGTTGTGCGGATTGGTGGTGCCGATCGACTTGGTGAGTACGTTCTGCACGCCCGCCGAGGTCATCACCGCGCGCACTGCGCCGCCCGCAATCACGCCCGTGCCTTCCGGCGCCGGTTTGATCAACACCCGTCCCGAGCCGTAGCGTCCCAGCGAAATGTGCGGCACGCTCGTCTGCGTCAGGTTCACGCGTATCAGGTTCTTCTTCGCCGATTCGATCCCTTTGCGAATCGCCTGCGGCACTTCTTTCGCTTTGCCCGATCCGTAACCGACGACGGCAGCCGACGGATCGCCAACGACGACCAGCGCCGCAAACGACAGGTTCTTGCCGCCCTTCACGACCTTTGTCACACGGTTGATCGAGACCACCTGGTCTTTCAATTGAAACGAACCCGCATCGAGTTTTTTAGTAACTCTTGGCATTCTTAATCCTGTAACTCTCTAGTCGTCATCGTCAGCTTCGAGTTTTCAGCTTTTACTGAGAACCGGGAACTGGCAACTGAGAACTGTTTTTAAAACTGCAATCCCGCTTCGCGCGCCGCATCCGCAACCGCCTTGATGCGCCCGTGATAAATGTAGCCGCCGCGATCGAACACCACCTTGGTGATGCCCTTCTGCTTGGCCAGCTCGGCGATCTTTTTGCCGATCGTCTTGGCCGCGGCCACGTTGCCGCCGGTCACGCGGTCGCCCTTCTTGCCTTCCGCCGTCGAAGCCGCCGCGATCGTCTTGCCCTCGAGGTCGTCGATCACCTGCACATAAATATGGTTCAGCGAACGGTACACATTCAGCCGGGGACGTTCGGCTGTGCCGACCATCTTCTTCCGGATCCGGTCGTGCACCCGCTGCCGCGTCTGGTTCTTGGTATTCAGTCTCAGCATAAATATCCTCAGCTACCATCGATGAGCCGTCAGCTAATTCAATCTCACCCAAAGCAGTTTCTTAAAACCGACGGCTGAGAGCTTACTTCGCTCCCGTCTTGCCCACTTTCTTCTTCAACCGTTCTCCGGCATAACGCACGCCCTTGTTCTTGTACGGGTCGGGCGGGCGCAAGGAGCGCATCTCGGCTGCAACCTGCCCGACTTTCTGACGATCGATGCCGGTCAGGCTGATCTTGGTCTGCTTCGGATCGACGGCCGCCTCGACACCGGTCGGCAACGGGTACTCAATCGGGTGCGAATACCCCAGACTGAAAACCACCATCCCCTTGCCCTTCATCTCGGCGCGATAGCCGATGCCGACGATCTCGAGGTCGCGCGTCCAGCCCTTGGTCACGCCCTCAACCGCGTTGTTGACCAGCGCGCGCGCCAGTCCGTGGACCGCAGCCTGCGAATCGTTCTCGCGAATCGCGACCAGGTTGCCGTCCTTCTGCTCCATCTTGATGCCGGCAGGGAGGGGCGTATCCAGCTTGCCCTTCGGCCCCTGCACCAGCACCGTGTTGCCTTCAAACTTGACCGTGACGCCCTTGGGAATCGCGATCGGCTTTTTTCCAATTCGTGACATAAGATCCGCTCTTGGCCTTTGGCTCTCAGCTTTTGGCTATTCGTCGCTGTTGGATCGCACTTTAGCTAACAGCTAAAAGCTTAAGAGCCAACAGCTTGTTCCCTACCAAACTTCGCACAACAAC
>JBAWAI010000360.1:0-3575 GCA_049589215.1 Terriglobales bacterium | reverse complement strand
TCTCAGTTCTCAGTAAAGGCGGCTCTTCTGAGAACTGAGAACTGGGAACTGGGAACTTTCTCCTATTGAGTCAGTTTCGTACGAATCTCTTTCAATGCGCCCCAGCGCGGGTCTTCCAGATCGTTTGCGCAGGAACATCCATCTTCGTTCAAATTCTTGCCACACTGCGGGCACAATCCCTTGCAGTTATCGCGGCAGAGCGACTTCAGCGGAACCGCCAACAGCACCTGCTCACGCAGCGCATCTTCGAGCAACAATCCTTCGCCCGAGTAATAGCCGATCTCGGCTTCCGCGTCGGTGACGGAAAGCTCTCTGCGGCCGGCATCGGTGCCGAGCGGCCGGTAGAGCAGATCGAAACTCCGCTGGACCGGAAAAGCGACCGGCTCAAGACAACGAGCGCAGGCGACTTCGAGTTCGGTCTCCAGCTTGCCCTTCAGCCGGATGTCCTGCACAATCTGGTGCTTGCCGTGGTGCTCCTCGACCAGATCGGCGCGGCCCTCAGAGCGCAACAGGGCGCGCTGCCGCACATCTTCGCCGAGGTCGATCACACCCGGGCTGAACTCCTCCCGAAAATCGAGGGGATGAAGCTCCAACTCCTTGATTTCGATGAGCATGAAACCTCCGCGCCCCCAACCCTATGACCGCGAAGGCCGACGGAAGTACGCACTAAAACGATACGCACAGAGACGAAAGTCTCCGAGGGAGCAATGACTAAGAATAAAGGTGGGGAATCAGGGTGTCAAGGAAGGGGCGGGGTTTGGATAGTCCTGGTGCGAACTTCTACCACAAAGGCACAGAGAACAACCAAAACTCTTGGCGAGGCCTTCGCCTGTTGGTTCGGTTCGGCCTCGGTGACTCCGTGGCCGGAAAGACAAATTGGCAGAATCGTGAAGGCTTACCGCGTGACGTTCTGAGCGGAGTCTTGCGGGACGCGCTCGCGCACTTTTGCGAGAATCTCGCGGTACTCCGGGTCGGCGTGGAGAGAGTTGAACTCGTCGTGCTCGTTCACGAACAGCATTAATACTTCATGCTTGTCGAAGGCGAGTTGCAAGAGTCGGAGCGCGTCGGCGTTTTTTCCGAGCATCGCGTAGGTCGAGGCGAGTTCATAAGCGGAGCCTTCGCCGTCGGCGACGAGTTTCTCCTGGACCGGCAACATCTGCTCGCGCATGCCTTGCACTGCGCGCGCGTTGTAGCCGTCTTCGGCTGCAGTTGCGACGGCGAGTTCGCCGTGGTCATTGCGAAGCTCGGCATCGCGTTTTAATTCGGCGAAGTATGTGGGGTAATCCTTTTTATCAAGCGCGATTCTGGCCAGGTAGCTGTGGGTGGTCGCGAGCGACGGATCGGTGACGGCCAACTGCATGAGCAGGGCGACTGCGTCGAGCGTTTTTCCGGCTCGCCACAGGATCAGACCCTTGTCGGCAAGAATGGTGCTGGAAGAGGGATCGAGTTTGCGGGCCTGTTCGATCTGGTCGAGAGCTTCGGGAAAGCGTTTGTTGGCGAGGAGGAAGGTCGCATACCAGTGGTGGCCCTGCACGAGCGCCGGGTTCAGTTTGAGCGCGCGCTTGAATTCGCGCTCCGCCGTGACCGTGTCCCAGTTCCAGTAGAAGGTGACGAAGGCGAGAGAGTTGTGCGCCTCGGCCGAGAGCGGATCGAGTTCGACGGCCTTTTGCGCGGCGGCGAGAGCGCGGGGAAAAGCCTCTTCGGCAGGCATGGCACTGAACTCGCGGAGCAGGTTGTAACAGTCGGCCAGGCCGACGAAGGCCGGAGCGTAAGCGGGATCCTTCACGATCGCCTGGGTGAAGTAGTCGACTGCTTTGTTGAGGTCTTCGGGGCTACGCTTGCTCCAGTAATAACGACCTTTCAAGTAGAGATCCTGAACTTCGGGAGTGGGCACATGCGATGGATTGGGGGCGCTTGCCAGTTGAGATCCAGCAGCACGCGCTGCGAATCGGATGGTTTGGCGGTAGGAATAGATGCCGACGAAAACGGCAATCACCATGGCCGCGGCTACAACCCAGGCTAGCAGATGACTGTGCGAGGGAATCGGATCGGCTTGCGGCGGCGCGGAGGAAGGTAGTTGGACTACGTTCGGTGCGTCTTTGGGGCCAGCGACCGGAGCCAGATGATCAGGTTTTGGATCGTTAGCCGCAGACGGCGTGAGGGCAGTTGGTCTCGGAGCGGACTGGGATTCTTCGGCAGGCTCTTTGTGGCGCAACCATTCTTCTAAGTCGCGCGTGAAGGCGTAGACGACACCACGGGCACTGCCTGGCACCCGATGGACGGGCAGGCCGCGCTCGATCTCCCAGCGGCGCACGGTGCGCTCGTCGCGCTCAAAAAAAGCGGCGATTTCCTTCCAGGAATCAAGACGTTTGTCGGTGTGAGCTGGTGACGGCGTTGTAAGGCTCCCTATGGACATGAATGTCCGGTCAAGTCCGTTCATGACCGTTCATGTCGATTGTAGGGGGGAGGGATTAACACGATTATAGCTGAGATTCGATTGCAGGACGGTCGAAAGAGACTGCAATTAATTGCACTTTCATCAGGACGTCAGTGATTCGGTCGTCAGTGATTCGGTCGTCGGTGAGTCGGCCATCAACTAAGGAGATTCTATGAGTCGGGATTTGAATAAAGGGCTATTCGTGATTCTTGGGCTGTCGGCGTTGATGTTCCTCGCGGGGATCACCCTGCTTCCCGGGATAGAACCAACTTATGCCGACGAGGCCAAGACTCTTGGCGAGCCAGGCGAAGCGCCGACTCCCGCGGTTACGCACAATGCCTGGACGACCGGCGCGGCGATGCCGACGGCGGTAGAGAGTCCGCAGGCGGGAGTTGTCAAAGGTGAAATCTATGTGGTGGGCGGGCAGAACGCCAGTGGCGCGCTCGTTGCTGACACGCAAATCTACAATCCGGTCACAAACACCTGGACTACGGGCGTGCCCCTGCCAACGGCGCTCTCCGACGGCACAGCCGCAGTGGTGAAGAACGTTTTGTACGTCATTGGCGGTAGCGAGGATGGAACGACTTGCACCAATGCAGTGTGGGCTTATAACCCGAAGACAAAGACATGGTCCGCGAAGGCGGCGATGCCAACCGCGCGATGCAGCATTGGCGCGGCAGTGGAGAAGGACATTATCTACGTCGTTGGCGGGGTTGTGGGCAGCTCGCGGCTCACTACGGTTGAAAGCTACAATCCTGCGACCAATACGTGGACCGAAGAGGCGCCTTTGGCGGTTGGCAAGTCGGAGCCCTCGGTTGGCCTGGTCGGCACGACGATCGTGGCGGCTGACGGATTCACGGCATCCGGAGACAACGGGGACAACGAAGGCTACGACGCGACCACAAATGTGTGGACGTCGTTCAAATCCGATCCGACGTCGCGAAACACTGCGTGCGGCGCGGGCGTTGGTGGATATATGTACGTTGCTGGCGGTTACCCAGGCGGCGGATCGGGGACTCCAGCTTACAGCTTAACTGAATCATTCAAGGTGTCGAAGAACACCTGGAAGACTCTGGCTCCGATGCCGCAGGCTGCTATGTTTGCCGCGCCCGCGGTGTACAAGGGCAAACTCTATTGC
>JBAWAI010000359.1:0-4126 GCA_049589215.1 Terriglobales bacterium | reverse complement strand
GGGGATGGTCGGACGGATTCGGTTGGGGCATCCTCCGCTGAACATTCTGACCGTTCCGATGATGCGGGAGATGTCGGCTGCGCTGGAGGAGTTGGAGGCGCGGGCGGATGTTTCGGTGGTTGTGTTCGAAGGCGATGCGCGGGCGTTTTCCGCCGGAGTGGACATCGGCGCGCATGTGCCGGAGCAGGTGCATGACATGCTGGCCTCGTTTCACTCGGTGATACGGGCGGTGGTGGCTTCACGGAAGGTTACGATTGCGGCGGTGCGCGGGGCTTGTCTGGGCGGCGGGGCAGAGCTGGCACTCGTCTGCGACATGGTTTATACGGCTCGGGACGCGACGTGGGGATTTCCCGAGATCAAGCTGGCGTGTTATCCGCCGGTCGCGGTGGTGGCTTTGGCGGCCCTGGTGGGACAGAAGCGGGCGAGCGAACTGATTCTTACCGGCAGGCAGATCAGTGGGGATGAGGCGGCGGCGATTGGCCTCGCGACACGGTCGGCGCAGGCCGAAGAGGTCGACGGGCTTGTTCAGGAGACAATCAATGCGCTGAGCGAGTTGAGTCCGACGGCGCTGGCGCTGGCGAAGAAGGCGCTTTATGGCTGGGATGCGATTCATTTTGACAAGGGGCTGGCGAAGGCGGAGAAGATTTATCTGGAAGAACTGATCTCGACGGCGGACGCGCGGGAGGGAATTGCGGCGTTCCTGGAGAAGCGGCGGGCGCGGTGGGGGTGAGGCGGAGGTCAGGTCTCAGGTGTCAGGTCTCGGGCTGACCTGGTCGTTTTTAAAAAGTGGGGTGACGGGCTCTAAAAGTGGGAAAAGCGGTTTGTTGGACGGCGTTTGCATTTCAGTTGTTCTTCGTCATTCGTCCTTTGGCTTGCTTCACTTTTGCTTCTACGTTTGTTAACTTGAGACTTTTCTATCGGGCTCCTTTTCGGGGAATTTCGTGGCGTTTTTCGGGGGGCTTGACAGCCGTAGGGGTATTTGGAGACCGATGAAAATGTTGCCAACGGCGTGCCGTGAACGCGCTGAAAAGGTGGAAGTTCGAACCGGCAAAGAGTGACGACGGTAAGCCGGTTGCCGCCAAAATCATGATCGAAATGTCCTTCCTCTAGGACCGTCGTGGGGTTGTCAGTTGACGTAAAATCCCATTTCACTCATCAACCTTCAAAAAGGCGAAACAAAAGCGCACGCTTGCGATAACGCCTGTTAACAGCCGCTATCTCGGTAGCAGTGCTGTGTGCGTGGGCCTAGATTCAGCAACATTGTTCTGCCCCGCAAGGTCGAACAATCCTATCGCCAGCACGGCAAATGACAACCACCAAAGGAAATACCCAATCCCGAGGCCTGATATCCACCCATTGGGCGTAAGGCGAATATACCAATGCGTGTTGAAGAGGAAGGCCCCAGCCGCGACCCATGCGGATAGGCGTCGAAGGGAACGGGTTCCGCGCAATATTGCCCACGGTGAGACAACAATGAAAAATACCGTCGTAAGCACGCTTAGAGCGGCGAGCAGCGCGTCGAGATAGTACCCTGCATTGTCGGGCCAAGCTGTCCTCGCCGCGATGAGAAAGGCCCAAACACCCGTGATAGGGCTAATCGCTCCCCCGGCAACACTCGTAACGACAGGTAAGCACCAAGCTGCGCCGTTGAGCAGCCACGCAGCCAAGATCAGAAATTGCGGCCTTCTCACTGTGCCGCCTCTCTAAAAGCTACGATTTCTTACGGTACAAGTATACGCACAACACCTAACACCTGAGGTAGTTGGCGAAAAATCGCGTTTACACTCATCGACCTTGCCGGGGGTTTTGAGTGTAAACGCCTGATAGCAACACTTCGTTTTGGAATTGGCGCGTAAAATGAGGCGGAACCGATTTTGCTTCGTGACCGAATGATATATACCGGACTACGTCTGTTCGCAGCATTTCTGCTAGGCACATCCCTTATTTTGGGCCAAAGTCAGGGTCTCCCCGATTTTCAACTTACCGTGGCCGTCACTGACTCGACCGGAGCTGTAATCCCCCGGGCCAATATTGTCATCGAGCGGTACACCGAGCGGATGACTGCCCAAACGGATAGAGACGGGCTGGCGCACTTGCGTATTCCGCTTGGTCATTACAGGGTTAGAGTATCTGCTGCTGGCTTCAAGACCGCCGATTTCGCCGATTTTCGGGTTAACGATGACTCGACTTTGCTGAAGGCAGTTCTCGAAGTCGGAGGAGTGGTCAATGGCTGGGGAGATTATGAGCTGGGGATGGTTCAGACTGTTCCTTCGACCCTGCCATGGAGCATACGAGATGACACTACGCCTGAGAGTAAGTATCCGCGCATAGCCAAAGCCCAGAAATACACGTCGGAAGGATTTACGCCTGTTGATTGTTTCGCCGGACAGGCAAAGGTCCGCGGAAAGCGGGTCAAGCGGGAGCTTTACTCCGTTTTCTTGCCGGATGATAACAAGAAGTGCTGCGGAACGCCCGTCAAGAGCGCACGAACCGACGAGCACGGACACTTTTTCGTTGAACCTCTACGCGAGGGCGAATACTTTGTACAGTTTCAGTTTAAGGGAGTTGGGCAGCTTGCAAGCTTCGCGATCCTCGAAAGCTACGAATCGTGCAGTGAAGCCGCCTATGTCGAAATCAATTTCTCTGCACCGAGCAAGGCCCAGATTCAAGAGTCGATTTGGATCAACGATTCTGGACAAGAGTGCGAGGGGAACGAGCCCCAGTGCTTTCGGAAGTAGGGCTCGGCTGGTTGTTGATGTTAAATCTCATTAACGCTCATTGACACGCCAAATAACCGCAGCCAGTCTCGATGTGAGTTCCGCCGACGAGAATCTTGGGGATTGGACGAGCGCTGTAGAGGTTTAACGTCATGCCGTCGCAATAGCCGGTAAACGTAAAGTTATAGGTAGCAAGAGTGGCGCTGGCGAGAGAAGCGCAGCAAAGAACCAAGGCGGCAAGAACGGCCAGTCTTTTGATTTGCACGGAATTTCCTCCTGTAAATGAGCTTTGCTTGGGAGGCGGCGTTTGGCCTCCTTATCGTCACTGTGAATCCACTGTAAAACCCCTTCACTTGAGGTAGCGGGAAAAAGCGGCTGGAGGGATCATTGCGGGACGCAATTTTGAAAGGCAGGCCTGAAACCGCTGACCGGGTCAATCTACCCGAGCGGCGATCGCGCGCCTTAGCGGGCGTCCGTGTCGATGTGCACGCTCTTTAGTTCCTTGATTTGGGTGATTGCGATCGCGCGCGTTCCGTTTCGCTCGAAGACCGGGCCGGTTGCCTGTACATACTTTCCTACAAAGGGCATCATCTTTTCACGTTGGCTGGAATCGGGCATGTCGGCGGAGATTGGGAAATAGATGAGGCCGGTTTTGGTGAGGATGATGATGGGCGAGCCGTGCCTGACGCAATCGAGGGTGCACTTCAGACTGAAGCTGGTGGCGGAGCCGTCCGGATTTTGGACGGGACAGGCGAGGTCTCGAACGGCGCCCTCGATGGTCATCGACTTGGCGTCGGGCGCCATCTTGGTACCGTGACGGGCGGTACCCTGACGCGCGAGCGCCGGGATGATGAGTACTACGGAGAGGGCCGTCACGAAGAGTGCAAGAAACAAAGTGGAGTGCTTCATATTTATGTTCAGGATTTGCAAATCAAATCCGGCTTCGCGTCGTCGTCGGCGCAAAGGCGGGGCGGCGCAAACGCAGGCTTTCGCGGACACATTTCTGGTTTGGCTGCCGAAACTGGCACGGAGTGTATACCGTGCCGAGTCCATCTGTAAACGGCTTGAGCACCGGTGCTCGCTGAAGGGCACAAGGTGGCACGCTTTGCGAACACTCGCCATTACGCTCATTGACCGGGTTGCGCGTTCTACAGTGAACGCGGTAGTGACTGGATCGACTGCGGCTGTTACCCATAGTGGAGTGAGGTGACTATGCCGAATATCAAGGACTCGAGTTCATCGCAGCAGCCGTCCAAGGAGCGCCGCTCTGAGGAGGCCTTTGTCGACCAGCAGTTGGAAAAAGATGCGGATGAAATGGCGGAAAAGGGTCAGGAAGTCCAGAAACGAAATGAAGAGGAGCGCGGTATTTTTACGAAGTAGATGAGTGGTAATCCCGGTTGGGATTATTG
>JBAWAI010000358.1:0-5914 GCA_049589215.1 Terriglobales bacterium | reverse complement strand
GGTCGAGTTTCTTCAGTTTGAAAAGAAGTGATGGTTGAAGGCCCGTCGGTGGGTTGCGGCGGGTGGTTGGCGAAAAATCGCCCGGGCACTCATCAACCTCGAATCGATGATTACCGGCCGGTGGGCTGAATGGGGCGGTGCGGGCTGGACAAAAGGAACGACGCTCTGGCGGCGGCGTCTGGTATATTGCGGCAGGTGCGTCGGACGAGATTCGAGGGTTGGGGTGCGCTTCGCTGTGGAACATGAGATTCCTCACTCCCATACAATCATCGTGGTGGACGCTTTTCGGTTGGTGGCTCGGAATGACAACGTCCTTTCGGGGCGTTGAGGTTTAAGTCTTGTTGAGGGGTGGGTTGTAGGGACACGCGCTCAAAATCCGCAGCTCCAGAGGCCTCCGGACTCGGGGCATCTGATGTGCCGCACCTCAGTGTGGGGGGTGGCGGGGTTTTTTGCGTGCGGTTATTTTACGTGGGTGGCGTTCAGCCATGTGATGAACAACTCGTATGCGTGGCCGCACGATGGGTGGACGGCGGCGACGTACGTGGTGTGGATTGTGCTGCTGACGGCATTGACGGTGGACACGCGGTGTCTGCGGGAGCGGCTGTTTTTTGGCGTGCTGGTGATCAATTTTCTGGCTGGGTTCGGGCTGACGTTGTGGAAAACGGTTCCGGACGCGGGGGTGCGCGCGGCGCGGGTGGGAACGGGGACGCTTTGGGCGCTGGCGGCGCTATTGAGTTTGTTGACGGTGGGACGGGAGAAGGAAAGCTAGGGGATTGCTCGAAGCCTGGGATCAGTTATAGTGAACTCAGCTTGGCGTACTAACTGATCTATATCTGTTACTAACTGTCGCATTCATGCGCGTAATGTGGTAGATTTCCACGCTAGCTCCGACTTAGTGCAAAAGTGAGTTTGGAGGGCGGCATGAATTGCGCGTGCGCTATGCTGCGGCGGTTGGTTTTGCTGGGCCTGCTGGGGGCGATGGCTCTGAATGCCCATGCCGGGCCGCCGACCTGCTCATTTATTTTCCATCCACCTTACAGCCCGTTGTACACGAGGTCGTGCTGGTATCCGATGCCGGCGTATGACCAGTCCAATCCAAATTTTGCGGCCTATCTAACTCCGACGACGGTGGTCAGCGATGTGGCCAATAACATCAATACCGCATCGGTAACAGCATTTCAGATTCACAACAATGTTGTTACCTTTACGGCCAATAATGGCTTTTCATCCGGCGACACGGTGCTGGTTACCGGGCTGTCCAGCGCGGTTGGGCAAACCCTCACCTGGACAGAGTTGACGGTCGCGAGCGGCGGATTATCGAGCACGGAATTTTCGGCGCTATACGAGCACGGAAATGTCGCGTCCACTTCCGATTCGGGCACGGCCTATGACACGGCAACGCCCGCGCCGACGCCCATGCAGGGGATGATTGTGTGCTCCGCGGCGGTGTGCGGGAATCCGTTTGACAGTTCATGGCTGCCGGCGGGCCCGATTCCGGGCGATGCCTACTCGTTCAACTCGTGGTGGTGGACGGCGATTTGCTGCCCGACGGCGGAATCGATGGCGCTGATGGGAGCGATTGCGAACAAGTCGCCGAGCACGACGATCAGCGGATGGACGGCGAACTTCTATGCGGGGGGACCACCGACGCCGCCGTCGTCGGGGTTGACGAATCAGACGGGGCCGATTTTTCCGTTCGTGCCGGATACGCGAACGCACATGCTGGCGGCGGACATACAGCGGGTGATCGACATGGCGCTGGCGCAGGGGACGAACCCAAGCGCGGGAGGAAACTTCGATCATATCCAGAGTATTCTTGGCGACTTTACTCCGGCGGCGACTGGGGCGATCGGATCAGCGAATAACATCAGCAATTCGACATTCGTCAACGACATCAGTGCAGGCTCGGTGATTGTGATCGCGATTCACACGTGGCAGGCTCATGTGGCGTCGACGGGGAGCAATGCGGACGCGGTCACTTTTACGTGGGTGGGAGACGGACACTGCCTGGCGGTGACGGGGTTCATCTCTTCGACCTTTAGAAATCCGATCGGAGGGGTGAGCGTGACACAATCGGTGGAGGTGCTCAATCCGGTATATGGCGCGGCGGAATGGATTGACATGCTGAACGTGACGAATGGGACCTACACCCAAAGCGGACTGAGCCGGACGTTGACGCTGCCGGGTACGGGTTGGACGACGGGCGCGATATGGCCGGACGCGGGAAGCTCGCCGGTGAATTCGGTTTGGGACATTGTGGACGGAGAGAACATTGTGTTTATCGACGCCTACGAGACGCTGAGTGTGCCGTAGGGAGGCGCTTATGATTTGGGCAACGCGGCAATGCGAGAGGACGCGCAGTGAACGAGCGTGCGGTGAACGGGTGAGGCGTAGACGCGCGAAGGTGGTTGGCTGGTGGCTGACGGTTGCGCTGGCCTGCGCCGCGACGGCACAAACGCAGCCGAAGACGGGCGACAAGGCGGGGGCGACGAATCAGACATCGACGATCCGCGCGGAGGAGCGCGCGCCGAAGACTTATGCGGAGATGGTAAAAGAGCTGAGGCTGGAGCAGAAGGACAGTGATATGCGGGCGGCTTTTCCGCAAACGGCGACGGGCGCGGAACTGGCGCGGGTGGCGACGCTGGTGCCGTTTGGCCTGCGGCAGGGAGACGTGCCGGAGGCGCGGCAGATGGCGGAAGATCTAGCGGCGCTGCGGAAGACGCCGGAGCCGGCGCTGGCGGATATGCGCAGCGGGTTTCATAAGTTGCCGGTGAAGTATTGGGCGGAGAGGCAATTTCTGATCCAGATGGGAGGGCGATTGCCGCTGGCACGGGCCACGGTGATTAGCTTTCTGACCGAAGAGATGAGCCGGCCGGTGAAAATTTCGGCGCAAGCGCCGAAGAGTCTGGATTATCTGACGCCGGTGACGGCGGCGGATACGCTGGTGTTTGTGGTGGCGGACGCGAAAGAGCGGGACACGGCTTTCCGGTTGGCGGCGAAAGCACAGACGGATCGTACGATGGGGCAGCTGGTGCTGTCGCGCTATGAGGTGGTGGACGCGGCGCGGGCGCGGGCTTTGGCGAGTGAGTTGGAGTTAATGAAGTGAGCGCTTAGGAGATCCAGCCCATTCGGGGTTATACCGCGTGTTCTTCGCTCAGGAGGGACTCATGTCGGATACGCACTCAACGTTGAAATATTTGCTATCGAAGGTAGTGCTGCTGCCAGCTTTTCTTGGGCTGCTGTTTCGCGACGAGCGAAGTCGCACAGACACAAACGGAAACCGTGCTCTATTCGTTTTGCTCCATGCCCTCGTGCGCGGACGGGGCCGAGCCCGACTCTGGTTTGATCCTGGATGCGAGCGGCTTTCTCTACGGACAAGCCAGGGATGGCGGCAAGCATCGCTATGGCACCGTATTTATGGCGTCGGTGAATGGAGGTGAAAGCGTACTCCACAGCTTTCTGGAGGGCAAAAGTGCTTATGCTGGGGACGGCTTGCTCCGGGACTCGAAAGGCAATCTCTATGGAACAACTTCCAGTGCGTATATCAGGAATCCCAAATATTTCGGCGTTGTGTTTGAGTTGAAGAAGAAGGGGTTCCATTATCTTCACGAATTCGCAGTGGCAGATCCCGCGAGCGGATATGGGCCCAACAGCCCGTTAGTAATGGACGCCAATGGCAATCTCTATAGCACAGCTTACAGCGGTGGAATTACTAACTGCCTTTACGAAAACGGCTGCGGCCTGGTGTTTGAGATTACCGCCGCCGGTTCGGAGAGAGTGCTCTATACCTTCGCCGGAGCACCCGACGGGGCGAACCCCGGAGGGGGAGTGGTTGTTGATGAGCAGGGCAATCTTTATGGCACGACGTTCTATGGCGGTACCGGTTCCAATTGCGAATACCCGCAATTCGGTTGCGGCACCGTCTTCAAGATAGCTCCGGATGGCACCGAGACGGTGCTTTACAGCTTTAAGGGAGAAGAGGACGGAGGATATCCGAATGGCGGTTTGGTGCTGGATAGCCAGGGAAATCTCTATGGGACAACCGGGAACTGCGGCAGTTCGGGGTGTAACTACGGAGCGGTGTTTGAGGTAACTCCCGGAGGTGCGGAAACCCTGTTGCACAGCTTTGCTGGAGGAACGGACGGAGCCTATCCGATTGGAAGCCTGATCATGGATGGGCAGGGCAATCTGTACGGCACAACCGGGCAGGGCGGCGGTTCAGGCTGTTATGGAGGAGAGGGTTGCGGCACGGTGTTTGAGGTGACTCCGCAGGGCGTGGAGACAATTCTTTATCGCTTCAACGGGACACCCGACGGTTCCAATCCTGCGGGCGGCTTAGTCTTTGACGCTCAAGGCAACCTCTACGGCGCGACTGCTACTGGGGGCGTGTACGGTTACGGAACAGTCTTTGTACTCCCGCCAGGGTCGGAGGTCGTCTCAATTGCGATCAATCCAGCGAATGGCGAGGCTGGAGTTGGAGGAACGCTTCAATTCGAAGCGTTCGGCACCTATAGTGACGGCAGCAGCATGGACATCACTTCGCTGGTGAGTTGGAGTTCATCCAATCCTTCGGTTGCGACCATCCAAAGCGGGGGACTGGCGACCGGCATTAGCGTGGGGACGACCACAATAACGGCCTCCTACGAGGGTATAGCGGGTACCGCTGGGCTCACCGTGAACTGACTGGCGACGCTGACGTCTTATACTTAGCAACTAAGAGTGCACCTCACCTATTTGAAATAGTCACGAATGGTCCGGCTAGGAGATCCAGCCGCCGCCTATTACTGTGTCTCCGTCGTAGAAGACTGCGGCCTGGCCGGGGGTTACGGCTCGCTGGGGCTCGTCGAAGGTGGCAAGGATTTCGTCTGGGCTGGGGCTTTCGATGGTGGCTGGGGCGGGGGCGTGCTTGTGGCGGATTTTGACTCCGGCGCGCATGGGCTGCTTGAGTTCGGTGGTGGAGATCAGGTTTACACGGGTGGCGCGCAGAGTGCGGGTGTAGAGTTCTTCGTCGCGGCCGACTACTACCTGGCGCGTGTCGTTGTTGATTTGAATCACGTAGAGCGGCGAGCCGGTGGCTACGCCGAGGCCCTTGCGCTGTCCTACGGTGAAATTGTGGACGCCGTTGTGCTCGCCGATAACATGGCCGTTGGTGGTGACCATTTCGCCACCGACTTCTAAGCGCTCTGGCGAACCCTGCTCGCCGAGGTAGGCGTCGAGAAACTTTTTGTAGTCGCCGCCGGGAACGAAGCAGATCTCCTGGGAGTCGGGCTTTTCTGCAATTACAAGATTGTACTTACGGGCCAGCTCGCGAACCTCGGGCTTGTTCATGCCGCCGAGGGGGAAGAGCGTGTGGCTTAGCTGATCTTGCGTGAGGCCGAAGAGAAAGTAGGTTTGATCCTTGGAGCGGTCGACGGGACGCTTGAGGAGCCAGCGGCTGGTGGCATCATCGAAGGCGACCTGGGCGTAATGGCCGGTGGCGATGTGCTCGGCGCCGATCTGGCGGGCAACGATCAGAAGCTGATCGAATTTCAGATGATTGTTGCAGAGGCTGCATGGAATGGGAGTGCGGCCGGCGAGATACTCCTCGACAAAGGGGCGGACGACATCGCGCTCGAAGCGCTCTTCGTGATTGACGACGTAGTAGGGAATGCCGATGGTCTCGGCGACGCGGCGGGCGTCGTAGACATCGTCGAGCGAGCAGCAGCGGCCGGTGACGGACTCGGGCATACCCTCGTGGCCGGCGAGGCGGCGCTGATTCCAGAGTTGCATGGTGAGGCCGATGACGTTGTTGCCTTCGGCGCGCAGCATGGCCGCGACGGTGGAGGAATCGACTCCGCCGGACATGGCTACGGCGATGGTGGGTTGAAACACAGCTTTTAGCTCCTGGCTACTTCTTCCCTCAGGGGCTGAAGCC
>JBAWAI010000357.1:0-2013 GCA_049589215.1 Terriglobales bacterium | reverse complement strand
GCATAGACGCCACCGTGCTCCATCCAGAGATACATGCTGCGATTGAAACCGGGGCTCATGGAGATGTTGAAGCCGCCGTAGCCGGTCAGCAGCGTGGGATTCTGGCCATTCTTGACCAGACCCTTTTTGCTGACGATGAACATGGGAACCTTGGTGCCGTCCTTGGAGTGGTACCACTCCTGGCGAACGTCGTAGTCGGAGGGATCGATGGAAGGCGCGTCAACTTTGGCCCAGAGATCGGTTTTGTTCGTCGCTAAATCGTAGCGATAGACGGCGGGCGGCACGGTGAAGGACTGGAAAGAATAGAAAATTTCATTGATGTCATATCGACCGGCAGCGCCGGGAACGCTGCCGAGGGATGGCTGCGGAATATCGGCGAGGAATTTGCCATCGAGCGAGAAGAGTTTTAATTCGGCGGCGACATTGTGTTCGTATTGCAGGAAAAGTTTGCCGCCGGTGACGCTGGCATTTTGCAATACCGCGTCGGTCTCGGGAATCAGTTCCTTCCAATGGGCACGCTGGGGA
Source organism: Terriglobales bacterium (assembly GCA_049589215.1). GTDB lineage: Bacteria > Acidobacteriota > Terriglobia > Terriglobales > Acidobacteriaceae > Acidiflorens. Next base: position 1,488 of record JBAWAI010000357.1, on the reverse strand, counting down.
TTAGCAACGTCGGCGATGAAGACGCGGAAGTGGGGTGCATCTTCATTGGTGGTGATGTAAAGCTTGCCGTGGAAGAAGTCTCCGCCGTACAGAAATTCTTTGCCGGTGGTCAATTCGACGGGCGGATTCTTCGAGTGGCGATCGAGGAGATACATCTCGGTCTTGGCCCAGCCTTCTTCGATATTGATGAGCAGCCAGCGGTCGTCGTCGGAGATGGTGATGTCTGGGATGTTCTGCGGATTTGATTTGTCTTCGAAGATGAGCGGATCTTTGGCAGGATCTGCGCCGAGCTGGTGATAGAAAACCTTGACGTGGTAGACCTCTTCACCTGCGGGAACATCGCCTTTGCGAGGATGGCGCGTGTAGTAGAAACCGGAGTTGTCTTTGAGCCAGGCGAGACTGGCGAAGCGGGTGCGATCGATGGTGTCGGGAAGCGGGCGGCCGGTGGCGGTTTCGAGGATGCGAAGTGTGCTCTCTTCAGAGCCGCTGGGCGACGTACCGTAGGCCACGTATTTGCCATCGTGCGAGACGAACCACCAGTCGAGCGCGACGGTGGCATCGGCCGACATTTTGTTGGGGTCGAGAAGAACGCGGTCTTCGCCATTCAGGCTGTCGCGCACGTAGAGAAGAGGTTGATTCTGTCCGACGTCGCGACGAGTATGGAAATAGTATTGACCGCCCATTTGCGGAGCGCCGACAGTGCCGATGGCGAGGAGTTGCGAAAGCCGCGCGTTGATTTTGTCGCGGCCGGGAAGCGGATCGAGAACCGAGCGAGTATAGGCGAGCTCGTGTTCGACGAAGGCCTGCGTATCAGGATTGGCGGGGTTTTCCAGATAACGATAAGGATCGACAATCTTGTGTCCCTGAACGGTGTCTTCAACGGGAGCAACCTTAGCCTTCGGCGGGCCAGATGAGGAAGAGGGTGCATCTCCGGCAAACACCAGAGCGGGCATGCCGACAAAAATCGTCCCTAGAAAAAGAAGAAAGAAGACAGTGAACAAACGGAGACCTCCGAGCATAGACACCTCACCAAGGTTGTGGACGGAATACTCGCAAATAGGTTAGCAGAGTGGCCGAGGAGGCGCGTCCCTGGGCCTGAGCGGACGGCCCTCGGTAATCTTCTTGCGACCAAGGGCGCAGCATATGTTGGTACGTCGGCAGTCGACACTCGTGAGGTCGCACGTGATCTGCGATTGAGTCGAGCCTTTCGCAAGCCCGTGCGATCTCACGACTCCTTCGTCAATGCAAGGAAACGCAAGGCACAGATGATGAGGAGCACTCGCCGACTCGGCACGGCCCGGGCTGCGAGAGGGCTAGATCTTCCAGTTGGTGAGACGAAACGTTTCCAATCGGCTAACGCTCTGATATGATTTTGCTGAGTACCTGAGCACGAGCAAAACGTGCGACCACTCCTCAGTAGCTCAATGGCAGAGCATCCGGCTGTTAACCGGAGGGTTGTAGGTTCGAGTCCTACCTGAGGAGCCATTT
>JBAWAI010000356.1:0-22551 GCA_049589215.1 Terriglobales bacterium | reverse complement strand
GGAGATTGTCTTGCCTATCGGAACCGCTTTTCACGAGAGAACGTTCGCGCTCTGCCAGAGCTTGAATTACCGCGAGTGGTCGGGCTTTTACACGGTCAGCGTGTATGAGGTGCATCACGAGCATGAGTACAACGCTATTCGCAATGCCTGCGCGCTGATTGATATCTCGCCGCTTTACAAATATCTGATCACTGGCAAGGATGCGACGAAGCTGGTCAATCGGGTGATCACGCGTGACATCAACAAGGTTGCGATCGGCCAGGTGATTTATGCGTGCTGGTGCGACGAAGAGGGCAAGGTCATCGACGATGGGACGATCACGCGGCTGGAAGAAAATAAATATCGTTGGACCGCGGCCGATCCGAGTCTGCGGTGGTTTCGGCAAAACGGGCTGAACATGGATGTTCAGATCGAAGACATCTCAGAGCAGACGGCTGCTCTGGCGCTGCAAGGACCGGCCTCGGCCAGATTGTTGAAGAGCGTTGCCGAGGCGGACATCACCAACCTCAAATATTTTCGCAAGACGAGCGGCAGGATTGCGGGCGTGCCAGTTGATATTTCGCGCACGGGATATACGGGCGATCTGGGCTACGAGATTTGGATTCCGGTTGATGGCAAGCATAATGCGCTAAAAGTTTGGGACGCGCTGATGGAAAAGGGCAAGCAGTTCGACATTCACGCCGCGGGAATGCTGGCGCTCGATGTCGCGCGGGTTGAGGCTGGGCTGTTGCTGATTGAAGTGGATTACATCAGCTCGAAGAAGGCGTTGATCCCATCGCAAAAATATTCGCCGTATGAGCTGGGCTTCGGCAAGATGGTGCATCTGGAGAAAGAGAATTTCATCGGCAAGCGGGCGCTGGAACGCGATCACAAACAAGGCGTGGCGCGGCAGTTGGTCGGGCTGGAAGTGGATTGGGTGGAGGTGGAAGAGCAGTTCGACAAATTTGGATTGTCTCCGGCGGCGCCGAGCCAGGCTTCGCGTGTGGCTGTACCCGTGTATGAAGGCGACAGGCATGTGGGGAAGGCGACGACGACGGCGTTCTCTCCGCTGCTGAAGAAATTAATTGCGCTTGCCAGTGTCACGAGCGAGCACGCTGCGAACGGGACGAAGCTTCAAATGGAGTTGACGATCGAGGCGCAGCGCATGAAAACGACGGCGACGGTGGTGCCGCTGCCGTTTTTCAATCCGAAGCGGAAGACGGCTACGCCGGTGTGATGATGGCGCTTTCGGTGCACGACAATGTACTGGTTTCATACGAGGTCCGATGCGAAGAGCAGACCATAATTCTCCGCAGCGAATATCGGGTGGATGGTAAGCCGACAGAGTTCACGAATGTGCTTTTTGGGGGAGTGTGCGCCTATCATTTCCAAAATGATGCCTTCGGAAATATCATCTTCGACGTGTACGAGATTCCCCTAGAGGAGTTTGTGAATCGGTATGGCGCTGAGTTATTCGAGCTTGATCAAATGACGGGGTCGCTCGGAAAATGGGTTGAAGCCCTCGATTCTGCTCCCACCCATATGCGTGAGAAAGAAATTAAGGGCTTCGAACTTAGTTCATCGTTAGGCTTGTGTGGCTGGATACTCGCGAAGGACATGACTATTTCCCCGGCCTAGCCAACCGACACGCCTCCCCAAACCAATATTCCGTCGCTTAATCTCTAGTGCGTGAATGCGTCGTAAGTCCGCAGGAACTTTGCTGGCTTGTAGGTCTCAAACGCTGGCGCCGCCGCGACGACTCCTCCGTCCGCGTCGATCACGTTATAGGTTGATCCGAGAGCCGTTGCTTCTTTGTTGAGATCGGCCGCCGTCAGGTCTTCCCACTTGCCTTTGTTCAGTCGAAGGACCAAGGTTTGCAGAGCTGTGATCGTTTCGGCGGGAGAGAATTCGCAGTGACCCGCGCGATGCACGAAGGTCTGTTTCAAATTCGCCGAATCTTTTGCGTCTTTTACTACGGCTGCGTAGGCGGCTTCCTCCTGCACCGGCACGAGGCCGTCGCCGGTGGTGTGCATGGTCAACACCGGGATCAGAATCTGCCCGTTGTAGATGATGTTGTTGGTTAGGTAAGTCAGCGCAGATTGGTCGGCGGTGATTCTGGCCGTTGTTTTCAGCGTCTCGAGATCGGTGGCGAGGTCGAGTCCGGCAGCGGTGTAGAGCGCTTGCACCTCGGCGTAGTCGACTGACTTCTTCAGCTGAGTTTCATAGTTGATGCCGTTGTTGAATGACGGATTGCCGCCCGCCTTGGATTCGAGATCGGCGCGATAGTCGAACAGGAAGATTCCGTCGACGTTCAACAACCAGTCATACTGGTCGGCTTCACGATCGGTGTAATCGGTGGGCGCGGGTTCGGGCGAAGTCGGGTCATACCAGCCCGGCGTATCTCCGAGGGCGGCGCTTAGTGCGATGCGCGCTTGACCCTGCGGCGTTTCCTGGGCGGCGATGAGAATACCGGCCGCTTCCTCAGCGTTCTCTGTCGGATCGTTAATATTAACGACTTGCAGAGAGCCGCCTGCGAGCAGCGTGTTGAAGGCAAACTGCGTGTCGAGCCCCACGTTCCACGTACCGACGCCACCACCCACGACTCCGCACATGGGCAGCGCGGCATTGAATTGGGAAGGGTATTCCTGCACGAGAGCAGCGGTGACCATGCCGCCGAGAGAGTGTCCCCAGGCGATGGTCGTTGTGGGAGTTCCGACTTTACTTTCGAAGACCTGAAGGGTTGATATCTGGTCGGGCACAGCCCACTGCACTGCCCAGCCGGTGGTCGCGTAGGAAGAGCCTGCCATCGCATAACCTGCCGCGAGCAAATAGGCGCCGGTGAGAGGATCGCCAACGTCCTCGGCTGGATTGGAGCCACCGGGAGCGACGTAGCCGTGACTGTAGAGAAGCAATGTGCCATTCCATGTGGCCGGGACGTCGATGACGTAAGTCGCGCCATCCGACAAGGTGCCAGTGATGTGTTTTTGCGCCGCAGCACTGCCCGGTAGCAGGACGATTAAAAGGGTGGCGAGTGAAGACAGTAGGATTCCTCTTGAGGGGTTCAGCATAGGAGTTTTCCTTTTTTGCGTAGTGAGAGTCACGCAGCCGGTAGCGGGGGAGGTTGCCGGGCCAAACTGCCTGAAAAGCTTGTACCGTTATCGCCGGGATGTCAAGCGGGGAGCGCGGAAAACGCGCTTCAGGTGCCGCTTACACAACGGCACCGGCAACTAACCCTGAAAGACATTTATTTGCTGAATGCGTCGAACGGCCTGAGAAACTGCGGCGATTTATAAGTCTCAAAAGCTGGCGCAGTGTAGACATACTCATTATTCAGATACAGGTAATTAAAATCGGTGCCGAGATCCGTGGCTTCGGTGTTCAGCGCAGTGGGAGTCAGGCTTTTCCATTTGCCGCTTGCCAGCCTGGCGAAGAGTGCCTGCACCGCGGTGACGGTCTCAGCGGGCGTGAAGGTGCAATGACCGGCGCGATGGACGAAGAGATCGCGTACAAAGGCTTGATTTCCGCCTTCCTTCGCGGTTGCCAGGTAGGCCTGCTCGTCTTCAACCGGCACTAATCCGTCACCGATAGTATGGAACGCGAGCACGGGGACGGAAATCTGCCCATCGAAGATGATGTTCTGGATCAGGTAATCCTCGGCGGTCGGATCGGCCGCGATCCGGGCGGCGTTCGTCAAGGTGATCAGATCCGCGCCCAGGTCGAGACCGGCAGCTTTATACAATGCCTGCACCTCGGCGTAGTCGACAGAGTGCTCTAACTGTTTGGTGTAGTTCACGCCGACATTCCAAGAAGGGTTTCCTCCCGCGCGGCCTTCGAGTTCAGCGCGATAATAAAACGCGAACGGAAAAACGTCATAAGCGAGCCAATAAAATTGGTTGAGCTGACGGTCTGTATAGTCGGTCTGCGCCGGCTCCGGAGAGCCCGGATCCCACCAGCCCGGCGCATCGGACATCGCGGCCGCGAGCGCGATGCGGGCTTGTCCCTGGGCGGTTTCCTGAGCGTAGCTGATCCAGCCCTCCGCATCTTCATAGTCGGTGAGCGGATCGGTGAGATTGACGAGTTGCAGGCTATTACCGGCGACCAGCGTGTTGAAGGTGAAGGCGGGATCGAGCAGCTCGTTGAAGAAGCCGACGCCTCCCGCAACCACTCCGCACATCGGCATGCCGGCTGAAAAAAGAGTCTGGTATTGCTGCAAGAGTCCGGCGGTGATGATACCGCCCATGGAGTGTCCCCAAGCGATCGTCTGCTTGGGAGTGCCGAACATGGTGTCAAAAACATTCAGGGTGGAGACTTGATCGGGAAGCGCTTCATGAACGGCCCATCCGGTGGTTGAGTACGATGAGCCGGCGAGCGCGTATCCGTTACTCAGCAAGAATTCGCCGGTGGTCCCGTCGCCAACGTCATATGCGGGATTGTTTGATCCCGGGGCGACGTAACCGTGACTATAAAGCAAAAGAGTGCCATTCCACTTGGCTGGGAAGTCGATGACGTAGGTAGCGCCGTCGGCGAGTGTGCCGGTGATATGCTGCTGGGCGGCGCTCGCTCCGAGTAGGATCAGAACCGTAAACAGAGTAAACAAGAGCATTTTGTAGCGCAGCATGCCTTTTCTCTCCGAGAATTACACGAAACGAATTTAGCTACCGTGTCAGTAAAAAGATCGTGCCTTCGCCCGCGGTTCCGCCGGCTGGTGTCGTTCCCCTGAAATTGCCCGACGGATCGAATGTCAGTCCGTAGATCGGATAGGAGCCGTCGCGGCCCTTGCCGAACCGATGAAGAAGTTTTTCCAGCCACTCGCCGCGAAAAAACTTAAGGCTGAAAACGGTGCCGCAGTCGCAGGAAGGCCGTCCACCGTTCTGGGTGGTGCCAAAAAGCGTGCTGACGCCATCAAAAAGAAGCGTAGCTGTCGGATAACTGCCGTCCGTGCCACCCTGGAAGCTGTAGAGAATATTCTCCTGCCACGCGCCGTTCAGCCCGCGAGACAACTGAAAAACGGTTCCGTAGCCATACTGACCACCAAAATAAGTCGTGCCATATAGGTTGCCGACAGAATCGAAGATTAATCCCCCATAAGGGCCGGCGGCATCCGGCGTGACTTTGAAGTCGTAGAGCACCGAGATCTTCCATGGTCCGTGATCGGTGGGGGAGAGTTCATAGACAGAGCCGCCCGCCCACGGGCCTCCAACTTCGGTTGTGCCGTAGAGATTGCCATCCGCATCGAGCAGAAGCGATCCAAGCGAACCGATGCCGCCTTCCTTTTTGCCGGTGAAGGTGTGAATCAGTTTCTGCTTCCACCCGTTTTCCGCCGGCGAGAGCTCAAACACGACACCGTATCCATATTTGCCGCCATCCGGCGCGGTGCCGTAGAGATTTCCAGCGTTGTCGAAAACCAGCGGGCTGCCGGGACCATAGCCATCGTTGAGGCCGGTGAATTGATAGAGCGGGAGCAGGTTCCAGTTGCCGCCAGAGGAACTTAACTCGAAAACGATGCCGCAGCCGTCCCCTCCGCAAAACCCGGAACCGCCGGCCACGGTTGTGCCGTAAAGATTGCCCGCCGCATCGAGGATGACGCCTCCGTGCGGATCCGAGCCATCTTCGGCGCCGTCGAAACTCCAGAGAATCTGCTCCTCGCCGGCGGGCGAGATCGCAAACACCGTGCCGAGATCGTACAATCCGCCCGATGCGGTGGTGCCATAGGCACTGCCTGAGGTGTCGAAGACGAGTTGGCTCGAGGACTCACTTCCGTCGACGCCTCCGGCAAAATTGTAGAGCCGCTTGTAGGTGGCGGCGTGAGAGACGCCGACAAAAATCGTAACAACTATAAACAGCAGACCAGTCCTGTGAAAAATCGCACTGCGCGGATTCATGGTTGATGTTCCTGTTAGCGGACGGATTCCAGAGGGGGATGGTGGGCAGAACTATAGCATCAAAATGCGCCGTCAGTGCAGCTTGGTGTGAAGGCCGACAATCAGCACAGAAAAGAACTATAGTTTTTGAGAAGGACGTTGCACGCGGCATTCGGGCGATATCAGGACGGTTGTGTTCGGCTCTTTCTTTTCCAATAGAGGTAGCCGGGCACGCCGAGCAGAATGATGCCGACTCCAGCGAGCGAATCGATAGGGCGCGTGATGATGGTATTTAACGTCCACGCGCCGCCGACGACCACATAAATCGCGGGCAGCCATGGGTATCCTGTGCAGCGATAGCTGCGAGGGAGGTCGGGTTTTGTCCGGCGCAAGACGAACAGCGCGACGACCGTGAGCGTGTAGGAAAGAACCATGCCGAAGATTGCGAACGTGTAGAGGTCGTCGTAATGGCCGCTCAGGGTCAGGATCGCTCCCCAAATGCCCTGGCCGATCAGGCTGAATGCGGGCGTGCGCCACTTGGGATGAATGATGGCCATGCGGCGAAAAAAAACGCCATCCTGCGCCATCGCCAGATAGACGCGCGCGCCGGAGAGCGTGCAGGTTGCGGCCGCGCTGAAACAGGAGATCGCAATCATCGCCGAGAGCCAGAACGCGGCGCGCGGTGAAAACAAAACTGCGGCGGCTGCGTGCGCGATGGTTTCGTGCTTGGCGACCTCGCTGAGCGGCATCGCGTAAACGTAAGTCATGTTCATTGCGAGATAGATCGCGCCGACGACGAGTACACCGAGGACCATGGCGCGCGGAACATTTTTGCGCGGATCTTTTATCTCGCCGGCGACCCACGTGACGTAGACCCATCCGTCGTAAGCCCAGAAAACGGCGATCAGTCCTACCCCCAGCGCGGAGATCAGTTGGCTCGGATTCAATCCCACGCTTAATCCGCCGGGAGCTTGCGCGGTGAAGTTCGACCAATGCCCTTTGCCGATCGTGAATCCCAGGACGACAAACAGTGCCATGGCGATGAACTTGGTCCAGGTGGAGACGTTTTGCAGAAGCGCGCCCCAGCGCAGGCCAACCACGTTCACGTAAGTCACGAGGAAGATCAGGATTAATGCGACGAAATGAGCGCGCGTGAAAACAATGCCGACAGCAGAAAAAATGACGTGCGTTTGAGAGATGGCCGGAATGATGTTGCCCATGTAGGCCGCCGACGCCACGGAAAGCGCCGCGATCGAACCGGCGTTGGCGACGGCGAATAGCATCCAGCCATAGAGAAAGGCGGGCAGGTCGCCATACGCCTCGCGCAGGTAAATGTATTGGCCGCCGGAGTCGGGAAACATCGAGCCGAGTTCGGCGAAGGCCACGCACGCGCAGAGCGAGATGGCCCCGCCAAGAATCCAGACCAGGAAGAACAAGTTGGTGTTCGGCAGAGGGCCGGCAATATCTTTGGCGGTTAAGAAAATGGAAGAGCCGATGATGCCGCTGACGAGCAGCAGCACGGAATCGAGCAGGCTGAGGCCGCGAACGAGGCTCTGGTCGCCGGCTTTGGTTTTCTCTATCTCGGTGGCTGGGGCGGGATTCATGCGGTCATTTTGCGGCAGTCGGAATATTCTGTGGAATCCTCCGAACCTGGGCTTTACTCTTCATCCCATGGCCAGTTCATCGGATGATTCGAGCGGTGTGCCGCAACGACGGCAAATGAGGGCCGAGCAGTCGCCGCAGGTGAGCGGGTCGGTGACTCCTGTCGCGCAAACGGGGCAGTAGAACACGACGGCCTGCTTTGAACCGGGGGGCGGATTCGGAGCCGCGTCCATGAGCAGGGACTGTAACACAATCTTTCCGAGGAGTTCGGAGTTCAGCGCGATCAGCAGCTAGTCTTCCGGCTTGCGCAGGACCGGATTGCCCGCCGCGGGCGGCAGCGAGAACGGGAACTGCCAGACTCTCTCTTTGAAGTAAATCGCGAGGATGAAATCTTCGCGTTCCTTCCACGGGCCGATCCATTTGTTTCTGGTCGGAAACAGGACCCAGCCGTGAGTTTCGGAGTTGCCCGGATTAAGGATGGCGGAGGCGATATATTGGGTCGACAAAAATTCGATGAACTCCGCGCCTTCTTTTTCGTCGATGCGCAGGCGGGCGGTTTTCTCGTCTTTCAGTTCGGGATGCTTCTTGATCTCGCGCTCGGTTTCAAAGACCTTGGAATCGAGGTCATTCTGGAGGCGGTTTTGAAGCATGGCCGGATCCATGAGGGTCTCGACAATGTCGTGATGACGAACATAATCCAAGCGCAGATCGGCGGGAAATTCCAGTGTGCTGGTTCCCTTGTACGTCACCGCCAGATAAAGTGCGAACACGCGATAGAAACCGTGATGAACACTCTTCGCCAGCTCCTGCGAATCGACGAGCAGCGTCATGTCGAGATCTTTATCGCTCATCGTCCAGCGTGCGCGGCCGTCGGCCCCGAGTTCGTAAGAGCAGCCGGGAGTGCCTGCCGTCCAGCGCAATGTGGGAAGCGCGGGCTTTTTTCTTGCGTGTGCAAAAGTCGGCTGGAGAGACGCGCATAGAGCGAGCACAACGGCGAATCTGAACCGGCAAGCGCGCATTGAAGCCGAGTGTATCAGCGTTCGGAGGTGAAATTCACCTGGCCGGCGCGGACGCGGCGGCAGCGGGCGTCCGCCCAAAATGTGTTAGATTTGAAAACGGTGGGGCGCGTAGCTCAGTTGGTAGAGCAACGCCCTTTTAAGGCGTGGGTCGCAGGTTCGATTCCTGCCGCGCTCACCAACAATGAGGGTCCCGCGCTACGCTCGGGATTTCGGCGCGCGGCTCAGACGCTGCGCAAACGCCTCAAGTTCGATTTCTGCCGCGCTCACCAATTTAGAATGCGGCATCCCATGGCCCTCCGCGCGAGGGCCTGACATTTTTATACGCAAACTCCATACGCAAAACGTTTACAGGAAATACTAACTTCATCATGGTTACCTTGCGCTGCCGAGCTATCCTCTTCGATCTGGATGGTGTGCTGATCGACTCGACGCCCGCAGTTGCCCGCGTCTGGCATCGCTGGGCGATTGAACATGGTTTCGATCCCGAGCGGGTTGTGAAGATGGCGCACGGCCGGCCGAGCCGTACGACCATTCATGATCTCTTGCCGAACGCCAATATTGAAGTCGAGGATCGCGAAGTGGAGCGGCGCGAGATCGAAGACCTTGACGGCGTGGTTCCGATGGCGGGCGCGCTGCAATTGCTGGCTAGTTTGCCGCAGGACCGCTGGACCATCGCCACTTCAGGCACGCGGCCGCTCGCCGAGGTGCGCCTGCGCGCGGCCGGACTGCCGATTTCGAAGACGATGATCACCTCGAACGATGTGAAGATTGGAAAGCCGGACCCCGAGCCGTATCTGAAGGCGGCAGCGGTTCTTGGATATGCGGCTTCGGATTGCGTGGTTGTCGAAGACGCGCCGGCGGGCATTCGATCCGGGAAGGCGGCTGGCTCGCGCGTAATTGCCTTCACCACCACCGCGCAGCCGAGCGAGCTCGAAGAGGCCGGGGCGAACTGGGTCGTACGTAATTGTACGGACATCACCGCTCACGTCGAAGGACCGGAATTGCTGCTTAGCCTTCGCGATCCGGGCCGGTAACCGACCCATACATTTGCGCCCTCGCAGTCGCTCAAATAGAATCGTCGCTTCGTCGCGAAGTTGCGGCATACGTGTGGGGCAAAACAGAGTCAGACAGAGAATCGCCAGACAGGCAGGACCATGTGATCATCGGCGTTGCCAAAGAAAGTTATCCAGGAGAGCGACGGGTTGCGCTGGTGCCTTCAGTTCTGCCGATGCTCACCAAAGCGGGTTTCGAAATTCATATCCAGGCGGGCGCCGGAATTGAGGCGGGCTACGCCGATGCGCTCTACAGCGAAAAAGGCGGCAAGGTCGTTGCGGATCGGGCGGCGATTTTTGCTGCGGCCGATATTGTCGCGCAGGTGCTTTGTTATGGTGCCAACGATGTTAACGGGCAGGAGGACGTGGCGCTCTACCGGCGCGGTCAAATCCTTGTGGGCTTTCTGCGGCCGTTCGGGACGCTCGAAGTCTTGCAGCAGATTGCGCAATCCGGCCTCACGTCATTTTCCGTGGAATTGATGCCGCGCACGACGCGCGCCCAGAGCATGGACGCGCTTTCTTCAATGGCGACGGTCGCCGGATACAAAGCGGTGCTGATGTGCGCGGATGCTCATCCACGCATTTTTCCGATGCTCACGACCGCGGCGGGAACGGTAACTCCAGCGCGAGTTTTTGTGATTGGGTGCGGAGTGGCTGGACTACAGGCGATTGCGACCGCGCGCCGCCTTGGCGCGGTAGTTTCTGCATACGATCTGCGGCCGGCTGCGAAGGAGCAGGTGCAAAGCCTGGGCGGACGTTTTGTCGAGCTCCCGATTGAAGCGAAAGACGCGCAGGATGCGCGGGGCTACGCGACTGCACAGGATGAAGATTTCTACCGGCGCCAGCGTGAGCTGCTCGGAAAAGTTGTGCAGGAGAGCGACGTGGTGATCACGACCGCGGTCATCCCAGGGAAAAAAGCGCCGGTCTTAGTCACAGAAGAGATGGTGAAAGGTATGGCGCTCGGGTCCATTGTGCTCGACCTGGCCGCCGAGCGCGGCGGCAATTGCGATATCACGGAAGCCGGTAAGACTGTGGTCAAGCACGGCGTCACTATTATGGGGCCCGTCAATTTAGCCTCGACCGTGCCCTACCATGCGAGCATGATGTTCGCGCGCAACATCACCGCGTTTCTTACGCATTTGATCAAAGATCAGAAGGTGAATTTGAACCTCGAGGACGACATTGTGCGGGAGACGCTGTTGACGAACGGCGGCGAGATTGCGCAGTCACGAGTGCGCGAATTTCTTAAGCTGCCGGCGCTGGCGGGATAGATGACGCGCTTATTCTCAACGCTCCAGGAGGGCGCACACTCGAATGTTAGGCATTTCAGTGGCATGCCACCCGAGCTGACCGGGGGGAAAGATACGCGTCAAGAAATGGGCTCGGCTCTCTTTTTGATGATTGAGAAAATGCCTGACGGAGTTTTTCTGTATCGGTTCGATTCTAAAGGTGAGTGTGTTGGTGACACTTGGCACATGAGCCCGGATGAAGCCAAAGATCGAGCGGCGCACGAATTTGAAGGGGTTGTGTTGAATTGGCAAGAAGACGCACAAACCATAGATGGATGGGCATCACGCCTTGTTGGCCGGACGAGAACGCCCGGCGCTCCACTCGCTAAGTCGGAGGAATAAGAATAATGAACAACAGTTCAACTCTGATCAACGCTCTTTTTATTTTTGTGCTGGCCGGGTTTATCGGATTTGAGGTGATCCGGCGGGTTTCGCCGTTGCTGCATACCCCGCTGATGTCGCTGACCAATGCGCTGGACGCAATCGCCGTGGTCGGCGCGATTGTGCTGGTCGGCGAGCACAAAAGCACCCTGTCATTCGTCTTCGGATTTATCGCCATCGTCGCCGCCACCAGCAATATCGTCGGCGGTTTTCTTATTACCGACCGAATGTTGAGAATGTTCAAATCCAGCCGTCCCGCGGCCAAGCCATGAACGGAGAATTGGCGGGCGGCCAGGTTGTCATCGAGATCCTGTATCTCATCGCCAGCGTGCTGTTCATTCTCTCGCTGAAGTGGATGAGTTCGCCGACGACCGCGCGCCACGGCATTTGGGCGGGCGAGTCGGGCATGGTGCTGGCCATTATCGGGACGCTCCTGCGCAGCGGCCTGCACGACTATCGCATGATTGCGATTGCGCTCGTGCTGGGCGCGATCATCGGCGTGCCGCTGGGCGAGGTTGCGATGACTGCGGTGCCGCAGCGAACCGCGCTCAGCCATGCATTCGGTGCGCTTTGCGTGACGCTGGTGGGTTCTGCGGAATTTTATCTGCGCACACCGGATATCTCGCGCTTCATGATGTCGGTGCTGTCGATTGAGGTGATCCTCGGCGGCTTGACTGTAACCGGGAGTTTGATGGCCGCGGGGAAGTTGCAGGAGATTCTTCCGCAACGGCCGCTGACTTATAAAGGCCAGAACTTCGTTAACTTCGTCCTGCTCGCGGTCGCGGTTGTGATTGCGGTGACGCTGGTGCTGCACCCCGACCATCGTTCTCTTTTTCCGATCATGATTCTGATTGCGCTCACGTTTGGCGTGCTGCTGATTGTCCCGATTGGCGGCGCGGATATGCCGACGGTCATTTCGCTGTTGAATGGGTACGCGGGACTTTCGGCGGCGGCCATGGGCTTCGTGCTCGACAGCAAGCTGCTTATCATTGCGGGCGCACTCGACGGATCGTCCGGCCTCATTCTTTCGATCATCATGTCGAAGGCGATGAACCGGTCGTTCACAAACGTTTTGTTCGGAGCCTTCGGGCAGGTGCAGGTGGCGGGCGCGGCAGCGGAGGCGAAACCTGTTCGCAGCGCCACTCCCGAAGAGGCGGCGGCGATTCTTTCGGCGGCGAATCGCGTCATTATTGTGCCGGGCTATGGCATGGCCGTGGCGCAGGCGCAGCACAAGGTGCGCGAACTCTTTGATGCCCTCACCAAACGCGGCGTCGAAGTGCGTTTTGCGATTCATCCGGTTGCCGGGCGCATGCCGGGACACATGAACGTGCTGCTCGCCGAGGCCAACATCCCGTACGACCGACTCGTTGAAATGGAAGAAATTAACGGCGACTTTCCGCAGACCGATGTTGCCCTGGTAATTGGCGCCAATGACGTTACCAATCCCGCGGCGCGCTCGGACAAGACGAGCCCGATTTACGGCATGCCGATCCTCGATGTCGACAAGGCGCACACAGTGATGGTGATCAAGCGCAGCATGAATCCGGGCTTCGCCGGAATCGATAACCCGCTTTACTATCTGGATAACAACTTGATGTTATTCGGAGATGCGAAGGCGTTCGTCGGGAATATTGTCCGCGAGTTGGGCGGCGGGCATTCGTAAACGCGGATGTTTGTCGGGAAGATAACTGAGCTGGATGGATAGAACCGCGCCGAAAGCAGACTGAAATTAGAAGGCTGGCGCGAAAGTTGATCCGCGGACGCCAGTCTCGCGAGAGGGGCGCGAGACCTGGTCCCCGAATTACTCTCAGGCGGCTTTCTTACTCTGCCTGAGTTTTGCCCACCGTGCCTTTTGGGCGAGAGAGATTCTCCGCCGTCCGGCTGCGGAAAGCACGCGTTTGGTGCGCTGCGAACCACCACCACCTGCGGTTGTGCCAGAGCCTCGGGTCAGCTTTTCAAGAGCCGCGATCGCCTCCCCAAGTTTCTGGACCTGATGTTGTGCCTCCCGGCGTTCCTCGCGGAGCCGGGCAAGCGCCTTTGCAATGTTAGTCATTCAGTAGATACCCCCTCAGGTAACTATGGCGGCCATTGTAGTACCTATGCGGATGGCGCGCCAGATTTATTACAAACAAAAACGAGATTACTTCGAAGGTGTTCCAGAATGGTGACCGAAGGATAATTATTCTCAGATTAGAACGCACGTTATCCGATTGGCGGTAGGAGTCCCGACGATCCGAAGAGAAAGAATGCACCTACTGCGAGGCTGTAAATCGCGGTTAACGCCGTAACTACGACCTTGAAACGAGGCATGCGCGAGCTTACGCCGAACAACCCTACCGCGATGCCAGTCATGATCGTGTTCATAACCAGCAGGCCGGCGATGAACATCCCGAGCCCAAGAAAGCCCTTGCTGATTCCACCGAGGTTCGCGGCGAGAAGAAAGATCATAAGTTGGCTGGGGGTCTCCGCGCCCAGACCGTGCACTACGCCGATCGTCACGACTGATTTCGGGGTGTAGTTCCATGTTTTGTTTTCCGGGGCTGGAATGTCATGGTTGTGCCAGTAACCCTTCATCTTCCAGTGCAGCCAACGACCAGCTTTGGCCATAAGGTGAAACCGGCTTTGGGGCGCCGTGTTGCCCTGGAAGAGCGATCCCAGAACGTAGATTCCCAGCACGACCAGAGTTATTCCGACCAGGCGCTCCGCGATCCGGTCCATACCGTGCGGCAGTGAAAGCTGAAAGACGATCACGGCCGTGCCGAGCACAGCGACCGTGGCCGCGTGGCCCAGGGCGTAAAGCAATCCGAGTCGCATGCCCTTCCAGCGGTCCATCTGCACACTGGTGATGTCAGTGATGGCGGCGATGTGGTCGTAATCGAATCCGTGATGAAATCCAAGGATGGCGGCCGAGAGCAGGGCTAACTGGAGGCCGTTGGGAGCAAGGGTCATGAATTTCGATTTCGAGTGGCGTGGATTTCGAGGATGGCCCCGAAGTGTTTCATTCTTCCACAACGGGGCAGGAATCGGAAATCGGCCGGAAAAGTGGTTCTCGATGGCTGGCACGAAAGTTTGCTAGGTCTAATCTCAGTTAACCCTTGCGCGCTTGAAATGCGGCTAGAATAGCGAAATCCAACCAAATGTGGAGGTCGCTGTGAAGCAGAGGCATACGTATCGACCGGTGGCAGCGTTGTGCGTAGTGGCGTTGTGTGTCGCGCCGAGTCTCTGGTGCCAGAACGTAACTCCGAGGCACATTGGCGTTCCTCAGGATTGGTCGGAGCGCAATATCGTTTTTAGCCTGGACGGACTGGCCAAGTATCCAAATCTGGTTGATCAGGAGCCGCGCATCCGCCATCAGTTGATGCAGCGTTTTCAGACCCTCTATCCAGAGCTTTTTCGGGGTGTCGCGGGCATGGATGGTTCGGCGAACAATCCCGGGCATCACCGCGATTGGAATGTCAGCTTTGTAAGAGGCCGCGTGGCGGAAAGTATGTACCCGGCCAAATATTCATTCGATCCCAGCGCTCCGCCCGATTGCACGAACGATTATGTCGTGTTCGGTCTGAATATCGCGGGCACGACCGGCAAGCAGGCAAATCTGATCGCTTTCAACAATCTCTATTCCGGTCCGGGTGGCCTGTGCGGCGCAGCTCCGACCGTGCTGTTTGCGTATAACGTCACCTCGGTCAGCGGCGGCAAGGTTGACCTGTCCCCAGTCATTTCGCTGGACGGAACCGAAATTGCTTTTGTCGAGTCAGCGGGATCAGAGGCGATTTTTCACGTCCTCACGTGGACTGCAGGGCAGGGCACGATCTCGGCCTCAGCCGCGCCCACGATGACGTCTCTGCTATTCTCTTCGACCGCAACCAGCACGACTTCAGCGCCCTGGGTCGACTATACCAACGATGTTGCCTACGTTGGCGCAGACGGCGGCCTGCTGTACAAGATCATCGGCGTTTTTAATTCGCCGTCCACGCTTGCCGGCGGAGCATGGCCGGTTACGGTGAGCACCGGTCATCACCTTACTCCGCCGGTTCTCGACAACGTGCTTGGCGAGGTCTTGGTGGGAAGTGCTAACGGCAACCTCTACGAGATCAACAGTGCAACTGGCGCGTTGTCAGTGCCACTGGTGGTCGGAGCGCTCGGAAAAACCAGCCCCGGCGTTTTGGCCCCACCCATCGTCGACGTCACCAATGGCACCACGTTTGTGGTTGATGCGGATGACGGAACTTCCGCGGTTCTCCTCGAAGTCGACACCGCTACTTTCACTCAGATAGCCAAAGCCCGGATCGGGCTAGGCGCCGCCAATAAGACTGCGGTAACGATTCCGCAGCCAGCCTTTACGAATGCGTATTACACGAGTCCTTCTACTGGGCAGATTCGCCTTTGCGGCACGGGCGCCGCCGACACGACGCCGTGGCAATATGCTTTTGGCTTTACCGGACGCACTTTGAATACGAGCGCGGTGTTTTCACAACAGATTGTTACGTCGACCGCGGCTGAATGCACCAACTGGACTGAGTTCTACAACCCCAACATCAACGGTGGGACGGATTTCTTTTTCTTCGGTCTGACGCAGGACTGCACCGGGGTGGGCACATCGGGATGCGTCGAGGCGGCCACCGCCGAAGGTTTGCCGCTTACGAACGCGGCTGTTGCCGGCGGCCCCAGCGGGATTGTGGTCGACAATTACAGTACGGCCGGACAAGCTTCCAGCATTTATCTCTCATCTGAGACCGGGAGCACTGCCTACAAGTTCACGCAGAACGGTTTGCAATAGACAAATCTCAAACACTACAGATACCAACTTAGGCCTGCTCGGCACAATGAATAATGCCGCAGCGCGGCCCCTTTTTTTGCCGGACTGCGGGGGACATCTACCATTCTTCTAAACCCTCCCACTTCAACTCATCCGCAATCGATTGCAGCTATGATGAAAGCAAATAATCAGGCAAATCTTGTAAGTCATTCATTGTAATGGCCTTGAATAACCGGTCGTGACTGGCGTTTTGATTGCCACCAAAGAGTCCGAGTTGGTGTCTCTGGCCGAGGTAAACGTAGTTTGAATAATTGCATTCGGGTAGCAACGAGCCCGTCCGCGCAATCATCCGATAGCACGATTATGTCGGTATGGTGGCAGCGCGTGCGCGGGGCAGGCCGGGCCGCCGGTCTCTTAGGCGGTTGTCTAGGGGCTTGTTGTCTCGTTTGTTGTGTTCTTGCATGGTGCAGCCCCACTTCGCCGATTCGAGTCAGTCCACGGCAAACTCCGCTCGCCACATCTGAGCGTCAACTTGCGCGCGTGCCGGCGCACATTTCCGAATTCAATACCGTCTCCGAACCGCTGGCTCTTCCCAAGTGCGGCGACGTTCGCCCCCCTGAGGCGCTGCTCACTCCAGACCCGCTGCTGCCTGCGGAGGAGGACGACGACGTGCCAGTGCGCGTCAGTTTTATCGTGGGGTCAGATGGGCACGTGCACAGCGCATTTGTACTCAATGGTGCCGGACCCGACGAGGACGAGGCCGTGCTGCGCGCCGTCAGGCTGTGGCGTTACCGGCCGGCGCTCTGTAACGGCGTTCCCACCGATTCCGAGGCGCGCGTACGTTTCACACTCCGCTGAGCGCGAAATTCTCCTACAATGTCTAGCTGTGGCCGTGATCCCCGAGCCGAGTCCCGCTCGCCGGATGCGGAAGATGTCTTCCCGGGGTCGGGAGGAGTTATTCAATGAAAAAAATAATGCCCGCGCTCGGGGCTGCCATTCTCGTCGCGCTCGTCGCGCTGGGTACACCGGCCCTGCGTGCGCAGGATGATGAGGGTCCGACGTCGTCGTTGCGAATCGTGGTGGTGCGCGATACGGATGGCAAGCCCATCAAGTATGCGCAGGTCGTGCTTCATCCCGTGAATCGCAAGGGCAAGAGCAAAGGCGAAATGGATCTGAAGACCGACGTCGACGGGCACGCGAGTTTAGACGGCGTTCCATATGGCTCGGTCGAGGTGCAGGTAGTGGCGAAGGGCTTCCAGTCGTTTGGCGAAGACTACGATGTGAAGCAGCCCGAACTCGAAATCACGGTGAAGCTGAAGCATCCGGCCGGGCAGTATTCGACCTACGAGAATCATGACCAGGCTCCGCCGCAGAAGCCGCAATAATTGATGCAACGAGTAATGCAATCGTAAGCCGCAACCAGCGAAGAAGATCGCGAACCTGAAAGGGCGTCATGGCAGCGCAAGAACTGACAGTCGAACGCTACGAAGGTGTGGCCGATGACCAGCGCATCCTGCTGCTGAAGGGACCGATCACGATTGAGACGACTCCGATGTTTGAACGAGCCGTGCGCAACGAGTGCGCGGAGACGATGATTCTGGATTTCTCGGACGTTCCCTATATTGATTCGGTGGGACTCGGCTCACTGGTTGCAACCTACGTGTCGCATCAGAAGAAAGGCCGCTGCCTGGTGCTGACAGCGGTCAAGCCGCGGGTAGTGAAGATTCTGGAAATCACCAAGGTTAAAGACCTGTTCGTGACGTTCGCCACTACGTGGGAGGCGGTCGAGACTTTGGCGAATACGGGGACGGCGTAGGGACTACTCACACCCTTTTCAGTATCCCCATACCCTCTGGACCCCGACAAAAAGGCCTTTTCATAGTCCTAAATCGGATCTTGCCCAATACACATAAACATGGGATCATTACACATCGCGGAGGCAAGCATGCGAACGAATATCGACATCGACGACGACTTGATGAGCCAGGCAATGCGCCTCGGTGGAATTGATACGAAGAAGGCAACCGTGGAGGCCGCGCTTCGTTTGTTCGTACAAACACGCTCTCAGGCTGGTATACGGCAGTTGCGAGGCAAAGTGAAATGGGAAGGAAATCTTGAAGAATCCCGCCTAGGCCGTAACACGAGGTGATTCAAATGGTGATCGTCGACACGACCGTTTGGATTGATTATCTCGGCGGCTTTCTAAATGCAGAGACAGAGTGGCTGGATCGCGAAGCGCCTCTCCAGCGAATCGGCCTTACCGATATGATCCTCTGCGAAGTGCTTCAGGGCATTCGCGAACCCAGTGAGTTTCAGCGGACGCGAGATCGGATTCTTGGGTTCAATGTATTTTTGACGGGCGGCGTTGAGAATGCCATCGCCACCGCAGCCAATTACCGTGCCTTGCGTCAACATGGTTACACTATTCGGAAAACTGTGGATTGCTGGATTGCTACGTTCTGCCTGTCCTCCCGCCACCAACTTCTGCACCGCGACCGGGATTTTGATCCCTTTGAAAAGGTGCTGGGGCTGCAGGTGGTGCACGCATGAAATAAATGCTGTCTGCGGTTGAGGTATGATTTACCTCTCCCCCGCGAAGGATTACTCCGATGCGTGTTGCGCGCTGGATCCTCCCTACCTTACTCGGACTAGCATCTTTTTCTGCTTGGCAGATTTGTCTGGCCCAGTCCGGAAAACCGATCGTGCCCGCATCGTCGCCATTATCCATTGGAGGATGCATCGGATTGCCCTACTCCGCGAAAGAGACGCGAACTGACATCAAGAACAAAACCGATGGCACCACGATGGACTATGCGCAGGAGCAACTGGTTTGGCGCGACGCTGACGGCCGAACCCGCAATGAGATGATTTGGACGAAGCCCCCGGGCGAGGAATGGAAGAGGCATTTTGTAACCGTTTATGACCCGGTACAAAGGGTGCACTGGACGTGGCACACCGGGGGTTCGTCCGCAAAAGGGACGCACATGAAACCTTTCCTCGAGCGGGAGCAATCGCCACGGTGTCCGGCTCCGCCCAGTCTTCAAGCAACGATCAAACCCGACGATTTCACGGTGGAATTCCTGCCGCCGACCACCATCAACGGCATTCCCGTCGTAGTCAACCGCAACACCAAAGTTGTACCAGCCGGCAAGACAGGCAACGACCACGAGTTCACCATCACGCAGGAGTGGTGGATATCTACCGACCTCGGCATAGTCATGCGCCGCATGCGTGAAGATCCCAGCGGCAAGATCATCGTCGAACTATCCGACGTTAATCGTTCCGCTCCCGCCCCGGCCTTGTTCAGAGTGCCCGAGGGATACGAAGTGCGAGAAGATCCGCCGCCTAAACCCACAGTCCTCGACCAGATACTGCGAGACGTGACGCCTGTTATGCCGGCGACGCCGCCGAAATAGCTGTTACTGCCCCACCAGCTGTCGGCGGCTTACTGCGAACTGACGACTGAAAACGGCCCACTGAGAAACTAGTCACTCCCACTCGATCGTCCCCGGAGGTTTCGAAGTGATGTCGTAGACCACGCGATTCACGCCCCGCACCTCGTTCACAATCCGGCTGGAAATCGTCTTCAGCACCTCATATGGCAGCGGCACCCAGTCCGCGGTCATGCCATCTTCGGAATGCACTGCGCGGATCGCGCAGGTGTAAGCGTAGGTGCGCTGGTCGCCCATGACTCCGACCGACATAACTGGCAGCAGCACGGCGAACGACTGCCAGATTTTTTGATAGAGTCCCGCGCGCTTGATCTCGGTGACAACGATGTCATCGCATTCGCGCAGCAGGTCGGCGCGCTCTTTGGTGACTTCACCCAAAATGCGCACGGCCAGACCGGGGCCGGGAAATGGCTGCCGTTGCAGGAGGTCTTCGGGCAAGCCGAGATCGCGCCCGATTCGCCGCACTTCGTCTTTGAACAAATCTTTGAGCGGCTCGATCAGCTTGAGCCTCATTTTCTCGGGCAGGCCGCCAACGTTGTGGTGCGACTTGATGACTTCCGAAGGCCCGCGGACGGAGCGCGATTCGATTATGTCGGGATAGAGCGTCCCCTGCACGAGCCAGTCGACGTGGCCTTCAGTTTCCTCGATCCGACGCGCCTCGTCATCGAAGACTTCAATAAATTCGTTGCCGATAATTTTCCGTTTTTTCTCGGGATCGGTAACTCCGGAGAGCTTGGTCATGAAGCGCTCGGTGGCGTCGACTGCGACGAGGTGCAGGCCGAGTTTGTCGCGCAGGTTCTGCTGGACTTTCTCAAATTCGTTTTTGCGCAGAACGCCATTGTTGACGAAAACGCATGTCAGCCGCGATTTGCCGGAGGCTTTAGCTCCGCTCGCAGCGTCGTCGCGCAGGGCGCGATCGACTAGCACGGCCGCGACCGACGAATCAACGCCGCCGGAGAGCGCGCAGATTGCCCGCCCACTGCCGACCGTCTGTTTAACCTGGGCGATGGTCGAATCGATAAAGTGCTGGCCAGTCCAGTTCGGCGCTGCGCCGCAAATGTTCAGGGCAAAGTTGCGCAGAATGTCTGCGCCGAGCGGCGTGTGATGGACCTCAGGATGAAATTGCACCGCCCACATCTTTCGTTCCGGATTCTCGATCGCCGCGATCGCATTCGAGGTTCTCGCGGTCAGACGGAATCCAGCCGGCAGTTCTTCCGCCGAGTCGCCGTGCGACATCCAGACGGCCAGCAATTTCGGCAGGCCCTGAAAGAGCTGCGAATCGGTGGCCTGCAACTCTACTTTTGCGTGTCCATACTCGCGCTTCTCAGCGGGTCGCACTTTTCCGCCGAGTGCGTAGACCATAAATTGCAGGCCGTAGCAGATGCCGAGCACGGGCACGCCGAGTTCGAAGACCTTTTTATCGGCGTGCGGCGCGCCCTTGTCGTAGACCGACGACGGGCCTCCGGAGAGAACGATGCCGACCGGCGAGTAGCTGCGGATTTCGTCGAGGTTCGCGTTGAACGGGAGCACGACGGAGAAAACTTTATTTTCGCGGATGCGGCGCGCAATGAGCTGCGAATATTGCGCCCCGAAGTCGAGGACAACGATCGCCTGATTAAGCTGGGACTGGGGTTCCACTGATGAGTGTCTCAAATCGGCTAACCAGTGTAAAGCGAGAAGGCTGGTTCGAGCCACTGGCCCGGCGCACAGCGAGCAAACTGCCGTCGACGATGAGCCGGGCCGCGTTTTCGAGCAGTTGAAGATTTCCGAAGTCGCGCAGCTTACTTCACTTCGAACGCGCGCGGGTCGATAGACTGGTTGTTCATGATGTCAGTGGCCCTGACCTCCCACTCGATGTTTTTGGTGAAGCCATTACTCAATTCCGCGGTATAACGCAGATCGTAGTGCGTGGGCAGCGTCAGACCATCTTTGGTTTGGAAATCCGAAAAGTGCTCTTCCAGTGAGTAGCGCGTTTCCTGCTGCTGCGTTGATGTCGTCTCGCCGCCCGTCCCGATCGAAGAGGTTACAGTTACCCGGTAGGTGGTCAGGACGTGCTGATAGGTCTGTGGGTCAAAGTACAGCAAAATGTTCATGTCTGTGTGTTTCTTGGGCAGATAGCGGATGGCAATCAGGTCGCGTCCATCCACTTTCTTCGTTCCCTCGGACTGTATTTTGGCCTTGTGCGCATCGAGGTCCAGGAGCGGCCATCCCGAAGACCAGACTCCTCCAAGGAGGTTCTCACGTAACACCGCGTCCTGGTCGAGCACGAAAATACCAAACTCGGAGCGATGCTTGTCGGGATAAGTCCCAGCCACGCTCGTCTTGTTGCCGTCGCAGATGAACTGCTCGCCGAGAAATCCATTCGCATTTATTTTGAAGAGGAAGTCAGACTTTTGTCCCTCTGAAGCGAATTGAAACTTGCCGTCGACTGCGCCCGTTCCACCCACCAGGACACGATAAGTGGCACCGCCTACCACTGCTCGCGACTTGACGTTTTTGCGAGCTTGCGCGGAACCGATCGAGTCAAGATGCTTGGCGAGCACATCTTCGGGCTTGAGGTCGGCTGCGGAGAGAAGAGTTGAGTAACCTGCGAGCATGAAACATAGCGTCGAAAGAATCACTCTGCGCAGTCTCAGAAAAGGCATTGGAATAACTCCCCCTAAAAGTAAACGAGTTATTCTAACCCCTAATCTCAAATCTGTGGGATAGCCTGATACGGCACGTTTGTTGAGGACGCGTGGGCCCCGAGCGAGAGATTCGACGGCGGAATTACAGCTACGTTGGCCGCGTCTACCGCAAGACGATATTCACCAATTTGCCGGAGATCACAATTACCTTCGCGATCTGTTTGCCGGCGATTGCCGCGCGCACCTTCTCGTCGGCGAGCGCGGCGTGCTTTACCTCGTCGTCGGTTGCCGTCGCCGGGACGACCACCTTGCCGCGCAGCTTGCCATTTACCTGCACCGGAATTTCAATTTCGTCGGCCGCAGCCAGAGCGGGATCATATTTTGGCCAGGGAGCTTTCAGTACGCTGCTGGTCTCGCCGGTCATCTCCCACAATTCGTGCGCGAGATACGGCGCCATGGGCGCGAGGAGCAGCGCGATCGAGCGCTGGACCTCGTTGATCAATGATGCGGGGACGCGACCTTTGGCGATCGGG
>JBAWAI010000355.1:0-15277 GCA_049589215.1 Terriglobales bacterium | reverse complement strand
ACTACAACCAAGCCGTGCCTGGACTCAAAGAGCGCGGACTGATTTCACAATCGGGCGTCATACAGAAAAATCTGCAAACCAGTCCGAACGGGGTCGTTTACCAGGCCTTCGATTTCAGTGATGTTTGTCCGATCGGCGGCGCGAGCGGCTTTTCCCGTGGGCAGTTTCCGGATTGTCCGGCCACTCTCGGGTCCAACGGTCTCAATACATTTCCCGATAATCAACTCGAAGAGGTCGGGCAACCGGGTGTGCAATCCACGTTTGGCGTCGACAAAAATGCGATGGAGATTCTGAACGCCAATCTCATACCGCTGCCCAATGCTTCTGTGGGCTGCAACTTCAGCGTGACGAATTTCAATACTGCCAGCCCCGATCCAAATGACCCGAATCGCTGTTACAACGCCGCTGTTTCTCCTTCCACTTATTGGCGGGAGGAGTTGTTTCGAATCGACCAAACCTTGAACAACAAAGGCGCGAAGCTGTCGTTCCGTTACATCCACGACGCCTGGGATACGACCGTTTTGACGCCACAGTGGAGTTACCTGAGCATCAACAAACCCTCGCTGGCGACATTCCCCACCGTCCAGAACCGCTTCTTTGGGCCTGGGACAAGCTTGGTGGCGCGGCTGACCCAGCCCCTTACGAATACTCTGTTGAACGACTTAGTCGTCAGCTATGTCAACTCCAATATTACACTCACGGATCAGAATGGACCGGGTGGCGCCCAATTCCAGCGCAATCCCTCGCTGGATCAACCGCTGATTATCGATCCGTCAGCCCCCGGACAATGCAATCCCGCTCTGAGCGTCGATCCGGCGACTCTTCTTCCGCAATGTGCGATTGGTTATATTTTCAACAATGGCTTCGGAGGGAAGATGCCAGGCGTTGCCTTTGAGGGCACCAACGCCGCTTATGGTGGCAGAGGCTTCGCGGTCGACCCTTCCTTTATGCCGTGGGGACACTCGAACCCAACTTACTCTCTTCGTGACGATGTAGGTAAAGTTATTGGCAAGCATACGCTCCAGTTCGGAGCGCAGTATGTCTACTCCCAGCGCAATCAGAATAACAATGCCATCGGCGCAGCTTCCGGTGATACTCAGGGTTTGTTGACTTACAGTAACCTGGCTCATAGCACCGGAAACGCCTTCGCCGACTTTCTCGTCGAGTCGACGCTTGATCCTCCGCACAATCCTCAAGGATATATCCAAAGTTTCACTCAGGATTCGACGAAAGCCCGTTACTACCAGCGTTTTCAGATCGCGGAGCCATACTTTCAGGATGACATGAAAGTGACTCACAATCTGACGCTGAATCTCGGTCTGCGTATTAGTCTCTTTGGCACTTACAGCGAGAAAAATCGTAACGCATGGAATTGGGTGGACTCTCGATTCAATTCATCGCGTTTTGCTGTGGACCCCGTGTATGGCGAACTTCTGGATAAATCGGCCGGATCGGTTCCCATCCCCTTCAATCCGACTACTTTCCAGTTGGATCCCGGCGTCGTGAGCGATCTTGGCCTGGTTCGATGCGGCTTCAACGGCACGCCCGCAAGTTGTATGCAGGGACACCTTTTCAATCCGGCGCCGCGAGTTGGTTTTGCCTGGGATCCCTGGGGCGATGGCAAAACGTCGATCCGCGGGGGCTACGGAATCTTCTTCGAACATGGCACGGGAAACGAAGCCAACACTGGCTCCCTCGAGGCGAGCGCGCCGGTCGTGCTCAGTATGACGCAGCAACTTCCGATCAGCTATCCGTGTATTGGGAATGTAGGATACGGTGCCGCGTTCGATCCAACTAACTCTGCCTGTGTAAGTCCGGCGGCCACGGCTAGCTCAGTCCAGCCGGGGCCGGGCAATGTCTTCCCGCTGGATGTCACCTCAATTCCGAACAAGGCGATTTGGCCCTACGCACAGCAATGGAGCTTCGGCGTTCAGCGCGAGGTATCGAAAGGTGTGGTAGTTAACCTCGCCTATGTTGGAAGCGAAGGAACTCATCTTACCGTCGAGCGCCAACTTAATCAATTGAGGCCGCTTCCGCTTAACGAGAATCCCTTCGGGCCGCAGGAGCCGTTGACTATCACCGACTGTACGGTTCCGCTAAATGGCGCGCCCGGTCCGGGTAACTATCCAGGGGATGGCTTGACTCCATTTCTCTTGATGAATGGGACCCAGGTTACTCCGCAGAATCCGGCTTATATGTATTTGCAGGCAGCGTGTACTAACCCTAACATCGCGAACGTTAACTCCCTCCCTGGCCGTCCTTACCCTGGTTTGGGAAGAGTTCTCTCGCTACAGAACGTGGCCAAGTCGACTTATCACGCTCTTCAAGGTACGCTGCGGCATAACAGCGGGCCTCTAACTCTCGGCGTCTCCTATTCTTATAGCCACTCGCTCGACGACGCTTCCGATCGAAGCGACCCCATCCTCGTGAATTCTTATGACTTGGCTGAGAACAAGGCCAGCTCAAGTTTTGACGAACGTCATCTTCTCAATATCAGCTATGTATACCGCATTCCGATCAAGGATCTCCCGCGCCGCTTCATGGAGTTCGCCGACGGGAAACCAACCGATGCGGCGGCTGCTCCCAAATCAAATTGCTGCTCCGCGCTGGAGAACGAGTTCTTTGACGGGTGGGAGCTTTCGGGCGTGACGCTCTATCAGTCGGGCACGCCATTCACAGTCATCAACAGCGCCGGCAACACCGGAATTTCATTGACCGATAACGCTGGAGTTTCCAGCGGACTTGGCATCGCGGCCTCATATCCCGACGTTGTAAAGGGGCTGATGTCGCCGGGTGGCAACTCTCAGAGCTTTGGCCCGCTTATTGGCAATCCCTCGCAGTTTGTGGCTCCGCGCGGGCTGACCTTCGGCGACGCCGGGCGAAACTTTCTGAATAATCCAAACCGTCTCAACTTCGACATGGCGCTGTTGAAGCATTTCAAGATTCGAGAAGCGGGCGAACTTGAATTCCGCGCTGAGGCGTTTAACATTTTCAACCACACGCAATTCCGGGTCTACGATCCCGATAACCCGGGCAGCACCGGCAACAACGTCATCAGTTGCTACGCCGGTTCGGCATATTCTGCCGGGTTTGCGGGCAGCGGGGCCAACTGCGTCACGGGAGCTTCATTCTTGCATCCGCTCGACGCACATCGCCCGCGCACCATCCAGTTTGGTCTCAAGCTGGGTTTTTAGAACACGAACACTATGCCTACGTTTTCGAATGACGAGACACTACGCCGGGCCAACCGAGGAGCGCACTCATGGGCGCGTGGTATCTGCGTGAAAATCCTGCCGTGGCTGTCGTTGGTGGCAACGATTGTGCTCTCGGCCTGCGGTGGAGGTGGGTCTTCGACAGTCGTGCCCGTCAATCCAACGCTCTCGGGAAATTGGCAGTTCACGATGGCGCCTCCGGCTGACGGTTCGTACCTTGGAGGCTTGCAGGGTGGTTTTCTGCTGCAGAATAATTCGTCGGCAACGGGCTCTGCGACCTACGCTGTTTCCTTGCCCGACCTGCCGTACCCGTGCAATACGGGTTCGGCGACCATCACCGGAATGATGACCACTCAGAACGAGTGGCAATTGACGGCAGTCGCGGGCACACAGACCTTCACGCTGACAGGAACTTTGAGTCTGAACGGCTTGACGATGGCCGGTACTTATAACTCAACGGCCGGCGTCGCCGCTGACGGATCTTCGTGCGGCACCGCCCAAACAGGACTGCAGTGGAGCGCAGCTCTCATCCCGCAGCTCACCGGTTCCCTCGCAGGAAACTTTCACAGCGCAGGCGGCGCCGCGGGATTAGCCGACCAGGACTTCCTGTTGTCGGGATCACTTGTTCAGGAGCCGAACACCGGAGGCAGCAGTGCAGTCGTCACCGGCACTTTGACGTTTCTGAATGCCCTCGCAGATGAAAGCGACTATCCGTGTCTTACGGTCGCGTCCTTGTATGGTCAAGTCAGCGGCAGTTCCATCGCGCTTCAGATCGACGGCTCTGACGGAACTGAATGGGGACTCATCGGCGAACCGGTGGGTTCGCTGGGGAGCACGGGCGTCAATCCGGTTACTGTCAACGCCGTTCATGGTGGGTACGTTCTGCAAGGCGCCGGACCGTCGTACTCAGTGGCCACCACCGCTTGTCCGGGCAGCCTCGGAAATATCTCCGAGGCCGGAGACTTCGGGAGCATCTGTCTCGCCTTTAATGGCACGAGCGCATGTCAGCAGCCCGTCACGCTTACTCCCTCTGCCCTGATCTTTGAAACACAGACGGTCGGCGCGCCCCCCGCCTATCAAACGATCACGCTGGCGAATGCTTCGGGTAGCGCGCTGGGCAGCGTGACATTGAACCTGGTGAACGACAGCGGCGCCGCCAACTATACCGAGACCGATGCTTGCGGCGTCAACGGCGCTCCCTCCGGGGGCCAGCCGTTCAATCTCGTTGCCGGTCAGTCGTGTGCCGTTACGATCGGCTTCGGCCCGCTGGAAACTTGCGCGGTCGGCACTCCGCCTGACCAATGTCCCTCACCTCTGAACGCCACGCTGGTTGTTACCACCCCGAGCGACGGCATGATTATCTCCATGCCGATCACAGGCACTGCGACCAGTGAGGACGCAGCGGCGGCTCTCCGTCTCAATTTCGGTGCGGAGGGCAACTTGAAGGCACGCTTTCTTCCAGTGTCGCAAACCGGCGGCGGCAGGCGGCCATTGTTAGCCGAGATGACGAGCGCGTGCGATCGCATCCATCCTGCGGCGTGGGGGAGACCATGCAGAGATTGAGTGAACCTCAGATGCCAAGCCCCGCGAATCGTGAACTGCCACGACGACGCCACGCGTCTCGTGTGATGGTGTTGCTCTGCGCCGCCACATTAATAATGAGCGTGATGCTTTCTGCTTGCGGAGGGAGCAGCGGTAGCTCCGGCGGCTCCCAGCCGCCCGGAACGTTCTCTGGAAATTGGCAATTCACGATGGCAGCGCAAACCGATGGTAATCCGGCCGATCCCACATTTGTGGGCGGTTTGCAGGGCGGGTTTTTTCTTCAGAGCAACGGTTCAGTCACCGGGCAGACGGTTTACTCCATAGCGTCGTCAACTTCCATTACGGGAGCATGCAACAGTGGTTCCGCTCCGGTCACCGTAACGATCAGCGGCCAGAATGTGACCCTCACCGAGGTCGCGGGTACGCAAACTTTCACGCTGACGGGAACGCTGGCTTCGAATGGCTCGACCATGATGGGGACTTATACCTCAACCGCCGGGACCGCTGCCGATGGTTCGCCCTGCGGATACGCCGAGACGGGACTTTCATGGAGCGCGGTATCCGTTCCGCCACTCACCGGATCGATCTCAGGAAGCTTTCATAGCGGTGGCACCGGCGACGATTCTGGCCTGCTCAATCAAGATTTTCCCGTCACAGGCTCGCTTATGCAGGGACCGAACATTGGCGCCAGCAATGCCACCGTCACTGGTTCGTTGAGTTTTATGAATCCGCTGACCGGTTCAAGCGACTATCCATGTATCCCTTCGGGCGTCGTCTACGTTAACGGCCAGATCAGCGGCAATTCCGTGATCTTGCAACTCATCGACGTCAACGGATCAAATGATGGCCAGATCGGGATTCCGCTGAGTCAAGCAAGCACCAATGGCGGTCTCGAAACCGTAACATTGAACTCCACGACCAACGGCTACGCTCTCCAATCGCAGGGACAAGGCTACGTCGTGAACACGAAGTATTGCCCCAACAACAGCGGCGGTGATTTCGAAGACCTCGGTTATGTCTGTCTCGGCCTCAACAGCCAATCCGCCTGCCAGGAGCCGATCACGCTCTTCCCGGAAGAGATCACTTTTCCGGCGCAGGTGCTCGGAACGTCCCCGACGCAGCAGATTATTACGCTGGCCAATAATTCAGGCGCGCCATTAAGCGGCTTGACCCTGACGTTCAGTGACAACAACACCTATATGTTCGGCGGCGAAAGTGATTTCGACAATCTACCCAATTTTTCCGAGACTGACGCTTGCGGAGCCGGCGGTACAGCTTCGGGCGGACAGCCGTTCGGTCTTAGTGTCGGGCAGTCCTGTCCCATTACAGTCACCTTTTCTCCGCAGGAATCCTGTCCGTGGATACCGTTCGGGAGCCCGCCGTCGGCTGCTGGCGTTTCGCCGGAGTACTGTCCGTTCGCGATTCCAGGCATCCAGGTTGAGGTTAGTAGCCAATCCTCCGCGGACCATGACACATCGTTTGTAGTAGCTATCTCGGGGACGGGACTGAGTGCCATCACGCCCACGACCCACGAACTCGACTTCAGCGCCGAGGAGCAGTCATATCCTCCCGAAGCGAGCGTTCCTCAGATGCTGATATTCACCAATAACAGCACGAATCCTGTGCAGATCCTTGGCCGAGCATCCTGCACGAATCCGCCCAAGGGTCCACTCACGTTGCCCGCCCCGAGACAAGAAGCCCCTGTGGCCGGTCTCCTCGTCGTTGGCACTCAACCGGGCGTAAACAACGGAATCCTTGCCGTCCTTCCAAGCGGCGGCAATCCGCCGACGATCACCTACAACTGCGATAGCGATCCCGTGTCCAAACAGTCAAATTTCCAGATCTCGTCGGACACCTGCACCGGGGCCCTGCTCGCCCCGCAGACAAGCTGCAGCGTCGAGGTTACGTATGCCCCGCAGCCCGACACATCGATAGCAGGCGGTCTGGATTACTTTCTCGAGCTGAATACTCTGCAATGCTGGCCAGCGGGCACTCTTCCGTCCGACTCGAATCCCTGCGAGATCGATAGCGGACGGTTCGCTGTAGAGTTGCGATCGAATCCGCCCAGTCCACTTCGACTGCTGCCCAGCGCGGGATTGGATTTCGGAAATCAGGCGGTCGGCAAGAAGAGCGCGGCCCAGACGATTACGCTTCTCAACGATCCCAATCTGGCGACCACTGAGACAGTAACTTTTGTCGGCAAGATCCAGGTGAGCGGCAGCTACTCAGAATCCGACGATTGCCCTGCCAGCCTCGCGCCCGGCGCCAGTTGCACTTTGACGGTAAATTTCAAGCCCGGCAGCGTAGGATTTACTCCCGGCAATCTCACTATCAACTACTCACCAGAACCGACCGGCGCTCCTCAGTTGGTCCGTCTACGAGGAACCGGGCTGAGTGCCGTGGGAACTGCCACCACGACTACTCTTTCGTCTTCGCTGAATCCGTCGCAATCCGGGCAGTCGGTGACCTTTACCGCAGTCGTGAGCTATTCGGGTGGAACCCCGCCGGACGGAGAAATTGTCACCTTTGGAGATGGCGACACATTGCTGGGGACTGCGACGTTGAGCAATGGCACGGCCATATTCACGACGTCCACGCTGCCGGCAGGCAGTAACACCATCACTGTGGTTTATGGGGGCGACCAGAATCTTAGCGGCAGTTCGTCCACTTTGGTGCAGACGGTGAACTAGAGCTGCGGCCACGAAATCGAAGTTGAGTTCGGAACCTGGTTATCCAGCAAGCAACGTTCGCATTGAAAAATAGAGGAGGTCGGCAGTGCTTACTAATCGATGGATTTTCCTTCCGCTGGCGGTGGTCACAATGGTCCTCCTCGCCGGATGCGGAGGAAGCACCGATAATGTGCAGAATCCTCCCCCGCCTCCTCCGTCGTCGGTCTCCATCGCCTTTCAGCCCCAGCCCGGAGGAACTCTGGCCGTCGGCTCCTCCGAAACTCTCACTGCAGTTGTTACCAATGATCCCCAGAACTACGGCGTGGATTGGAACCTGACATGTCAAAATCCGCCCAACTGCGGCGCGCTCACCGTCAACGGCAACACCGCGTCGCACACTGCCAGCGGTTCTCCGATTACTTACACAGCGCCCTCCACGCTGTCCGCGAACTCGATGATTGTCGAAATCGCAGCTCTAGCCACCGCGGATCAAACCAAGAACGTCATTGCTCCCGTCACCATCACCACCTTTAACAGCAGCTTCCCGGCTGGTACTTACATTCTCCAGGCTCAGGGTGTTGATTCCAGCCTGAACCCATATCAGTTTGCCGCCGCCATCGTGCTTGACGGCAATGGCAACATTACCGGCGGAGAGCAAACAGCCAACTATATTTCGACGGGCTCATTGTCAGACGCCAACCTTACCGGCAATTATTTCCTTGGCAACGACGGACGCGGGACGATCACCATCAACACGAACGACTCCAACATTGGCGGCAACGGCGTAGAAACCTTTGCCTTCGTCTACCTCACAAGTTCCAGTGCGCTGATTTCGCAGATGGATCTTTCATCCGCGCTGACCGGCGCCTCTGCCGTCGGCACTATGGATCGCCAGACCAGTACCGCCGTGCCCACCGGCGGCTATGCTTTCGCAGTCAGCGGCATCGATGAGGTCAAGAGTGAGCCGGTGGCCTACGGCGGGGTCATCAATATTGACTCGCCAAACACGATTTCAGGGAATGGCAGCGTTACCGACGAGATTCTCAGTAAGAAAGTCAACGCCGCCGCTCTGCCGATCTCCGGAACGCTGACGGCTCCCGATCAATTGGGATCGTTCACATTAAATCTGACCGCGCCCTTTGGAAGCGGCAACAAGGCGATTCCGTTGACATTCACGGGGTATATCGTCGACGGCGTCCACATCAAGCTCGTTGAGACCGACACCGTCAGCAGCAATGCAACCCCGTTTGGCCTGATCGGCGGGATCGCTATCGGGCAGGGATCTGCTACCGGAACGTTTACCAGCAACGCCTCGTTCTCAGGCCCCTATGTGTTCGGAATTCTGGGTACAGACCTCAGCAACAGCAATCTCGTGCCTAACACGTTGACGCAGGCTGGCCTCTTCACGGCCGATGGAGCGGGCAACCTCACTAATGGGTTCGCCGACACGTTCCTCGACTTGAACACTCTGCAAAACACTCCCGACGGAGGCGCCCAGATCAGCGCAGCGTTCACTGGAACCTATTCTGTCGATTCCACCGGAACCGGGCGCGCCACTTCGACCTCCATCACGTTCAACCCCGAGCCTAAGTCGGGATACGATCCGCAGTTCTTTTTCTATCTCGTTGGCAATGGAAATCCGCCCCTGGTGCTCCAGATCGGAGATAACCATTACCTATCTGTCGGAGCGGGAATCTCATACCCGCAATCGACCGCTGCTGCTGCACTGACGGGTCCTTATGGATTTAGCTTTACTCAGGAAGAATTTGGCGGCACCGAAAACGACGGCACCGCCCAGCTCAATGCAAACCCGGATGCGACTCCGCAAATCTCCGGACTCGTCGACGCCAATCTTGGTGGAAGTGCTTCCCAGGACAACAGCTTCCTCGGTACCTATAACACTCCAATATCTAATGCTCCCTTTGCGGGAACGCTCTACGCCAATCCGAACGCCCAGTTGAATGCCGTCTTTCCGCAGCCTCCATCCCCGCCGATGACGGTGAACTATTACTTCATCGATCAGGATCACGGCTTCTGGATTGAAACTGACTTGGCGAACCCAACCTCGCCAACTGGACAGGTTGCGCTTGGGTTTTACGCCACGCGAACGCCGGTGTGCGCTGGCTGCCCATAGAAGGGAAATGTCCGCGATCTTGCAGGAACGATTCAGGAAGCAAGTTGCCTCCGACGGACAAGGATACCGTTAGGAGCGACTAGCCGAATCTACTAAAGCGCCGCCACGCGTCGCTGCACGACGAGGAAGTACAAACCCAAGATCACCAGCAGTAATCCATTGACGCCCAATACGATCGGCGCACTAAAAATTGGCACCAGCCATCCGGAGAGCAGATTCCCCATGGGCATGCCGCCGCGAAAAGCAAAGTTGTAGACGCTCATCACGCGTCCGCGCATTTCGTTGGTCGTGATCAGCTGTACCAGCGAATTCACATTCGCGAAGACAGCCATCATGGATGCGCCCGTCAGCACCAGCATCACGCCGCTCAACGGCAGCCACTTTGATAACGCAAAGCCGGAGATGCCGACCCCGAGAGTCATGAGGGCAGCCAGAGCAAGCCGCCCTTTTCTCTTAATGTTGCCAAGTCCCGCAACGCCGAGCGATCCACAGATCGAGCCGAGCCCCATCAGCGCAAGCAGGTTGCCATAAGTCTCCGGTCCACGATGGAAAATATCCTTCACAAACACAGGAAAGTACGTGCGAGCCGGCATGCTCAGGAACGTCATGCAAAAGGCCAGAATGATCAGCGCCTCCATAGACGCCTGATTGCGGACGAACTTGATCCCTTCCTTCAGGCTGGTGAACACCGACTCTTTTGTTTTCTGTGGCAGGAAGCGAGCCGTGATCATCGACAGGGAAATAATCGGCGCGAGAAAAGATACCGCATTCAACCCGAAACACCAGGTCTCGCCCAGCTTCGCCAGCGCCTGTCCGGCCAGTGCAGGCCCCACCATGACCGCGACGTTGAACTGGATCGAGTTCAACGCGATCGCGTTCGGCATGTCTTCCTTCTCAACCAGAGTAGGAATCAACGCCTGATAAGCTGGTCCGCCAAACGCCTGCGCGAAGCCCGAAACAAACGATAGACAGAGGATGTGCCAGACGTGCACGCGCCCGGTGACTACCAGAATCGTGAGCAGCCCCGCGCTCGCCATCTGAATCCACTGCGAGGCCAGCAGAATCCGCCGCCGCTCCACACGATCGGCAACCACGCCGCCAATCAACGAAAACAGAAAGATCGGAATGCCGCCCAGAAATTGATCGAGCGCCAGCAGAAACGCCGAGTGGCTCAGGCGGTAGATCAGCCAGCCTTGCGCCACAATCTGCATCCACGTGCCGATGCTCGACGTGCAAGCGCCGATCCACATCAGCCGGAAATCCCTATATTGAAATGCTTTGAAGACGCGGGCGATCAATGGAACGTTCCAAATAGCTCCACCGAGCAGCCTAACATGCCGGCGCGCCGTGCGTGGATGCAGCGGCGCGAACAAACCCGCGATCCCCATTTAGCATAGACGTGTGAAGCGAGAGAAGGTTTGTGGCTTGGCGCGGGCGCTGTCGAAATTGGGCTATTGCTCACGGTCACAGGCAGCCTCATTGGTTAGAGAAAAGCGTGTTCGTGTGAACCAGCGAATCGTTAGCGATCCGGAGCGTGCGGTTCGCCTTGATCGCGACCGTATCGACATCGACGGTCTGCCAATTAACAAGCGCCCGCCACTTTACCTCGCAATGAATAAACCGCGAGGCGTGGTGACGACCGCGTCTGACGAAAAAGGACGAAAGACAATTTACAGTCTGCTCGAAACCGGCACGCCTTGGGTCGGGCCGGTAGGCAGACTCGATAAGGCGAGCGAAGGTTTGCTGTTGTTGACGAACGATTCCGAGTGGGCTGCGAGAATTACCGATCCCGCAAGCCATCTCGACAAGGTCTACCACGTCCAGATCGACCGCATGGTCGATGATGATTTGATTGCCAAACTCAAAATAGGATGCGCAATTGACGGCGATTACTTGCGCGTCCGCGAGGTAACCCTGGTACGGAGTGGCCGCCAGAACAGTTGGCTCGAAATTACCTTGGACGAAGGCAAGAACCGGCATATTCGGCGCCTCCTTGAATCGCTGGGCATTCAAGTCTTGCGTCTGATCCGAATTTCAGTTGGACCGATCGAGCTGGGCGACCTCAAGAAAGGCTCAGTTCGGCCGCTGACCACAAAAGAAAAGCAGTCAGTGGATCGGGCTCTGGCTGAGCTGCGAACCGAAAGATGAGACCGAGAGGAATGCTGAACAGCTTAACGCGACCGCACTGACTTATCTGTCACCAGCCCATGCTCGGCCAAGAACTCCTGCGCCTTAACCAGTACCTTGCGCTCGCCGCTATAAGCCAGTTGCTTGTTCGCTCCGGCCAGAGGGACCCACACCGCCCGTTTGACCTCGATCCGCATCTCCGCCGCGATATCGCCGATGTTCCCGGACAAATATTTCATCAGGTAAAAACTCACGATTTTGAAAACGCGCTCGCCGTCGCCCCACGTCCGTACATAGACATACTTAATATCGACAAGTTTGGTCACTACCTCCGCGACGATTCCCGTTTCCTCGTACACTTCGCGAACCGCGGCAGCCTCGGCCTTCTCGCCACCATCGAGCAGGCCCTTTGGCAGGCACAATACAGCGGGGCTGCGCTTGTGCCGGGTCTTTGCCGCCGGAGCGTCTTTATCCTGCGAACCTGCATCCCGAGAATCGTTGCCCTGAAGATCGTCGCCCTGAAGATCGTCGTCTCGCGAATCTTCTTTCTGCGGCTCAATCAGCGCGACGTGCCACGCTCCATCAATCTCCCGCACCACCACGCCGCCCGCTGAAATTTCCCGCGCCATCGCGCTCACAATTTCACTTTCTGAGACACTACTCTCCGAGTCTGGCAGTCTCCTCTTGAATCCGCTCCCACGCTCGTTGCACGTGCCGGGCCTGCGTGTTGGTTTGGCCGATGCATAAACGTAGCGTGAACTTTCCGTCGAGCTTGGTGTGCGTCAGATAAAGATCGCCGCTCGTATTCAGCCGATCCATCAGGCGCTGGTTATCATCATCGCCCGACCGCAACCGGAAACACACGAGGTTGAGCGTGGCCGGCGCTGCCAGCTCAAACCGCGCATCGCCCCGCACCCACGAAACAAACTCCTTCGCCAGGCGTACGTGCTCGCGAATGTGGTGCTGCAAGCCTTCCACGCCATAATGCCTGATCACAAACCACAATTTGAGTGAGCGAAACCGCCGGCCCAACTGTATATGCCAGTCGCGATAATCGATCACCGCGCCCGACTCGCTCGCCTGGTTGCGCAGATATTCGGGCAGAATCGAGAGCGTCTGGATCAGGTGCTTGCGATCAGCGACATAGAAGCAATTGCAGTCAAAGTTGGTGAACATCCACTTGTGGGGATTAAACGTATAGCTGTCAGCCAACTCGACGCCATCGTGAATGAAGCGGAATTCGGGGCAAAGCGCCGCCGTCCCGCTCATGGCAGCGTCCACATGCAGCCAGAGTTTATGTTCGCCGCAGACGCCCGCAATTTCGCGCACCGGATCGATCGCGCATGATGAGGTCGTGCCCACCGTGGCGCAGACAAAGCACGGAATGAAGCCGGCTCTGATGTCGTCCGCGACTTGCCGCGCCAGCGCTTCCGGTCGCATCGCGAAATTTTCGTCGATCGGAATGTGCCGGAGATTGTCCGTGCCCATGCCGGCAACCTTCATCGCCTTGTCTAACGAAGAATGCGTTTGCGTGGAGCAGTAGGCAGTCAGGCGCCCATCGCAGCCCTTGCGGTTGCTGGCGAAGTGCGTCGTCCGCTCGCGCGCCGCGAGCAGCGCACAAAGTGACGAACTCGACGCCGTATCTTGAATGACGCCGCCGCCACTGCCCGAAGAAAGAAATTTCTCGGGCAGTCCGAGCATCGGGACTAGCCAATCGAGCATGTGGGTCTCAAGTTCAGTGCACGCCGGGCTCGTTGACCAGAGCATCCCTTGCACGCCCAGCCCGGACGAAAGGAGATCACCAAGAACCCCCGGACCCGATGAATTCGACGGGAAGTAAGCGTAGAAGTTCGGCGACTGCCAGTGTGTAATTCCGGGTAGCACAATGCGGTCGATGTCAGCGAGAATCTGGTCGAAAGGCTCTCCGGTCATGGGCGGATTTGCGGGCAGCTGGGCGCGAATTTCGCCTGGTTGCACGCGGGAAAGCACAGGAAAGCTCTCAATGCGCGATCGGTAATCGGCAATCCAATCCACAACCGCGTGACCCTGGCGGCGAAATTCTTCCGGAGACATGTGAAACGATTTGGAGTCAGACATAAAATTTGTAATTGGTAGTTTGTAATTGGCAATCGGCAACCCAAGGCAAATGCTTTCAGATTACAAATTCCGAATTCCAATGCAAATGTTTACAGTAAACCCTGCTTTTACAAATGTCCGTAGTACACACGGGTCTTGTATTCGAATTCCACCGCGCCGTTCTTGGCATGCGCCTGAAAAATTCGCTCCAGCTCCAGCATCATTGGCTCATAACTGGGATGCCCCTCCATCGGCGCATAGGAAGATGACAGGAGCCTTCCCGCCGCGCCCTCATAATCGAAGCGCTGCACCAAACTGAAATCGCGCTCCTCGCTGGCCGCCGGTGCAAAGAACTCATGAATGATGGCTGTCGTTCGCTCGTGCCGCACTTCCTTATAGTCGGTCCCAAAGGTCAGCAGAAGCTTCTCATACTCGTGCAGAAACGGCGTGCTCTCCGTCAAACGCTCATTCCAGATCAGCACGCACCAGCCTCCGGGGCGCAGGATGCGCGCGAATTCTTCACGAGTGCGCGACAGATCGAACCAGTGCGCCGCCTGCGCTGCCGTCACGAAGTCGACTGAATTCGAGTTCAGCGTCGTTTCCTCGGCCGTTCCCGCCACCGAGACAAGGCGGCCATAGCCCTCAAGAACGTGCGCGCCCATTTCGCGCATCTCGGCATTGGGCTCAACAGCAAAAACTGAATTCCCGTTCTCCAGCAGCAACCGCGTAAAAAAGCCGGTACCCGAAGCAATGTCGGCGATCACGTGCTCCGGCCGCAACCCGCACTCAGTTTGTAGCAAATCGACGACCTCCGCGGGGTAGCCCGGCCGGTAGCGAACGTAATTTTCTACGCGATCTGAAAACCGAGCCGTTGGCGCCTTGTTCATACCTTTTAGTGTAACCCTTACGATTGTGGTCTTCGCCGGCGCGATACAATCTTTAACTTCGTGTCAAACGCTCAACGCGAGCGAGCGGTTCGCATCAAAAGAATCCTGAAGGAGCGTCATGAAAGTCCTCGGTGCCGCGCTGTTTTTCTTTGTATTAATCTCCGCCAGCCTCCTGGCCTTCAATCTTGACAAGTCGTCCGATGCATCCGCCGACTCGGGTCCAGCGAAGCCCGAAAGCTGGGTCATCAGCGGCTTTCGCGATGTCCCCCATGAGCAGGAAATTGAAAAAAAGTTCATGGCCATACCTGATCCAAAGCTTGCCGAAGAACACCTGCGCATCCTGACAAAAGCCCCCCACGTCGCTGGCTCTCCGGAAGATAAGGCGACTGCGGAATATGTCGCGGACAAATTTCGAGCCGCCGGTCTTGAAACCTCAATCGTCGAATACAAGGTTTGGTTCAACTACCCCTCGGAGATCAGCGTCGACCTGACCGCCCGGACTGGCGTTGAAATGCACGGCCCACATCGCGAGCACGTCGATGGCGACCCCTTTTGCGACGACCCGCGCGTCATCATGCCTTATAACGCGATGTCCGCGTCGGGAGAAGCAGAAGCCGATGTCGTTTATGC
>JBAWAI010000354.1:0-7476 GCA_049589215.1 Terriglobales bacterium | reverse complement strand
AGACTCCGACGAGAACCCCGAGACGCCCTCAGACTCCGGCAAAGCGGATGCCAAGAATACGCCGCCTGCGCCATCAGGTCCGCAGGACCGTTACATCGCGCCGGAGATGCAATCCTACACGCGGGTTTATCGGTTCGGACATGATCTGCTGGTGCCCACACAAATCGGCAATGTGCCGCACAAACTCTTCCTTCTTGATACCGGTGCCTTTTCAAATGCCATTTCTCCCGCGGCAGCGCGCGAGGTCACCAAGGTGGCCTTAGATCCTGATATCCAGATAAAGGGCGTCAGCGGAACGGTGAAGAAGGTCTACAGCGCTAACAAGGCGGTCTTTCAGTTCGGTCATTTGCGCCAGGAAAACCAGGACATCACCGCCTTTGACACAACCTCACTGAGCGATCACACCGGGACCGAGATTTCCGGCTTTCTCGGCTTCACCATGCTCCGCCTGCTCGACATCAAGATCGACTATCGCGACGCCTTGGTTGACTTCTCGTACGATCCGAAGCACTGGCATTTCTGAGTCGTAAACACCGCCCAAATCCCATGTGGAGTCGTACCGACCCACCCCAAATCTTCGCCATTCCGCTCCCGCCCCGTCTCGTGTATAAAATTGCTCTCAATGTCTGACCTCAAAGTACTGCTCTCGCGCGAACAGATCGCCCACCGCGTTGCCGAACTCGGCGCTGAAATTGCCCGCGACTTTCACGGCCAGGCGGTTATCTTTGTGGGCGTTCTCAAGGGTGCCGCAATCTTTCTCAGCGATCTCGCGCGCCATGTTCCTCTCGACGCCACCTTCGATTTCATCGGCGTCTCCAGCTACGGCAATCGCCCCACTGCCAAAGAAAATCCCGCCGCCCACGCTGCCTGGGATTCCCTCGGCGAAGTTCGCGTAACAAAAGATATGGATCAGTCCCTCGCCGACCGCAATGTCATTCTCGTCGAAGACATTCTCGATACTGGCCTGACCCTGAACTACATCTCCAAGCTGATCCAGGCGCACAAACCGCGCTCTCTCTGCATCGCCGCGCTGCTCGACAAGCCTTCGCGCCGCAAACTCCCCATCAAGGCCCAATACATCGGCTTCACCATTCCCGACGCCTATGTCGTCGGCTACGGCCTCGATTACGCCGAAAAATACCGCAATCTCCCGGACATCTGCGTCATCGAAAACCCTTAGAACTTTGTCGTTCTTAAATTTATGGTTTGTAACTGCGCCCGGCCCGCAACGAACCCGGTTTCTGATTACAAATCTCTAATCACAAATTAGAGATTCCAAATTCCCCGGCTGCTATCATGCTACCTGTGAAAACGACGCCCCCCCCACCGCCAATTCGCC
This sequence comes from Terriglobales bacterium, assembly GCA_049589215.1. Lineage (GTDB taxonomy): Bacteria > Acidobacteriota > Terriglobia > Terriglobales > Acidobacteriaceae > Acidiflorens. Next base: position 6,137 of record JBAWAI010000354.1, on the reverse strand, counting down.
CATCTGAGGCGGAGCCGCTTCTGCTCGAAGTGGCTGACGTCGTCAATACCACGCTCGATCTCGAGACCACGCTCCGCCGCGTCGCCGAGCTTGTGCGCAAGGTCATCGATTACGAGATCTTCGCCATTCTTCTGCTCAATGAGCCGCGCCAGGAGCTCTACGTGCGTTTTCAGGTTGGCTATCCTCCCGAGGTCGCCGAACGCATACGCGTGAAGGTCGGTCAGGGGATCACAGGACGCGCGGCCGAAACTCGCCAGGCCCAGCTCGTCGCCGATGCCACGCGCGAAGATTTTTACATTGAGGCGCTACCGAATGTTCATTCCGAGCTCGCGATCCCGTTGATCGTCAAAAATCGGCTGATCGGCGTTATCGATCTCGAGGCCCGCCAGAAGGGCTACTTCACCGAAGAGCACAAACGCCTTCTCACGCTCATCGCTTCACGCATGGCCGTCGGCATCGAAAACGCGCGCCTGCATACTCGCATCACGCGCCAAGCGAGGACGCTTCTCCTACTAAATGAGATCGCGCGCGAGTTGACGTCGATCCTCAACCTGGACGAACTCCTCAAACGCATCGCCGAGCTTTTGCGCCGCCTCATCGACTACCAGATGTTTAGCATTCTGCTGCTCGATCAGACTGGCGAAAAACTTCAGCACAGATTCTCGCAGCGCTTCGAAGAACGTCTTCACCTGAAACACGACATCCCGCTCGGCCGCGGCGTGGTCGGCTACGCGGCCCAGGCGAAGGAAGCTGTGCTCGTTCCCGATGTCGCCAAGAGTCCCCGCTATATCGCCACCAATCCTGAAACGCGCTCGGAGCTGGCTGTTCCGCTCATCTATCAGGAAAAAGTAATTGGCGTGCTCGACTTGGAGCATACGCGCCGCGGTTATTTCACCGAAGATCATAAGCGAACTCTGACCACGCTTGCCGCCCAACTTGCAATTGCCATCGAAAACGCCCGGCTATACGAGCAGATCGCCCGCCAGGAAAGCCGTCTGGAGCGTGATCTCGCACTCGCCCGCGAGCTGCAATTTCGCCTGCTACCGCATTCGCTTCCCAAGATGCGTAATCTCGAAGTCCAGGCCAAGTTCGTCCCCGCGCGCGCTATCGGCGGCGATCTCTACGACTTCGTCCCTTATTCCCTTTCGCGCCTCGGCATCGCTATCGGCGACGTCAGCGGCAAAGGCGCGCCCGCCGCCATCTACGCGGCCCTCGTCAGCGGCATCCTGCGCTCCCACGCGCCCATCGAGCCTGGCCCTGCCGAAATGCTCTCCGCCGTCAATCTTTCGCTCGCCGAGCGCCGCATCGCTGCGCAATTCGTCTCCATCATCTACGCGGTGTGGGATGACGAACGCAGCACTTTGCTCGTCGCCAATTCCGGCCTGCCGCGTCCGCTCTATGTTCACGACGGCAAGATCGAGCAGATCGACGTGACGGGCTTGCCTCTCGGCTTGTTTGACGAAGCCCAGTACGACGAGCTCCAGTTCAAGGCCAAGCCCGGAGACCTGTTCGTGTTCTTCAGCGACGGCATTCTCGATGCCCGCAACCGTCATGGTCACGCCTTCGGCTCCGAGCGCGTCGAGTCAATCATCGCGGGCTGCGTTGATAAGTCCGCCGACTGCGTGGTGCGAGAGATTTTCAAAGCAGTCACCGAACACGCCGCTGGAGTCGATGCCTTCGACGACCAGACCGTGGTTGCCATCAGAGTCAACAACAACGCGGGCAAACGGAAGTGACACGACCGAATGCCGAAGCTATGACAGCCGCGGCTCTTCAAGTTCGGCCGCCCGCGTTTGTTTACCGGCGTGCGGGCCGCGGAACTTCGCCGACTCTATTTTGTGAAGGCGCCAGCGTTGAGCGCCTAGACGCGCGCTACGGAACTCCGCTCTACATCTATTCGGCTAAAACGATTCGCTCTTGCCTGCAAGCCTTCAACAAAGCATTCCGCGCGATTCCACACACGGTCTGCTATTCGGTAAAGGCGAACTCCACGCTGGCGATCCTCCGGCTCATCGCCCAGCAACGCGGCGGTTTCGACGTCGTCTCCGGCGGCGAACTCGAGCGTGTGCTGCGTACCGCTCCGCGTGCAGCATCGAAAGTCGTGTTTTCCGGCGTCGGCAAAACTATCCCGGAGATCGAACTCGCCCTTAAATCCGGCATTCTCCTATTCAACGTCGAGAGCGCCTCCGAGCTGCGCGCCCTCGCCTCGACCGCCGAGCGCCTCAACAAGAGCGCGCGCATTGCCCTTCGTGTCAATCCCGATGTCTCGGCGAAAACCCATCCCTATATTTCGACGGGCCTCCATCAGCATAAATTCGGTGTGCCGATTGCCGAAGCGCGGCTGCTCTATGCCGAGGCCGCGCAGCATCGCTACCTTCACGTTGCGGGTGTCAGCGTCCACATCGGCTCGCAGATCACCGACCCCACGTCCTTCACCGACGCGCTCAGCCGCGTCGCTGACCTGGTTCGCGAACTGCGTGCCGCCGGCCACAACATTCAATATGTCGACGCTGGTGGAGGCCTCGGCATTCCCTACCAGCCAGCGCCCGATCCGTTTGCCACGCAACTCGCAGCCTATGCCAAGGCCGTCCTCGCGCCGCTGCGCCGGCTGAACGTTCATCTTTTACTTGAACCCGGCCGCTCAATTATTGGCCCGGCCGGCGTTCTGCTGACACGCGTGATCTACCGCAAAACGAACAACAGTAAACGCTTCCTGATCATTGATGCCGCCATGAACGATCTTCTGCGCCCTTCGCTCTACGGCGCGTATCACGAGATTGTGCCCGTACAACTTTTACCCGCGTCTAGCCGAGAGACGGAAAAAACAGATGTCGTCGGGCCAATATGCGAGACAGGAGATTTTCTGGCTCGGGATCGCGAGCTTCCCGTAATGCAGGAAGGTGATCTGCTGGCGATTCTCGACGCCGGCGCGTATGGAGCAGTGCTCAGCTCAAATTACAACACCCGAGGTCGCGCGGCCGAGGTGCTGGTGGATGGCGCCAGGTCAACTGTGATCAGAAAGCGCGAGACCACGCTCGATCAATTACGGTTGGAGAGCCGCTAGTCGCACCGCAGAGAAACAGGCACCGAGAGCCGAATGCCAATCGCCATCATGCGCACCTACCGGTCGCCCCACTTCAACTTGGTCGAGAGCACATCGAAGAAGGTTTTCTGAAAGCGCACCAGCTTCGCGGGATGCTCCGCCTTTACGCAGCGCACCAGATCGTTGTTCTGGAGCGGCATTCCAACCTGTCCGTCCAGGCTGAGGTACGCCTCCTCTTGCCCTGCCTTGACGAGAATCTCGATCTGCACGCTGTCGCGCACCACCAACGGGCGATGCGTCAACCCATGCGGCGAAACAGGAGTAACCAAGAAGGCCTGCACATCCGGCTTAAGGATCGGTCCGCCCGCGCCTAGCGAGTACGCAGTTGAGCCGGTCGGCGTCGCCAGGATCAGCCCGTCCGCTTTGTAGCTCGAAACAAATTCATCGTCGACGTACAGCTCAAAGTGATTCAGCCGCGAGATCGCGCTCTTGCTCACGACCAGGTCGTTTAACGCGCTATGAGTCGCCAACGTCGTCTCGCCGCGAATCAGTGAGCAGGTGAGCATGGATCGGCTGTCGATTATGTAATCGCCGCGCTCGATTGATTCGAGCGCAGGGTACAGCCCGGTGAGCGGCACTTCTGTTAAGAACCCAAGCGTGCCCAGGTTGACGCCCAGAATCAGCGTGCCACTGCTCGCCACCGCGCGGGATGCCGAAAGCAACGTGCCATCGCCCCCGAGCACCAGTGCCAGGCCGGGCGCAAACTCGCCGAGCTCGCTCCGCGGAATTACCTTCGGCGCGGAATAGTAAATCGCACTCTCTTCGTCGATGACCACCGTGTAGCCGCGCGCAACCAGCCATCGCTCGAGCACCGGCAACACCTCGACTAACTCGTGCCGGTCGGGCTTCGCCACAATGGCAACCGTCTTCATCTTTATGGTTGCTTGTGCCACGGGCGTCGAGGGGTCGGGCATAGGATCGCGGTCGAACTTCCGATTGTACAGAAGTGACAGGCCAGTGTAGAGCCAATGTCTGCGTGCTTTTCAGCGCAGGTCGTCAACTACCGCTTTTGAGATGCCCAACGCCACTAAACCATGCCATACAGCAGGAATTCACGGTTACCTTCGCCTCCGAGGATCGGCGACTCGATGCATTGAATGTCGGAGGCGCCCAGAACAGTCAGCGCCGCTTCGACTTTCTTTACAGACGATTGCTGGAGCGCTTCGTCGCGGACGATTCCACCTTTGCCAACCAGCTCCCTGCCCACTTCAAATTGCGGCTTGACGAGAACAACAAGCTGCCGCGCACCGCTCGAAGGCTCCCTCATACCGGACCTGGACGACGCCACGCCAAAGGTCCCGCCGCGCGAACTCATATCCGCAAAGGCCGCGCGAATCACCGCAGGCAGGACCAGGGTTGCCGAGATAAAAGAAACGTCCATGGCGATGAAGGCGATCTCTTCGTTCTCCGTGAGCGCGAGATCGTCGCGCGTCAGATAACGCGCGTTGGTTTTCTCGACCAGCGTGATCCGTGAATCGTTCCTCAACCCGAAGTCCATTTGCCCGTAACCGGTATCGATCGCGATCACCCTCCCAGCCCCATGTTGCAGCATGCAGTCGCTGAAGCCGCCGGTCGATGCGCCGATGTCGAGACACACTTTGTCCCGCAAATCGATCCGCCAATGCTCCAGCGCTTTTTCGAGCTTTAGCCCGCCGCGGCTAACATAGCGCAGATCGCCGCCGAGCAGTCGAATAGCGGCCGCAACGTCGACGGACGCGCCGGCCTTATCGACCTTCTGCTCGTTGACGAGAACCTTGCCCGCCAGAATCAGCGCCTGGGCTCTTTCACGCGAAGGTGTGAGCCCGCGATCCACGAGAAGCTTATCGAGACGCACCTTCAAGTCGGACCTCGCCGAGCGATTGTCCCTCTGCGAAAAACGCGCGCATCCGGTATCGCGATGCGGCAAGCACTCCATACAGTGCAGACAGTAGAAGGGATTCGTTAACAGAAGGTTACAAGAGTAAGTTTCCGCTTTTGCACAAACTTTTCCTCAGCACTGTTGAAAACTTGGGCACTCGACCCGATCGCGGCCAAGTTTCACAAGGCAAATGCTCTTCTTCTCACGAAAAAGCCGCCTCAGCGGGCGCCTTTTCACACGGAATAATAATAATAAAGTTGCACTCAACTATCCCGCGGTTACCTCTTCCAATACCTTTTGATCGATGTCAAAGTTCGCGTGAACGTTCTGCACATCTTCGTTATCTTCGAGCGCTTCGAGCAGCCGAATCATCTGCGCCGCCTGCTGGCCTTCGAGTTTGATGTAGGTATCGGGAACCATCGACATAGTCGACGATATGGGCGTGATGTTTGCTTTCTTTACCGCTTCCAAAACGCCTTCATAAGCGGTCGGTTCGGTGAGGATCTCCCAGTTCTCCCCATCATCCTTCAAGTCCTCGCCGCCCGCCTCCAGGATGATGTTCAACAAATCATCTTCCTTGGCCGCCGCCTTCGCGATGATAATGTCACCCTTCTTGTGGAACATATAGGCGACCGCGCCCGCTGAGGCCATGTTGCCATTGTTCTTTCCAAACACGTGGCGGATTTCGCTCACGGTCCGATTGCGATTGTCGGTGGAAATCTCGGCCAGCAGAGCCACGCCGCCGGGGCCGTAACCCTCCAGCACAAACTCTTCGTAGGTCAGGCCGGGGAGTTCGCCGGTGCCGCGCTGGATGGCGCGCTTGATGTTGTCGGCCGGCATGTTCTCCGATTTCGCCGCCAGAATTGCAGTGCGCAGGCGCGGGTTCATATCGGGGTCGCCGCCGCTCTTGGCAGCCATGGAAATTTCTTTGATGAGACGGGTAAAAATCTTGCCGCGCTTGGCATCAAGCGCACCCTTTTTATGCTTGATTGTTGCCCATTTTGAATGGCCCGACATGATGCGTCCTCAGATGCTGGATTTGTACTGAATTTTGCGGGAGGGGCGGGCTGATTACGCCCTGCCTGAGCGCTTGCTACCACTCGGAAGTATAGCAGAGGGGTGGGGGGTGCTTCCCGACCGTCAGCTTGGAGGTAATCCATCAAGCGAACCCACCTG
>JBAWAI010000353.1:0-10491 GCA_049589215.1 Terriglobales bacterium | reverse complement strand
CTCCGGGACCTTGATCCCCTCGACCTGGATTTGGAAGGGCGAGTCGCCTGTCCCTGCATTTTCTCTATTCCGCATTTTCCTCTTTTCCAGGTGGCCCTCGTCTTCCCTTCCGAATTGTTTGGCCTCTTCTTTTGTTGGGATGTATGTGACGGCGGTCACATCGCGATTGAAAATTCGGGCGGAAAATCCCCGGCGGTCGACCGGTCGGATTTTTTTGACTTTCAGTGTGGAAACCGGAGCGACCTCTCTAGAGGACGGTTGCAAGGAGGAAATGGATGCGAGTACGGACCCTGGTTTTTGGCAGTGTGATCGTCATCAGCCTGCTGGTTGCGACGGCAGCCTTGGGCGAAAATGCGGCGACGGCAGGCGGGTCGACGCCAACTAACACGGCGGCGGCAGGTGGGTCGTCGCAAACCAACACGACGTCGGTGCCTACTAATACGGTGGCAGCGACGCAAACCAAGACGGCGGCAACGGCTGATCCGTTGCTGCAATTACTGGTCAGCAAGGGCGTGATTGATGCTGACGAGGCGAAAACGTTGGCTGGGACTCCGGGGACTCCGGAGCAACAGCGAACCCGGCTGCTGGAGTTGTTGCGGCAGAAGGGGATTCTGAGCGCGGCGGATTTTGCCGAGCTGGCACCGGCGTCGGCGCAGGTGGAACCGAATCTGGTGGCATCGGCGTCGCCGATTCTGGCGGGGCCGCAAACCAAGGAGCCGGGTCCAGTTGTAGCATCGGCGCCTCCGCCTCCGGGACCAGCGGTGGTTGCAGCGATTGCGCCATTGCGGGTGTTGCCGGTTGATCCTCCCAAGAAAGATGGTTTGAACGCCGCCTTCAAGATGGGCGGAGTAAAGATGACGCCTTACGGCTTCATCAAGGCGACGGCGGCGTATGACACGAGTTCTCCTAATGGCGACGACTTCCCATTCGTGGGATTGTTTTTGACGACGCCGCAGGTGTTTGACACGGGGCCGACGAAGGACCCGGAATTCCACCTGAAGGCGCGCTCGACACGACTGGGCGCGAACTTTGAGTGGCCGGACATCTCGCCCAAGATTATTCTGACGGGCCGGGTTGAAGGCGACTACGAAGGCAACTTCAGCGAAGTGGACAACCGCGACGTTTCGTCGATACGCAGCAACGCGTTCCAGTTGCGCCTGGCATGGGCACGGCTGGATTACGCGATGAGCGACAAGACGGACATTTACTTCGAAGGCGGGCAGGACTGGACACTGTTTGGTTCGAGCGTGCTGCCGAACATTCTGGAAACAACCTTCCTGGGCGCGTTCTACGGCAACATCTGGACGAGGTCGCCGCAGTTCCAATTCGGCGTGGTGCAATCGCTGGGGTCGAAGTACAACATCAAGTTCGCTCCGACCTTTGCGATCATGATGCCGAGTTCGGGTCAGATCCTGAAGCTGGGGAGTTTGGGGGTACAAGGGCAGTTGGGCGAAGCCGAGCGCGAAGGCGCCGACTCCGGCCGACCGGAGGTGGAAGGCAGAGTGGCGGTGCAATGGCAGCTTGACCGGGCGAAGGGCGTGGCTCCGGCACAGATTATGGTGACGGGATTCCAGAGCCGGCGCACGTCGATCGTTCCGAGTTCGTCGTATATCGGACCGTCGGGCTGCGAGATTACGCTGTCGTACTGCACGGCATTTCCGAACGGCTTTACGGCCTCGAGTCCAGAGTACGGCGGCCAGTTCGGAATTCAGTTGCCGACTCGCTGGTTCACGCTGGTGGGCAGCCTGTATCGGGGCGGTGACCTGCGCTTCTTCTTCGGCGGGCAGGTTAACTCCTACGCCACGGATACTGGCGGGCTGACTAACATTCAAGGGCCGTTCGTGACCCTGGATGGTGGTCCTCTGACGGCGGCTGGTGGAGCGGTGCTGGGAACGAACGCCGCGGGAAACGTGGTGGTTGCTCCGCAGCGGCCGATACGGTCGTTTGGCGGATTCATCAACCTGGGATTGCCGCTTTCGCGGTGGTTCAATGCCGACCCGAGAGGCCACAATGCGGGCTGGCAACTGTATCTGGACTTTGGCAAGGATCAGGTGGTGGATCGCGACCTGAACAATCCTTACTACACCGCTAACGCCAACACCTTGTCTCCATTGCCACTGGCGATGGGCAAGATGGCGGCACTCAGCCTCTACTACAAGCTGAATCCGTATATCAGCTTTGGGTATGAGCAATCCATCTACGCCACTCGTCTCGAGGATCACCTCAATCTGTACAGCATCGCGGGGCAACCGTCGAATGAATGGCAAGATCATCGGTCGGAGTTTGGGCCGATATTCACGTTCTAGAGGGCAGGTCTCAGGTCTTAGGTCTCAGGTCTCAGGGAAACCTGGAGCTGCGAGGCTGGGGTCTGGGACCTTCACCCTGTCGCTCGGCGGTGCGAATAGCGGTTGTGCGGGGCGGTTTAAGAGAGGACAATGTTGCGCAATTCGGTGGCGCAAGCTGATTTCGCAATTCGCGAGGAATTGAAGGATCGGGAGGATGAGCTGTGATCAGTAAAGGTAAGAGCATGATGGCGGGGCTGGCGGCGGGGTTTCTGGTGGTGGCGGCGTTTTTGTGTGTGGCGAATGCGGCTACGCGCAACAACGAGATGCGGGTGAAGGTGGTGAACTCGGAGACGCGGTCGGATGCGGTGGAGGGAGGCGACGTTCCGAAGAATTGCGACGGGATGAATTACGACGCGTATTGCAACAACTCGAATACGCGGGTGCTGACCAACACGCTGGTGGTGCAGGAAGATGACGGGACGACGTTCCGGGTGGCGTGCACGGTGGACGCAAAGTTTTCGCGGTGCGTGCCGCTGCCGACGGGAGAGAGTTTTGACGCGCGGCGAGAGAAGCATGGGATCACCTTGTATTACGTCGACGATAGGGGGAAGGCGCGGAGCCAACTCTATACGTTTGTGGGCGGGCAGAGGGGTGTGATGGCGAGCGCGGCGCCGGCGGGTGCGGCTGCATCGGCATCGCCGGCACCGGCTGCGCGTGCATCAACGACGACGGCCAGCGCATCGGCTGAATCGGCGGGGCCATCGAGCGCTAGCGCGGCGGGACACTCTGCGAGCGCATCCGCGGCGACGGCGACGGCTGGTGATGACACTGGGCCGGAGGCTGGGTTCAGCAGTTCTAAGGTGCCGTTGACCGTGGAGTGCAGTTTCAGTTCGACTCCGGCGGGAGCCGAGGTGACGGTTGATGGGCGCTACGTGGGCAGCACGCCATCGGTGCTGGGAGTGACGACGGGCAGCCATGTGGTGGTGGTGAGGATGAACGGGTTTGCGGAGTGGAAGCGGGAATTGACGGTTGAGCCGGGATCGGAATTGACGATTAACGCCGTGTTGCAGAAAGGGCAGTAACGCAGGGTCGCAAAGGGAATCGCAGCAAACATCTCAGAAAGAGGAGCGTCACACATGTCTACTCAGGCTGGCGCAGTGGCAGGAGGAAGTGCGGAGTACAGCATCTGGCGCGTGATTATGGCATCGTCGGTGGGGACGATGATCGAGTGGTACGACTTTTATATTTTCGGCAGTCTGACTGCCATCCTGGCCCTGAAGTTTTATCCACCTGGCAACGACACCTTCGCCTACCTCGCGTATCTGGCGACCTTCGCGGTGGGGTTCCTGGTGCGGCCGTTTGGGGCGCTGTTCTTTGGGCGGATCGGCGATCTGGTGGGACGCAAGTACGCGTTTCTGGTGACGCTCTCGATCATGGGATTTTCGACGTTTGTCATCGGCCTGCTGCCGTCATTCAAGACGGCAGGCTGGTTCGCACCGGTCGTGCTGCTTTTGATCCGCATCCTACAGGGCCTGGCGCTGGGCGGAGAGTACGGCGGCGCGGTTATTTATGTGGGCGAGCATGTGCCCGACAACAAGCGCGGGTTCTACACGAGCTTTATTCAGATCACGGCGACGCTGGGGCTTTTTGTCTCGCTGATTGTGATTCTGGTTACGCAAAACTCGATGTCGAAGGAACAATTCGCCGATTATGGCTGGCGCATCCCCTTCCTGGTTTCCATCATCCTGGTGCTGATCTCGTTGTATATTCGGCTGAAGATGAAGGAATCGCCGATTTTTGCGCAGCTGAAGGCGGCGGGCATGACTTCGACGCAGCCTCTGAAGGATGCATTCACGAAGTGGGCGAATCTGAAGCTGGTGCTGATTTCACTTTTTGGAGCGACGGCAGGGCAGGGCGTGGTCTGGTATACGGGACAGTTTTACGCGCTGTTCTACATGCAGACGATTCTGAAAGTGAATGTGAAGACGGCCAACATTATTGTTGCGGTGGCGCTGTTGTTCGGGATGCCATTCTTCACGGTAGTGGGAGCGCTTTCGGACAAGATTGGACGGAAGAAGCTGATGATGGCGGCGTGCCTGCTCGCGGTCATCTTCTATATTCCGATCTACAAGGCGATGGAACGCGCGGCCGGGAACAATGTGGTGACGGTGAAATCGGCGCGGAACAAGGTGACGGGTGCGATTTCGCTGACGGCGATGACTACGGATGCGACGGGAGCGCTGGTGCCGGCCAAAGAAGCTCCGAACCCAGACTTCTGGATGCTGGTGCTGCTGATCTGGCTGCAAGTGTTGCTGGTATGCCTGATTTATGGACCGATTGCCGCGTATCTGATTGAGGCGTTTCCGGCGAAGATCAGGTACACGTCGCTGTCGCTGCCATATCACATCGGCAACGGCGTGTTTGGCGGGCTGTTGCCATTGATCGGCCTGTCGATCGTCGCCGAAACGGGAAACATTTACGCTGGCCTCTATTACCCGATGATCGTGGCAGGCTTGACGTTTATCTTCGGAAGCTTGTTGCTGCGGGAGACACATGGGCAGCGCATCTGGGACGAGATGGGAACTGGGCGGACGGCGGCAGCGGACTGACACTTGTCGGGCCATCGGGTGATCGCGTCATCTGACAACCTGAACCTGAACTGCTTTTGTTTGCCTGGGCATCTTTACGCCTTTTACGTGTTTGGGCCCCGTCTATGGAAATGCTCTACTCCTGGACGGGGCTCTGCGCTTGTTGGGCTTATTTGGTTCATAATTACATCCGATATTTAAAATCGCTTAAGAGGTAAGGCCATGGCTGACGTTCGTCCAAAAGCGGGTGTGGTGAGCGAGACTACGGAAGCGCAGATCGCGGTGCACTGGCGGGAAGAGGAATATTACTATCCTTCGGCGAAGTTTATCGGGCAGGCGAATTTGACGGACCCGGATGTGTTGAACCGGTTCGCGGAAGACAAGTTTCCGGAATGCTTTCGCGAGTACGCCGACATGCTGAGCTGGGACCAGTACTGGCACACGACGCTCGACACGAACGATCCGCCGTTCTGGAAGTGGTTTGTGGGCGGGAAGCTGAATGCTTCTTATAACTGCGTGGACCGTCATCTGGCGAAATATAAGAACAAAGCGGCATTGATTTTTGTGCCGGAGCCGGAGGGCGATCAGATTATTCCGGTGACTTACCGGGAGCTGTATGTGCGGGTGAATGAGTTTGCGGCGCTGCTGCGGGATTTTTGCGGATTGAAGGCGGGCGACCGCGTGACCATTCATATGCCGATGGTTCCGGAGCTGCCGATCACGATGCTGGCTTGCGCGCGACTGGGAGTGGTTCATTCGGTGGTGTTTGGCGGGTTCAGCGGCGAGGCTTGCGGAACGCGGGCGGCGGATTCGACGAGCAATGTGCTGATCACGATGGATGGGTATTATCGCGGGGGCAAGATGCTGGACCATAAGGCATCGGCGGAGATTGCGATCGAGACTTCGGCGAAGGAAGGACACAAGGTTGAGAAGGTGCTGGTGTGGCGGCGGCAGGCAGGGAAGAGCGCGACCTCGTCGCCGTTTGTGAAGGGGCGGGACTTTTGGGTGGATGAGATTCTGCCGAAGTATGCGTTACAGATCGTGCCGCCGGTATCGGTGGAGGCGGAGCATCCGCTGTTTTTGATGTACACGAGCGGCAGCACGGGGAAGCCGAAGGGATGCCAGCATCGCACGGGCGGGTATCTGGCGTACGTGACGGGGACGATCAAGTACATTCAGGATCTGCAGCCGGAAGATGTGTACTGGTGCATGGCGGATATTGGATGGATCACCGGGCATTCGTACATTGTTTATGGGCCGCTGGCGCTCGGGGCGACGAGCGTAATTTATGAGGGCGTGCCGAATTATCCGGACTCGGGGCGGCCGTGGCGGATTGCGGAGCGGCTGGATGTGAATATCTTTCACACGTCGCCGACGGCGATTCGCATGTTGCGGAAGACGGGGCCCGATGAGCCGGCGAAATATAACTATCACTTTAAACACATGACGACCGTAGGCGAGCCGATCGAGCCGGAGGTGTGGCGCTGGTATTACGAGACGGTGGGGAAGCGCGAGGCGGTGATCGTCGACACGTGGTGGCAGACGGAGACGGGCGGATTCATGTGCACGACGAAGCCGGCGATTGATCCGATGAAGCCGGGAAGCGCGGGGCCGGGAATGCCGGGAATTTATCCCGCGATCCTGGATGAAACGGGAGAGGTGATGGCGGCCGGGGCGGGGAAGGCGGGCAACATTATTATTCGCAATCCGTGGCCGGGGATTATGCAGACGATCTGGGGGGATCGGGATCGGTTTGTGAATCAGTATTACAAGAAATATTGCAAAGATGCGAAGAGCAAACGATGGCAGGACTGGCCGTACTTTGCGGCGGATGGAGCGGTGCTGGCTCCGGATGGATACTTCCGGATTCTGGGGCGCGTGGATGATGTGATCAACGTGGCCGGGCACCGGCTGGGGACGAAGGAGATCGAGTCGGCGTGCTTGACGGTGCCGGAAGTGGCGGAGGCGGCGGTGGTGCCGGTGGTGGACGAGGTGAAGGGGCGCGTGCCGGAGGTTTATATCGCGCTGCGGCCGGGACTGCAGGCGAGTCCGGAGATTGTGGAGAAGGTCGGCAAGGCGATTGAGACGATTATTGGGAAGATTGCGCGGCCGAAGCATATTCACATCGTGCCGGATATGCCGAAGACGCGGTCGGGAAAATTGATGCGGAGGATTCTGGCGTCGATTTCGAATCGCATGGCGACGGGAGACATTACTACACTGGCGAATCCGGATGTGGTGGAGAAGGTGCGGGAACTGGTGCAGGGCAAGGAGCCGGTGGCGGTGGCGGATGGGCCAGAGGATTTGAAACAGTTTGGGAAAGAGGAGTAGGGGCGGGCTGGGCTCTAACTCTCTGGCGGAAAAAAGCGAAGCGGTTTTGGTCCGACTACAATGCCTAAGAAAACACAACCCTATCGCTCGTGGCAGATTGAGAAGCTAAGAGATCCTGCGATTGCCTCCGACTATCTCAATGAGGCTCTGTCCGATTCTCCCAAGATGTTTTTGAAGGCACCAGGGGTGGTGGCTCAATCGCTCTCCGAAGAGGGCAATCCGACGTTTGATACTCTGCATTCTGTTCTGGATGTTCTAGATCTGAAAATCGAATTTCATCCGAAAACCTGAGGCGCCGACCTTACTTGAAGTTTTCTGCGAGCATCAGGTTGTTGCGGGCTTCGTCCAGCTGGACGTAGAGGATGTAGCGGCTGTCGGGCGAGACAGTCAGGCCGGGGGCGCCGTCGTAGGGACCTTTGTCCATATCACAGATGTTTGTAATCTTCTTTGTGGCGTAATCGTAAAACTTGAAGCCTGCCTGGTGTTTGCCGCCGGTGCCTGTGTCTCCGATGAAGTAGAGGCCGTCATTGCCGACGGCGAAGTATCCCCAAAAGCCTTTGAAGGGCTCGTCCTGAATGATTTTGGTTTCGTCGCCGCCCACGATGGGAACCTGCCAAACGCCGTGCTCGTCGAATTTTGTGTAGTAGAGGGAGCGGCCGTCGGGGGCTTCGAGGGGCGCGAAGCCTCCATTCTTTGTGACCTGCACGGGCTGTCCGCCGCCGTCGACGGTTCTTTTCCAAACCTGCCATGAGCCACTGCGATTGGAGGCGTAGTAGATCCAGCGTCCGTCATGGGACCAGCTGGCGACGCCTTCATCGGCGGTGTCGTTTACGAAACGGCGGGGCGGGCCGCCGTCGGCGCTGATGATGTGCACGTTCGGATGCGCGGCGGGACGAGTGTCAAAGACGATCTGAGTTCCATCGGGCGACCAGCGCGGCGTGCCGGTGAGCGGGCCTCCAAAGGAGGTGAGCTGGGCGAGGTTGCTGCCGTCGGGGTCGGCGCGCCAGATCTCGAAATTTCCCGAACGCGTGGACTGAAAGGCGATGTGTTTTCCGTCGGGGGAATACTGCGGACCTTCCTCAACCATGCTGGAGGAGATGATCCTCTCGGCTTTGCCTCCGTGATGGCCGGGACCAATGGGGACTCGCCAGATGCTTTCGACCCACGATCCGCTGGCATAGGCGAGGCGATTGCTGCGGAGGCTGACGGTCGGCATATAGGCGCGCTCGGAGCCGATGAAGAGCCGCTCCGGTGTGGCTCCGCCATCGACGGCGACGCGCCACAATCCCCAGGTTGCGCCACCGCGGTTGGAGGAGAAGATGATTTCCTTGCTGTCTGGAGTCCAGGCGAGGCCGGAGAGCAGGCGACTGTCGAAGGTGACGCGGCGCGGCGTGCCGCCCGAGGCGCGCATGAGGAAGATATCCTCGACATCTTTGGAATTGCGGATGAATGCGATGCTGGCGCCATCGGGAGAATACTCGGCGTTCCAGTCGCCGGTGGAGGGGACGGGAGGCGAAGTAAGCGGGCGAACAGTTTGATCTTCGACGGTGAGCTGGGAAATGCGGCAGGGCTGACCGGGGGTCTGGTCGGAAAAGACGAGGAAACGGGCGTCGGCGGACCAGCTGAGTGACGGCGTGCAATCCATGTGATGGCCGAAGGCGTGAAGTTTTCGAGGCGGACCGCCGAGCGCTGGGATGACATAGATGCCGGGGTCCTCGCCGGGCTTCTCGTGAAGAAAGGCGATGTAGCGTCCGTCGGGCGACCAGGCGGGAAAGAAGTTGAAGCCAAAATCGCGCGTGACCTGAAGAGGCTTATCGACGCCAAGTTGCTTGATGTAGATGTCGGTGGCATTGTCCCCGTCTTCGCCCTCCCAGGCGTAAGCGATTTCGTTGCCGTCGGGGGAGAACGAACCGCGGGAGAATTTTCCGGAATATGCGGTCAGGGGCAGGAGACGGATTGCTCCTGACTTGCCGGTTGCAGCGGGGCGAAACCAATACGCCAGGGCGAGCGCGAGCATGAAGCCGAAGGCGCCGGCAAGCCAGAGCTTCCAGTGGTGGGAGCGCGGGGGCGGGGTTGGCGCGATTTGGACTGATGAATCTTCGGCGCCATTTTTGGCGGGCGTTTTCTCGGCGAGCGTGGCGACCGCGGCGGAGGGCTCCGCGCCGTTGCGAATTTCGGCGATGAAGCGATAGCCGCGGCGGGGCAGGGTTTCGATGAAGCGGGGGACGTCGGGATCGTCATTCAGAGCCTGGCGCAGCTTTTTGATTGCGCTGTTGAGGCTGTGGTCGAAATCGACGAAGGTGTTGGCGGGCCAGAGGCGGTCACGGATCTGGTCGCGAGTGACGGCTTCGCCGGGCTTTTCGAGAAGCAGGGCGAGGATCTGAAAGGGCTGGTCCTGGAGCTTGATGCGGAGGCCGTGCTTGCGAAGTTCGCCGGCGCGCAGGTCGAGTTCGAAGCTGGAGAAGCGGACCAGGTGGACGGCGGCCGGGTTGGTTTCTTCTATGGGCACTGAAAACCCAGGCTGAATCTTCCGATGATTTGAAAGTCTACCACTCGTCCTCGTGACAGGTGTTACGGCCCCGCGCGAAGGGAAGTTCCTTTGGCTCTCCACAGGCTTCGGGGCGGGTCACCTGGGTGATTAGACGTTCCAGAGGGGCTGGCGGGAGCAGGGAACGGGCTGGCAGGGCAGGTCATCTGGGCCATCAAGCTTTTAGTTTTCAGCGAATTGCGTGGTCACCCGCAAATCTTCCACGGTCCACCCGCAGAGCATTTCCGTTTTTTCTGACCTGACGCTGAATGCATATGTGAGCGCGACCAACCAAGCGGCGTCGCGACAAATTCAAGGAGGCGTTATGACAAAGAATCTGGCAGGGATGGCGGCGATGATGGTGGCGGCGATGATGATGATGGCGGCGACGGCGGTTCCGGCGGCGGCGCAATACAACGGGACGATGAAGGTGAATGTTCCGTTTAACTTTGTGGTGGAGAACGAGCGGATGGCAGCTGGGGATTACGCGATCGAGAAGATCGCGAACGGGCGGCTGCGGATCCATAATAACGACGGCAGCGTGTCGACGACGTTCTTGGCGTTGCCTACACAGGGAACGGTGACGCCGGAAAAGGCGCACTTCATCTTCCATCGCTACGGCGGCGAATATTTCCTGGCGAAGATCTGGACGCCGGGTCAGGAAGTAGGTTGGGAAGTGATGCAGGGAAAGCTGGAGATGGAGCTGGCAAAGAAAAGGACTGGGGCGGTGGAGACGGCGTCGATTGTGGGTAGATAGGGC
>JBAWAI010000352.1:0-10750 GCA_049589215.1 Terriglobales bacterium | reverse complement strand
CAGAATGAGACCGCGCAGCTCTGCCACTGGAACATCAACGAAGCCCACTACCTCGAATCCTGGAGCGACACTCGCGCCTATGACGGCACGGTCAGCCTGGTTCAGCCTCTGATCGCTCCTTTATATGGTGGCAAAAGCGCGCACGAGTTGATGTCGGCGCTGCTGGGTGAACCCGATGCTACCGGCTATGACATCGTCCGGGCCTACTGGCAAAAGCAGCACACCGGCGCGGACTTCGAAGCATGGTGGCGCAAGTCCCTTAACGACGGCTTCATTGCGGATACGACCTTTGCGCCAAAGCAGTTTGTTTCAAGACATTTCGGCAACGATGTCAAGCCTTCATCGGAGCTGGCTAGCATCGTTACGCAAAATGCCGATCCGAACGCTCTCGAAATAAACATCCGCCGCGATCCCTCCGTCTACGACGGCCAATTTGCCAACAACGGCTGGCTCCAGGAATTGCCCAAGCCGCTCTCCAAGCTGACCTGGGATAACGCCATCCAGGTCGGCCCGAAGATGGCCGCGCGCGAAGGCATCAAGTCGATGGACGTGATCTCGCTCGAAGTCGACGGCCGCAAAGTCACTGGCCCGGTCTGGATTCAAGCCGGCCACCCCGATCACTCCGTCACCGTGCACCTCGGCTACGGACGCCGCGCCGCCGGCCGCGCCGGCACCGGTGCCGGATTCGACGCGTACCCGCTCCGCACCACGAGCGCTCTCTGGGTCGCAACCGGCGCGAAGCTCACCAAGACCGGAGACTTCTACCAGCTCGCCTCGACTCAGGGCTATCAAACCATGGACACGGACGAGGGCGGCCACCGTCCCGTCGTCCGCGAGGCAACGCTCGAGGAATATCGCAAAGAGCCAAAGTTCGCCAAGGAAGACGAGCCACCCGCCGAGCTCACGCTCTACCAGCCCTACGACTACAAGAAGTCTCCCGACGCATGGGGCATGACCATCGACCTCAACGCCTGCGTCGGCTGCAACAATTGCATCATCGCCTGCCAGTCGGAGAACAATATCCCCGTTGTCGGCAAGGAGCAGACAACGAACGGCCGGCACATGCACTGGATTCGCGTCGACGCCTACTATCAGGGCGATCGCGACAATCCCACCGCGTATTTTCAGCCGGTTCCCTGCCAGCAGTGCGAGAACGCGCCCTGCGAACTCGTCTGCCCGGTCGGCGCCACCGTGCACAGCAGCGAAGGCCTGAATGACATGGTCTACAACCGCTGCATCGGCACGCGCTATTGCTCGAACAACTGCCCGTACAAGGTCCGCCGCTTCAACTTTTTGCTCTTTCAGGACTGGGAGACGCCGCAATACAAGATCATGCGCAATCCCGACGTCACCGTGCGCAGCCGCGGCGTCATGGAAAAATGCAGCTACTGCATCCAGCGCATCAGCGAGCATCGCATCGACGCGGAGACGGCCTCCGTGCGCGAGAATCGCCCCTTCAAAATTGAAGACGGAACCTTGCAGACCGCCTGCCAGCAGTCGTGTCCGGCGAATGCGATCGTCTTCGGCAATATCAATGACCCGAATAGCAGGGTGGCCAAGCTTAAAGCGCTCGACCGCAATTATGGATTGCTGGCCGACCTGAACACCCGGCCCCGAACCACGTATCTGGCAGAAATTCGCAATCCAAACCCGGAGCTTGAAGGATAAGAAACTCGAAGGCTGGAAAATTCGAAGCAAGAAATTCGAAAGACGAAAGACGAAAGACGGCCACCGAGCCGCACCGAATCATGGCAGATCACATCGAAGAATCGACAGTGGCGAACAAGTCTCCGGTAATTGAGCCCGGTCATACCTTCGCGACCGTCACCGACCAGATCAGCTCGATCGTGCTGACCCGGCCGACGACGAACGGCTGGATTGTCGGCTTCGCAGCGATGTTCATGATGACCATGATGCTGCTCTACGCGCTCGGCTATCTCTTCCTGCGCGGCGTCGGCATCTGGGGCATCAACATCCCCATCGGCTGGGGCTTCGCCATCATCAATTTCGTCTGGTGGATCGGCATCGGACACGCCGGAACCCTCATCTCCGCCATCCTTTTGTTATTGCGTCAAACGTGGCGCAACTCGATCAACCGCTTCGCCGAAGCGATGACGCTCTTCGCCGTCGCTGCTGCCGGCGTCTTCCCCGGCGTTCACACCGGCCGCCCCTGGCTCGATTACTGGATGTTCCCCTACCCCAACACCATGAAGTACTGGCCGCAGTTCCGCAGCCCGCTCATCTGGGACGTCTTCGCGGTCTCGACCTATTTCACCGTCTCGCTCATGTTCTGGTTCGTCGGGCTGATCCCCGATCTCGCCACGCTGCGCGATCGCTCCGACAACAAATACCTCAAGATGATCTACGGCCTCTTCGCCATGGGATGGCGCGGCTCCGCCCGCCACTGGGCGCGTTATGAGATGGCATACCTGCTGCTCGCCGGCCTCGCCACGCCGCTCGTGCTCTCGGTTCACACCGTCGTCAGCTTCGACTTCGCGGTCGGCATCGTTCCCGGCTGGCACACCACCATCTTTCCGCCTTACTTCGTCGCCGGAGCAATCTACTCCGGCTTTGCCATGGTCCTGATGCTGGCCATTCCTATCCGCAAGATTTATGGCCTCGAAGATTTCATCACCGACCGCCACTTGCAGAACTCCGCCAAAGTCATGCTCGCCACCGGCTGGATCGTCGCCTACGGTTATGCGGTCGAAGCCTTCATGGGCTGGTACGGCGGCAATCGTTACGATCAGACGCTGCTCTGGAACCGCCTCCACGGCCCGTACGCTGGCTCGTACTATGCGCTTCTCATCTGCAACCTGGCGATTCCGCAACTCCTCTGGATTCGCAAGATGCGCACCAATCCAGTGTGGCTCTTCTGCATCTCGCTCGTAATCCTCGTCGGCATGTGGCTCGAGCGTTTCGTCATCATCGTCATCAGCCTCACGCGTGACTTCCTGCCTTCCTCGTGGGGCATGTACTACCCAACGCGCTGGGACTGGATGACCTACGCCGGAACCATCGGCTTGTTTCTGATGTGCATGTTCCTGTTCGTGCGCATCCTGCCCATGATCTCCATCTTCGAAATGCGCACGCTGCTGCCCGAAGCGGAGGTGAAGCCCGAGCAATGAAGACGCTTCCCATGTACGGCACCATGGCTGAGTTCACTTCGGCGCAGGCCCTGGTCGACGCCGCTCGGCGCACGCACGAAGCCGGCTATCGCAAAATCGACGCCTACAGCCCGTTCCCGGTCGAAGAACTCGCCGAAGCCATCGGCTTCCACAGCAAGGACAATTACGTTCCGCTGGTCGCGCTCATCGGGGCCATCACCGGCGGCGTTACCGGCTACCTGATGCAGTTTTGGATCGCGACCATCGCTTATCCCGTCAACGTCGGTGGCCGGCCGTATCATTCCTGGCCATCATTCATCATCGTCACCTTCGAGATGACGATTCTCTTCGGCGCGATCTCCGCGGTCCTCGGTATGTTGGCGCTCAACGGCTTGCCCATGCCCTACCATCCGGTCTTCAATGTGCCGCGTTTCGCCTTCGCTACCAAAGATCGTTTTTTCCTGATCATCTTCGCCACTGATCCCAAGTACGACGCGCAGGGCGCACGCCACTTTCTCGAAAGCCTCGACCCGCAGTCCATTTCGGAGGTGCCCAGCTAGATGAAGCTGACGCCCCGAAGAATCGTTCCGTTGATCGTGCTCACAATCATGAGCACCTCGGCCTGCCGCCTCGACATGCACATCCAGCCGCGCTATAACCCGCTCGCCAAAAGCGACTTCTTTCCCGACCAGCGCACTGCCCGTCCGCTCGTCGAAGGCACAGTCGCCCGGGGTGATGAACGCGCCGACAGTTATTTCTATACCGGAAAAATCGGCAGCACCCCCGGCGAGTTCATGCCCTTTCCCGCTACAAAAGAAGTCATGGATCGCGGCCGCGAGCGCTATAACATCTATTGCTCGCCCTGCCACTCCCGCATGGGCGACGGCAACGGCATCGTCCCATCGCGCGGCTTCTCCAAAAAACCGCCGTCTTACCACATCGACCGGCTGATGAAAGCCCCAATCGGTTATTTCTTCGATGTGATGACCAACGGCTACGGCATCATGCAGGATTACTCCGCACAAGTTTCACCGCGCGATCGCTGGTGCATCGCCGCCTACATCCGAGCCCTGCAATTGAGCCAGAACGCAACCATGGCCGACGTTCCCCACGGCCAGGAAATTCCATCGCGCGCGCCTGAATTCGTCGAGCCGGGAACGGGTGCAACCCTGCCGCAAATTGCGCCCGCGAAATCCGGCAAAAGGGGATCCGAATGAGCGCGCATCCCCGAATCCCGAATCCACCGAGCTTCGATCTTTCGACGCCGCCGATCATCAAGACCATCGGCCAGCGCTCGCTCATCATCGGTGGAGTCGCCAGCCTGGTTGCGCTCTACATCGCCTTCACGAACCCGGCAGTCTTTTTCCGCGGCTATCTCGTCTCCTACATGGATTGGCTCGGCGTCGCCCTCGGCTCCATGGCGATCGTCATGATCCGCCACATGACGGGCGGCGGTTGGGGCACAGTCATTCGCCGCATCCTAGGCGCATCCATGCGGACCATGCCGCTGATGATCCTGCTCTTTATTCCCTATGCGATCTTCGCGGTTCCAAAAGTCTATCCCTGGGCGATGCCGCTCGAGTCCATTGCGAATCCGGCCATCCGCGAGCACCTCGAAAAACATAAATTCGTCCTCGCCGATTACCTGAACTACAAGGGCTTCATAATCCGCGCCGTCGTTTATTTCGCAATCTGGTTCCTGCTGCAATATCTGCTCAGCAAGTTTTCCTTTGAGCACAACAAGCCGCCCTTCGCCGACACCAGCAACCGCTTCAAGATGGTCAGCGCTCCCGGCATCATTCTTTACGCGCTCACCATTTCGTTCGCCGTCATCGATTGGGTCATGTCGCTCGACCCCAGCTGGATCTCGACCATCTACGGTCTCATCTTCGTCGCTGGAGAACTGATCTCGGCCCTCGCCTTCGCCATCGTCATCGAGCGCATTCTCTTCAACTATGAGCCGATGAAGACGCTGCTTAAACCCAACTTCGTCCATGATCACGGCAATTTCATGCTCGCCTTCATCATGGTCTGGGCTTACTTCTCGTTCTCGCAGTGGCTCATCATGTGGGCCGGCAACCTGCCCGACGAAATTACCTGGTACTTCCGCCGCCTGCATGGCGGCTGGGAGTATGTCGGCTTGTTCCTCGTTATCTTCCACTTCTTCGTGCCATTTTTCATGCTGCTATCCCGCCGCTTCAAGCGCGACGTAACCCGCCTCGTCTGGCTCGCCAGTTGGATGCTGGTCGCCCACTATGTTGACCTGTTCTGGCACATCGAGCCCAGCTTCTCTCAGACCTTCAACGTCTCGCTCGCTGACATTGTCATCCCATTCGCGATGGGCGGCATCTGGATCTGGTTCTTCTGCCGCAACCTGAGCGCGGTCCCGCTTGTGCCCGCCTACGACGCCACTGCGCAGGACGTCCTGGAGGCTGCCCATGAGTAACGAGCCCATCCGCAATCACGACGTGGACGCGCACGGCTCCTTCGAGAAGCAGGACCTCAGCCCGCGCAGCGTGATGGGTTTCTTCGTTGGCCTGATCGTGCTGGTAGCCGTCATCTTCGCCGTAGCCTTCGGCGTGTATCGAGCGCTTGACGCCTACAACCACGCGAACCAGGCCACCATGAGCCCGATGGTCGCGCCCGAAACCGACACGCGCAACGTGACGCGCGCCGAAACCCATGCATTTCCCCAACCTCGTCTGGAAGAGAACGAGCGCACCGAACTGCGCGAGTTCATCGAGGACCAGGATCAGAAGCTCGCGACCTATAACTGGGTCGACAAAGACAAAGGCATCGTGCAGATTCCAATCGACCGCGCCATGGAGTTGATCGTCCAGCGCGGATTGCCGGTTCGCCCGCAAGGCGCGAAATCGCAGGGTGACGCATCACCGGAAGCTCAGCCGCAGAAAGAAGGCAGCAGTGCGCAGTAAGCAGATGGCATGTTCAATTTCGATGAGGCTCTTGACCGCTCTGTTCGCGCTGCCGCTCCTTGCTGGCATCGCGTCGGCCCAGCCCATGTCCCGCGGCATCCTCTCGCCGCCCGCAAGCGTTCGTCCGCCGGGACTTCAGCACGTAGGCATCACCCAAAATCTAAACGAGCAGATTCCCGCCGATCTCGCCTTCACCGACGAGTCCGGACGCGCTGTAAAGCTCGGCGATTACTTCGGCAAGAAGCCGCTCATCCTCAACCTCGTCTATTTCACCTGCCCCATGCTCTGCGGAGAAGAGCTCAACGGCCTCGAGAGCGCCCTGCGCGTCCTGAAGTTCGATGTCGGCAACCAGTTCGACGTCATCACCGTAAGTTTCGATCCAAGGGATACGCCCGATGCCGCCACCAAGAAGAAATCAGAGATCCTGAAGCGCTACAAACGCTCGGGCGCCGAACGGGGCTGGCATTTCCTGGTCGGCAATCAGGATTCGATCGACAAGATCGCCAAAGCCTCAGGCTTCGATTTCGAATACGACAAGCAGACGCAGCAGTTTGCGCACTCGACCGCCATCATGGTGCTCACGCCGCAGGGCAAAATCGCCCAGTATTACTACGGCATCGACTATCCGCCGAACGATCTCCGGCTCGCGCTGGTTGACGCCTCGCAGGAAAAAATCGGCAACGTGGTCGATGAGATCCTGCTCTACTGCTATCACTACGATCCCGCGAAAGGTAAATACAGCGCCACCATCACGCGCATTCTGCGTCTGGCCGGCATCGCGACCATTCTCTCTTTAGGAATGTTATTCATCGTTCTGTTGCGCCGCGGCCCAGACCGCCGCCGACCCGAAGGAGCATTAAGGCTCAGCTGATTATGTTTTCACACCTCCCATTTTGGCCTGACGCCGCCTCCACCACCGCCGGCCGCGTTGACGCGCTCTACATCTTCCTCGTGTTGGTCTCGTCCATCATGACGGCGCTCATCTTCCTGACGCTGATCGCCTTCGCCGTCAAGTTCCGCAAGCGTCAGGGCGTTAAACCCGAGCAGATCGAAGGCTCGCAGATTCTCGAAATCACCTGGTCCACGATTCCCTTCATCGTCTTCCTGTCGTTCTTCGTCTGGGGCGCAGTCATCTTTTTCCAGGAGCGCACGCCTCCGCAGGACGCCACCGAGGTCTACACCGTCGCTAAACAATGGATGTGGAAGTTCGAGCACGCCGAAGGTCAGCGAGAGATCAACGAGCTCCACGTCCCCATCGGCCGCGACGTCAAAATGATCATGACCTCGCAGGATGTGATCCATAGCTTCTTCGTCCCGGCCTTCCGCATCAAGCAGGACGTGCTCCCCGGCCGTTACACCACGGCCTGGTTCCATGCCACAAAGCCCGGCACCTATCACCTTTTCTGCGCCGAGTATTGCGGCACTGAGCACTCCGGCATGATCGGCTGGGTCGTCGTCATGGAGCCGCGGGACTACCAGGCATGGATGGCGACCGGCGGCGGCAATCAGCCCATGACGGATACGGGCGCGAAACTGTTCAGCGACCTCGGCTGCGTCATGTGCCATCGCGCCGATACGCCCGGCCGCGGCCCGAACCTGACCGGCATCTATAACAAGCCGGTACAACTGGAAGACGGCCGCACCGTTATCGCCGACGAAAATTACATTCGCGAATCGATCCTGGAGCCCAACGCGAAAGTCGTAAAAGGTTTCCGGCCCATCATGCCGACTCTTCAGGGTCAGATCAGCGACGATCAGCTCAACGAGCTGGTCGCCTACGTAAAATCGCTCGGCCAGTCGCAATCGGAAGCGCAGCCCGCAGCGGCCAGTACGGCCGCGGCTCCGCAATAGTTGCGGGAATGGGTGTGGTTAGCTTGGTTTTGGGTAGGGCATGGCTTCAGCCATGCCGCTAGGGCAAATTAAAGAAGGGGCTTTAGCCCTGAGGGACGCCGTACAAGACTTACAGGTGAAAACATGGCAACGGCTGTACCAGGAGATCTGAGCGAACGCGAGAGCTACTTGAATGCCGGTCACGGCTTCAAGTCGTGGCTCCTGACGCGTGACCACAAGCGTATCGCGATGCTGTATCTGCTCAGCATTACGTTCTTTTTCTTCATCGGCGGCATCTTCGCGCTCCTCATTCGCCTCGAGCTCCTCACTCCGGCCGGCGACCTCGTCCAATCCGACACCTACAACAAGCTCTTCACCATGCACGGCATGGTGATGGTCTTCTTTTTCCTCATTCCAGCCGTCCCCGCCGTCCTCGGCAACTTCCTCATCCCGATCATGATCGGCGCCAAGGACCTCGCCTTCCCGCGTATCAACCTGCTCAGCTGGTATCTCTACATTGCCGGCGGCTCGCTGATGGTCTACACCATCCTCGCCGGCGGCGTTGACACCGGCTGGACCTTTTACACCCCGCTTAGCACTGAGTTCGCCAATACCAATGTCATCACTGCCGCGCTCGGCATCTTCATTTCCGGCTTCTCTTCAATCCTCACCGGCCTGAATTTCATCGTCACCATCCATCGCATGCGCGCCCCCGGCATGACGTGGAACCGGCTCCCGCTGTTCGTCTGGTCGCACTATGCCACCAGCATCATTCAGGTGCTCGGCACGCCCGTCATTGCCATCACCATCGTCCTCGTCGCGCTCGAACGCCTCTTCCACCTCGGTATCTTCAACCCCGCACTGGGAGGCGATCCGCTCCTCTTCCAGCATCTCTTCTGGTTCTATTCGCATCCCGCCGTCTACATCATGATCCTGCCCGGCATGGGCATCGTCAGCGAAATCGTCTGCTGTTTCTCGCGCAAGCGCATCTTCGGATATCAAGCCATGGCCATGGCCGTGCTCGCCATCGCCGTCCTCGGCTTCCTCGTGTGGGCGCACCACATGTTCGTCGCCGGAATCTCCGTTTACTCCGCGCTCATCTTCTCGCTGCTCAGCTACTTCGTCGCCGTGCCCTCCGCCGTCAAAGTCTTTAACTGGACCGCCACCATGTACAAGGGGTCCATCACCTACCAGACTCCGATGCTCTACGCCTTCGGATTCATCGGCCTCTTCACCATCGGCGGGCTCACCGGCCTCTTTCTAGCCTGCCTCGGCATCGACGTGCACGTCACCGATACCTATTTCGTGGTCGCCCACTTCCACTACGTCATGGTGGGAGGCATGGTGCTCGCCTACCTGGGAGGCATGCATTTCTGGTGGCCCAAAATTTCCGGACGCATGTATCCCGAATCCTGGGGCAAGCTCGCCGCCCTCATCGTCTTCATTGGATTCAACCTGACCTTCTTCCCGCAGTTCCTGGTCGGCTACATGGGCATGCCGCGCCGCTATCACGCCTATCCGCCGGAGTTCCAGATCCTCAACGTGCTCTCGACCGCCGGCGCAACCATCCTTGCCGTCGGCTACCTGCTGCCCATGGTCTACTTCGTGTGGTCCATGCGCTACGGTCCGCCCGCGCCCGCCAATCCCTGGAACGCGGCCGGCCTCGAATGGCAGATTCCGTCGCCGCCGCCGACCGAAAACTTCGAAGAAGAGCCGGTCGTGACCTGGGAAGCCTACAACTACGAAGATCTGGGCCCGATTCCGGAAGGGCAGGAGGGTTCCCTTGGCCACTAATCAAGCCATCATCGCGGGGCGCCACAACGACGAGCACCCGCAGGATCCGGCTCTGCTTCATCACTTCGCGACCAAAGAGCAGCAGAAGAATTCCGCCAGTCTCGGCATGTGGCTGTTCCTCGCGCAGGAAGTGATGTTCTTCGGCGGCATGTTCTGCGCCTACCTCATCTACCGCTACAAATATTTCGGCGACTTCGGCTCCGCCAGCCAGACCCTCAACATCTGGTATGGCGCCATCAATACAGGCGTTCTACTCTGCTCCAGTCTGACTGTCGTGCTGGCCGTTCGCGCCGCTCAACTCAGCAAGCGCAAAGCACTGACCGGCTGGCTCGTTCTGACCATCCTGCTCGGCCTCGTCTTTCTCGGCATCAAAGGCATCGAGTACAAGGAAAAGTTCGAAGATCACCACGTCCCCGGAGCGTCCTTCGCCTACACGGGAACCGCGCCCGGCCATCCCGAGGTTCCCGTCGATCCTCATCACGCCGAAATTTATTTCTCGCTCTACTTCGCCATGACCGGAATGCATGCCTTGCACATGATCATCGGCGTCGGCTTGTTCGGCACGCTGGCCGTCTGGTCCTGGCGCGGCAAATACTCGGCCAACTACTACACGCCCATTGAAAACGCCGGCCTGTACTGGCATTTCGTCGATATCGTCTGGATCTATCTGTTCCCGCTGCTCTATCTGATCGACCGCAACAAGTTGCTCAAGCTATAGGTGACGTATGACCGATAACGTTCTTCCACAAGTCGCGGCGACGCAAGACGATTCCCCCCACGAGCACATCTCTAGCATCGGCTCGTCGATCCTCATCTGGATCATCCTGCTCATCTGCACCGGCCTGACTGCGGCTGTAGCCTTCGTCGACCTCGGGCCTGCCAACACCATCGTCGCCCTCGGCATCGCGACCTTCAAAGCCATCCTCGTCGTGCTCTTCTTCATGCACGTGAAGTACACGCATGAAAAACTGACCGGCCTCGTAATCGCCAGCGCCATCTTCTTCCTGTTCATTCTGCTGGCGCTAAGCATGGCCGACTTCGCCACCCGCCTCTGGACATAGACATAAAAGAGGCACGGTCATAATG
>JBAWAI010000351.1:0-6863 GCA_049589215.1 Terriglobales bacterium | reverse complement strand
GACGCTGCCGGATGCACGGAGGAACCAGCACTGGGCCACGCACTGAGATGGGGTTGGCTCGCTCGAAGCGAGCGAACTGGAAACACGGTAGGTATTCTGAGGAGGCAAGACAGCAGGCAAAGTTGGTCCGCCAATTTCTGCGCGCGTGCAGATCACAGTGTCGCGACATTGTTGTGTCATGCCGACAGCAGCTTTAGGCGTGGTTGAACGATGGGAGACGTGAGCGATTTATGAACACTACGAAGCCGAGTTTGTCCCAAGGCGGGGCGCCCGACAGGCTTTGAAACCCGGTTGCCAAGCGGCGATCCCAGGCCATCGGTTCCCAAGGCGAAGACTGAAATGAAACGCCAAGCTTCTTACGAGAACAACCCCGACGCCACCGCGGGCGGCAAGGTTGCGGCAACGAATCCACCGGGCACACCCGTCACCATTCTTCCGAAACACCTGGAACTGTTCGCGCAGGCGATCGCAGACGGCTGCAATGTGAGAGAAGCTGCGAAACGGGCTGGCCGGAGCGAAGGCTCAGGGGGTTACCTCAATTCCCGCGCCGATGTAACCGAGCGCGTCGCCGAGATCAGGTCGACGATGGCCGGGGCGGCCGAAAACGACGCGGCCACAAAGATGGTCAGCCAGATCCGTTCAATCGACATCGACCGCAATGAAATAATAATGGGTCTTGCTGACATTGCCCGATATGGGAAGTCGGAAGGAGCGCGGGTGTCCGCTTGGAACGTTCTAGCCGAAATCTTCCTACTGAAAGCCAAGAATTTGCGTGATCTCAATGAATTCTATGGATGGACGACAGATGAGCTAGAGAGGTATGCAAAAACCGGGACCATTCCTGAGCGGCTTCGACGCCTTATTGGATCGAGCCTTGATCATTCGAGCACCCTAAAAGCGGAAAAAGTCGAGCAACCAGGCTAAAACTGCCGGGCGAGAGCAGCGTTCAGGATCAATTGATCGAGTTGATCATTTCGAAGCGAACGTTGGTCTTCTAGCGGAAAGCGAAATTTGCGGCAATTGCCACAATCCTCCCAACTAACTAAATAACTAACTAAAACTTCCCGTGATCAGTCTTGATGAGCTTCGATTAGTCTTTGTGTACCGCGACCTAGTGGAAGCTTATGCGTGGTTTAGCATCGCCGCGGACCAGATCACGCGCACCAAGAACGCGCTGAAACAAGATATGACCGCCGCCCAAATTGCTACCGCAGAGCGCCAAATGCGAGGAAAGGCTCGACACGACGCGCGTGGGCGCGCGTTCTTCTCCGGCCCCCAGATCGATGAATTATGACTCCGGGCGGGCAGCGGCCGACTCCTCGCTAGCAGGAGAGGAAAGCGAACCGAGCCAGCTCGGAAAGAGTCTAGGTACCGCGTCCTTCGGTTCGCTCTGCGTCGAGACGCGTTGAACCAATTGCTGAAAGCGCACGTCGGCGGCGAGCGCCACAAAGTCCGGGTCGTATTTCATAATCGTGACGTCCGGATCGCGCTCCTGATACGCCCGCTGCAACAGCGCGATGGCTGCATCTGTTTCTCCCAAGGCCACATGAACACGGGCAAGGTTCAATGGGCTGACGCTGCTGTCGGGTCTGCGCTTGATGCGCTCGAGGGCGGCGCGAGCTTCCACGTGATGTCCTTCCAGCGCCTGCGCCTGTGCCAATCGGAGAGAGTACACATCCATCCCGTGGTGGTCCACCATTTCGCGGTAGATCGCTTCCGCCTCTGGGTACATGCCTTTTGCCAGGTATGCGTTTCCGAATGCCCATGAAAATAGGGCGTTTTCGAACGCGATGGGGTCGCGTCCCTGGAGGGCACGCATGGTCTGGATTGCATCGTCAAAACGGTGCCAGTAATAATAGTTTTCGAAGAGACCCTCGAAGATCATCGGGGACAATGGATCGAGTTCCTGCGCCTTGCGCAACTCGGCATTGGCGGCTTCGAAGTCGCCCATAGCGGTCAGGTTTTGCGCGGCCCAGTGATGCGCCGTGGCGTAGCCAGGATTGAGCGCGAAAGATCGCCTGAATTCCTCCTGCGCGCCGGCGAAGTCCCAGTCGAATTTCGATTTGAGCAAGCCGAGTGTGGCATGCGGTTCGGCCAAAGTCGGATCGAGTTGCAACGCCTTCACCGCCGCAGCGCGTGCCAGGGGAACAGCTGTGGCGACGGGCATCTGCTGACTATTGGTCGCCATCACGATGTACGAATCTGCGAGTCCGGCATAGGCTCGCGCGTAGGAAGGATCCTTCGCGATCGCTTGCCGGAATAACAGGACGCTGCGATCTAAGGCGTCTCTATTGCGCGTGCTCCACAAGTAGCGCGCCTGTAAATACAGATCGTGGGCCTCGGAATTTTCGACGTGACGACGGGCCCACTGCTCATCCAGACTGGCAGACCAGGGGATGCGAAGCGCGTCAGCGGTGTGCCGGACAACCTGCTCTTCAACGCTGGGAATGTCGGAGACATCGGCGGTGTACACGCCAGACCAGAGTTCACGGCCGTCCCGCGCATTAATCAGTTGTACGGCGATACGATATTGTTCGCCGGAGCGGCGCACGCTGCCTCTCAGCAAACTTTCAACATTGAGATTACGGCCCACGGACCTGGGATCCAAAGCGGCAGGACCGGATAGAGGTTCAGGCTCGGGGTGGGATAAAAGTCGTCCGACGATTACCTTGAGCCCGCGCAGCCGCGCCAACTCGGCGGTCAGTTCCTCGGTAAGACCGCTGACGATGTATTGCCTCTCCGGCGCGGAAGAGGAGACGCCCAAATCTTCGAAAGGCAAGACGGATACGGAACGGGGCAAGGCGGGGGGAAATATCGACCGCATGGACTCTATCGCGGGCCGTATTCGGTCGCCCACAGGCGAAGCCATGGTGAGCGCAACAACTAAAACAACAGTTGCCGCCCCCGCAGCGGAATACTGCCATTGCCTTTTAGGTCTCCCTGGGTTGATTGCCGGAGGTGAGGCAACACTTTCGACTGCTGAAGGAGTTGGGTCACTCGCTGCTTCGGGCCGAGGTTCAATCGGGTGTACCCCCGGGTCAGCGTCGCCGTTCGCGGGAAGTTGCGATGACTGGTTGCCGTTGCCGACCCGATGGACCTCAGTATGGCTAACCTCGGCAATGAATGAATAGCCGCGTCCAGGAAGTGTGGCGATGTAGTCCGGCTGGCGGGGGTCATCGTCAAGAACCTTGCGGAGGACGGCGACGGACTGATTCAGGTTGTGCTCGTCGACGGAGGTTTCGGGCCAAATCCGCGCAATCAGCTCTGAGCGGCTAAGACTCTTGCCGTGGTGCTCTACCAGCACGAGAAGCGTCTCAAACACCTTGGGCGTAAGGTTAACTGGGGCGCCGCCGCGCAATAGGCGGCGTCCGGCTTGGTCGAGGCGAAACGGGCCAAACTCGTAGAAATCCCGTGCCATGTTGTAGATACAGCCTCTTACGAGAATTTACTTCTTTTGACTTGTCGGCGGGGGAGGAATCGGGTACCTAACATACTCGAGTGTCGCGAATTCTAAGGGAGTTTAGCACGATTTCTGGTGTGAAAGCCCAGGACGAAAAACATCGCACTGCCAAAAGGGGACTTATGAAGCCAAAGACCGTCATAACTGCTTTTTTCTTTCTTGCCGCCATCACCTTATTGTTATGCCCGCTGCCATGCCTTGCGCAGGATGTCTCGCAGGGAGGGTCACCCACAATCAAATCGGTCAGTCTGATCACGGCGCAGCAATATCAGACCATCACCATCAAGGGCAGCGGTTTTGGAACGCATGCCCCCTACACGGGCGATTCCTACTTTATTAGCTTTTTTGACCTGAAGACCGGCGAGCCGAGCTGGCAGGCCGGATATAGCGGATACAACGACACCATCACTCTCATTGTGAATTCATGGACAAACACGAAGATCGTTCTGGGAGGTTTTTCCGGGGCGTGGGACCAAGCCGGCTATGACTATACGCTCGGCGTCGGTGATTCGGCAGAAGTGCAAGTGTGGAATCCGGAGACAGGTGAGGGGCCCTCGAACTTCTATAGTGTGGTCAGTGCCGAACCCACTATGACCACAATCACGTCTTCGCCGAATCCGTCTAACCTTGACCAGGCGGTGACCTTTACAGCGACGGTCACTTCAAGCGCCGGTTCGCCGCCGGACGGAGAGACCGTTTCGTTTAACCAAGGCAAAACCGTCCTGGGAACCGGAACGCTGAGCGGCGGTTCGGCTAGCTTTACGACCTCCACGCTGAAGAAGGGGAACCACTCAGTCACCGCAGACTACAACGGCGACTCCAACTTCGCTGGCAGCAAATCGAAGCCGGTGAAACAGGTGGTGAACTAATAAGCTGTTCATCGGTAAGCGGCAGCTGAGGGATTCACGGCGGAATTTCTTCTTTCGGTTGCGAATTGAAGAGCGCATGTGGGGCGGCTAAACTTGGCCTCTTGAACGGCGAGCCAGTACTCACCGGGCTTTGCCAGCGATCAGGCCGAATCCCTTGTCGCGCGCACGTTTCTCCAATGCGAGGAGATCAGCTTGTGCCTCGACTCTCTGTCCTGCTTCTTTTTCAGTTGCGCAAGGGCTAGCTGAGTCTCAAGTTCAACACCCAGGAAATGATGAGCGCGAGCGTCTTCGAGCGTGCGCTCCAGTTGGGCGCGCGACGCCGTCGGATGGCCGATCGCCATTTCGACTCGCACAGAAGCGAGATCAAACTGAAGCCGGTTGAGTTGATTGGTACTCCTCGCGGCCAGCGCCTGGTTCACTTGCTTCTCCTTGGCCGCTTCCACGGACTTGCCTTGGCCCAGCAACGCATCTATCAATGCGACAGCGGCGGCAAGCTCATCGTTCAGAAGATCAATCTTGGGATCATAGGCCCACCGTTGTTTGCCTGTTTCCGGGTCGAGTGCAATTACGCGATTGAAAGGCGTGGTGAAATAGAGAGTCCCATCGACCAGAATAGGCGTCGCCTCGAATCCGCTTCGCTTCCTGTCGCGGCTACCGTCCGAAACATCACCGGCACTCTGTGTCGCGGGAAACTTGACCGAGTGCGGCGGAACTGGGCAAATGCCATGCAGAATAGGACAATCAATCCGAACCTGCGCTGCGGATGTCTTGCTTCGCTCACGGCACCTATGTTCGGTGAATTCTCTTCCGAAAGCAACTCGTGCTGGGATTGCCACCGACGTGACGATTTAGGCGGGTGTAATGTTGGCAATGAAAGAGTTCGTTTCCGTGTCACGGGCAAACCTTACGTAACCCTTTAAGGTCAGATTTGGCGCTGGTAGGGGTGGGCTGGCGCTAATGGGAGTCTGCCGCGTGGCCCGCACCGAGAGTCGAAGATGACGGGAGGAGCACTTTCGATTCGTGCCCGGCATCGCCGGGCGGGCTCATGGGAATAACTGCCGACGATGCCCATGCGAGCCGTCCATCGCTATTTGCGACTTCCTCTACGATTTTCGTGAACAACTGATCTTTCATAGCGGTTCGTTTCGTGTAGTCGACCACGTAGCTGACGGTAAATTCCAGCGATCCGGCATTTACGACGAGTGCGACGGTAGGTTCCAACGGAGGATTTGCGCTCTGATAATTGTCACTCATCACTTTCCATGAGCTCTGCGCCTCGACCACGTACTCGCCAATCGCCTCGTTGGCTGCCCGCAAAAGCATCGCTTTGGCAAGCTGGCAATCGCTGGTGATTTTAAACAGCACGTGAATCTCGTCCCAAACAAACCGGAATCCTTGCGAGTAGTTAAAAACGGACCCGCGCAAGACGGTGCTGTTGGGGATGCGAGCGATGCGGCCGTTGTACAAGTCCCGGCTGACCCAGTTCCCCGTTTCCATCAAGGTGGTGCGCAGCAGCCCTATGTCGATCACGTCCCCTTGAGTGTCGCCGATCTGCACTCTGTCTCCCACGGCGTACAGCTTTGAAAAACCGATGGAGAAAGCGCCGGCAATGCTGGCCACCACGTCCTGGAGGGCGACTGCCACACCCGCGCCAACGACACCAATGGCAAAGCTGAGGCGGCCCAGGCGATCTTCAAAGAGGATGGCGAGGAAAAGGAGAATCGAAAGGTACCCGGAAAAGATAAGGAACTTGCGAACCTTATAGCGCGCATCGGCCCGTCCAAAGCGCCGGGGCAGGGTTTGTTCGAGCACGCGAAACGTGCCTTGAATAAAAAGGATTCCGACAACTGCGGCAACGCACTTCCCGAGGAGCGAAAGCGAAACAGCGTGTTTGAAGAGATCATGCATCCAGCCACCATTGCGCCCAGCTTGCCGCAACCGGGCGAAGCAGGACTGCCCGACATTCTATCTGCGATCATCGGTTCTACGTCGGTTCCAGGAAGCGGCCCCCTTGTAAGACGCACTTGGACCCGGTGCTGGGGGCGTAAGGACAGATGTGGAAACCGCGGTTTGAGCGAGCACAGGCACAGTTGAGAGAAGCAGGATCAGGACCAAGAGAGAACGCATAAATAGATTTACTCCACCGTCAAGGACTATGTTTGCCCCTTCTCCACATCGCGGAGCGCTTGCCATGCGCTCCAGAACAAGCCAGTGCAGTAGACGAACACGACCAGTAGGATCATCGATACGATGATGAGATATTTCCCAAACGACTCCCATCGTTTTCGCCAGAGACCAATGCGTTCCCTCGCATACTGCCTAACCCCTACGATTTCCAGCACAGTGTTGCGACATTGTCGAGTCATGCCGATAGCAGCTTGGGAGTCAGTAAAGGGGAGCAAAAGGCGGCTGTCGAGCACGTTCATATTCACCGCGGCGGTCAAGCCATTGTTGGGGCCGTAAACCACAGTACACCTGGGGGTGGGGATGACAAGAAAGACCAACAATGAACCCCATGCAAAGCGGCGTGGGTG
>JBAWAI010000350.1:0-5318 GCA_049589215.1 Terriglobales bacterium | reverse complement strand
TTCCTCCCACCTTCTCTGTTGGCGTCTTCTCCTTTGCCGTCTTCTCTGTTGCGGTCTTCTCCGTTGCCATCATGGCGATGTGCCTTGTTGCGCCGCTGGCTGGGCAGAACTCAACTCCGGCGCGGCGTTCCATCACGGACAAGGATATTTTTGATTTCGTGTGGGTCGCGAACCCGCAGATTTCGCCGGACGGGTCACGCGTCGCGTTTACGCGCGTCACGGTGGATGACAAGCACACGGGCTACGAGACCTCGATCTGGGTGGTTTCGAATTCGGGCGGCGACGCGCCGGTGCGGCTGACGAACGGAAAGCATGACGGCCAGCCGCGCTGGTCTCCAGACGGCAAGCAGATCGCGTTTGTGCGCGGCGGAGATAAAGATGACAGCGGCAAGCCCAGGCCCGCGCAAATCGCGCTGCTCACGCTGTCGGGCGGCGAAGCGCGCGTGATCACCGATCTGGTGAAAGGCGCGTCTGGCCCGGTCTGGTCGCCTGACGGCAAGCGCATTGCCTTCGAGAGTTCAACTCTACCTGAGGACACGGAAAAAGCCGCTCATCAAAAGAACGCTTCCGCCGCCGAACTCCAGAAGGAGCACGAGTCCGATGTGCACGTCACCAGCCGCGCTGTTTATCGCAGCAATGGCGAAGGCTTTCTCGATGCGAAGCACCACGGTCACATCTGGGTGATTGACGTTCCAGCGACTTTTGACGCGCAGCCCAAGCCCGTGCAACTCACGAGCGGAGACTATGACGAATACGAAATCCGCTGGACGGGCGATGGCTCGCGCATTTATTACCTGACCTCGCATGTCGACGAGCCCTATGACGAATTGCCGTCGACGGAAATTTATTCGGTGGCATCGGGTGGCGGGACGCCGGAAAAACTTGCACTGATTTCGATGGGGATTGGCGATTTTACTTTGAGCCCGGATGGACGGCACGCGGCGTTTCACGGCGCGGTCGAAGTGCCGGTACGGTCCTACACGCAGCCCGATGTCTGGGTGATGGACCTCACGCCCGGCGCGCAGCCACGCAATCTTACGGCGGACTACGACTATGACGTGGGCAGTTCGGTCTTCGGCGACAATGCCCCGCCGCGCGGCGGAAATGGCGCCACTCTGCACTGGTCGCCGGACGGCCGCTCGCTCTATGACGTGGTTGAGAAGCAGGGGCGCACGCCGATTATCCGCGTCGACGCGCAGTCGGGCGCGGTGACAGAAATCACGCGCGGCGATCAGGCGGTGCTTGATTTTTCGATGACGCCGGATGCGCGATCGATCGTTGCACTTATTTCGACTCCGGCGATGATCGGCGATCTTTTCGCCGTTGCCGCAGATGGCGCACAGACGCAGCTTACGGACTTCAACCACAAGCTGTGGTCGCAGCTCAATCTCACCGAACCCGACGAGATCAACTACAAGAGTTTTGACGGGCGCAGTATTCAGGGCTGGATTCAGAAGCCGCCTGATTTCGATCCGCACAAAAAATATCCGATGATCCTCAACATTCATGGTGGGCCGCACGCCGCTTACGGGTGGGTGTTCGATCACGAATTTCAGTGGATGGCGGCGAAGGGCTACGTGGTGCTGTATATCAATCCACGCGGGTCGACGAGCTATGGGCAGGATTTTGCGAACATTATTCAGTATCACTATCCGGGCGACGATTACCGCGACCTGATGGTGGGAGTCGATGAGCTGTTGAAGCGCGGCTACGTGGACGAGAAGAAACTTGCGGTGACGGGCGGCAGCGGAGGCGGCGTGCTCACCGACTGGGCGGTCACGCAGACCAACCGTTTTGCCGCAGCAGTATCGCAGCGTGATATTTCGAACTGGGCGTCGTGGTGGTACACGGCGGATTTCACGCTCTTCCAGCCGCGCTGGTTCAAAGCGCCGCCGTTTCAGGATCCGCAGGACTATGCCAATCGCTCGGCAATCACGTTCGTGGAGAAGATACACACGCCGATTATGTTCGTGCTTGGCGAAGACGATTCGCGGACGCCAGCCGATTCCGGCGGCGAGCAGATTTTTCGCGCGCTGAAGTATTTGAAGCGCCCGACCGCCATGGTCATGTTTCCGCGCGAGACGCACGAGCTTTCGCGTTCGGGGGAACCGTGGCACCGCGTGGAGCGGCTCGACTACATCGTGGGATGGTTCGATAAATGGATGATGGGCGTTCCCCACCCGGAGTTTGATTTGAATCCGCACGAGGCGCACGCAGCGGGGAATTGAGACGAGGGGAACCCGGGTTCGAAAACGCACTAAACATTGCGGCGCCATTGAGCACGAATGGCGCATGAGACGGGGCAGGCCCCGTCTCTACCAAAGAATATTTGTTTGCCGCGGTTATTTTTTGCGGGCGTTGAGGTCGTCGAGTTTGCGCTTTAACTCTTCTAGCTTCTGCCCGGCTTCGCCGAGTTTTCCTTCGGCGGTGAGGCGCTGGTAGTCGGCGAGATCTTTGGCGGCTGCGGAGATGAGCGAATTCGAATCCTCGGCGGGTTTGGGTGGCAAGCCTGGTTGGGCGGAGTTCTGGACTGATTCCGAGGGCGCAGCGGCGGCGCTCAGCGACGAAATTTCTCCGCCGAAGAGAGACTTCATGGCCGCCTCGAAGGTCGGGCCGTAGGCGAGCCGGTCCTGCAATGCGAGCACGACCAGCCGCAACTCAGGCATGGGACTGCGCTCGGCCTGAAGATAAATCGGCTCGGCATAGAGGAGCGCCTTGCCGCACGGAATGACGAGCAGCGTTCCGCGGCGGACGTGCGAGCCTTGCTGGTTCCACAAAGTCAGCTGGCCGGAGAGCTGCGCATTCTGATCGATGCGCGCCTCGATCTGGAGCGGGCCGTCGACGAGCTTGGTCTTTGGGAAGTCGTAGACAACCGAGGTGCCGTAGTGCGCGCCGTCGCTGCGGCCGGCGATCCAGCCAATCAGATTGTTGCGGTTAGCGGGCGTGAACGGAAGAATCTCCACGAACTCGATGGACTTCTCATCCGGCAATTTCATGAGCACGAAGTTCGGTTCCATGGCCTGCGTTTTCTGCTCGCCCATGGTGCCCATGCCGACCTCGGACGCCACGGTCCACAAATCTTCGCGGTTGTAGAAAACCTCGGGATCGGTCATGTGATAGAGGCCATAGACCGAGGCCTGAAGTTTGAGCAGCAATTCCGGATAGCGCACGTGCTTGCGGAGATCGGCGGGCATGGCCGATGCGTCTTTAAAGAGCGAAGGAAAAATCTGGCGATACGCGGCAATGATGGGATCGGTCGCGTCAAAAACGTAGAAGGTGGTGGTGCCATCGTAGGCATCGATGACCGCCTTCACGCTGTTGCGCATGTAATTGACCGGGTTGCCGTTCAGGAGATAGTGGCTCGAATAGGGGTAGGTGTCCGAAGTTGTGAAGGCGTCCATCATCCAGGAAAGGCGGCCGTCGTCGCCGACAACCACGTAGGGGTCGGAATCGAAGGTGAGCAAGGGCGCGAGGGCGGTTACGCGATCGCGCACATTGCGGCGCATCAGGAGGCGGCTCCCGGAATTGACGTCGTCGCTGAAGGGCAGCTTGGTGAGATCGTCCTGATCGAAGGCGATGAGCAGGCGGCGCAGAAATCCGCCGATGGGAATTCCGCCGGTGCCTTGGTAAGAGGTCAGGTTATTCGTTTCGCCCTGCGGGTAATTGAATTCCTGCTGCCGGGTTTTGACGTAGACATCGGTGTTGGTCAGTTCGCCGAAATAAACTTCGGGGCGCGTTATGTTGATGCTTTTGACCGCGCTTTGCACGGGCATGTTGCTGAGGATGAGCGTGGGCAGGCCCTCGGAGGTGAAGCCGTTGACCGGATTCATGGTGATGCCGTAGCCGTGGGTGTAGATGAGCTTCTCGTTGATCCAGTTGCGGCTGCTTTCGGGGAGCTTGTCGACGTTCAATTCGCGGGCGGCGAGCATGACCTGGCGCATGGAGCCATCGATTTCGTAGCGATCGATGTCGATGTCGGGAAAATCGTAGTAGGTGCGGATTTCCTGAATCTGGCGCAGCGTATCTTGCAGGGCGTGCCAATCCCAGAGGCGGATATTCTGGAGGGTGGCCTGATTGTTGGCGGGATCGGCGGATTCGACGGTCGTTTCGGCGGGAAATTCACGCTGCGTGATGCGATCGAGGCCGTAGGCACGGCGCGTCATATCGATGTTGTTTGCGATGAACGGGCGCTCGCGGACCAGTTCGTTGGGCTTGACGATGAAGTTGCCGACGTACCATCCGACGAGTTGCAGGCCGACGTAGCAGACGATCGCGGGAACAAGCGAGGCCACGAGCCAACGCACGCGCGGCGCTGACACCACGTTGAGCAGCGCTATGCCGGAGCCGACGATGAGCGCCACGCAGACGACAAGCAGTCCGGTGAGCGTGACATGCGCGTCGGTGTAGCTCACGCCAGAGAAGACGGTGTGCTCCTCGAATAAGGCGTCGAAGCGGCTCAGGTAGACGCGCATGGCGAGCACGAGCAGGAAGAATGCGAAGGCGAGAGAGAAGCCGCGCCACGGGAGGGGAATCGAACTGCCACGGCGACCGGCGAAGACCCTGGTGCTTCCGGTGATGAGCACGAAGAAGAAAGCAATTCCACAGCAGATGACGGCGAGGGTCAGCAGCCAGCCGGCGATGAATTGCCACGCGGGCAGGGTGAAGAGATAGAAGTGCAGCGGGCGGCTGAATATGGGATCGACGACTGCGCTGGGCGCGGGCATCCGCGGTGAATACCAATAGAGGGCGAAGGTCGGCCACTCCGCCATCATGCTCGCGCCGGTTGTGGCGGCGATGAGGAGCGAGACTACGAGCACGATCAGGCGCAGAATGCGCTCGACGGGAAGCTTGACGGGATGGCCGCCGATAAAGATGACGCTGCCGCTCCGCAGATCAGCTTGATAGGCGCGGCGGAGGGCGAGGAACCATCCATAAAGGATGAAGAAGGTGGCGGCAAAAAAAGCCGCGAAGACCTCCCATTGCAGGCTCAGGGTTTTGCGGAAGACGCCGGCATAGCCGAGCGAGCCGAACCAGAGCAGTTCGACGTAATACGACAAGGTGGTGCGGCTGCTGAAAAGCAGAATGCCAAGGAGAACGAAAATGAGCACGAGCCGGCGGCGGGACGGTGGTTGTCGTCGCCACTCGATGGATTCGGGGGGCATGGGTCTCTCCGCGCGCTTATGCTTTGGTTTTCAGGTAGAAGGGCTATTGTACCGTGCCGGGAATTCGAAGAGAGGAATCCCGACGCGGATTGGGGATGACGCGGTGCGATGCGAAGAAATGGACGGGGGGGGACGTTCGAGCACGCTATGGCGTGC
>JBAWAI010000349.1:0-6061 GCA_049589215.1 Terriglobales bacterium | reverse complement strand
GCTTTTTACTTTGCAACCCCCATCGACGCGTCCGGAATATAAGTCGCAAATATCGTGGCGGTGATCGCCGAACCGGTCTCCGAAGACGCGCTTTCCGACACAAGCTGCGGGTTGCGGAAGTGTTTCGAGCCTTCCATGCGATGCACGAGTTCGACGGCTGCCAGGCGGTTGTCTCCGGCGACCCGCATGTCGAGCTGCATTTCACTCTGCTCGTTGAATTCGGGCAGCAGCGAGATGACGTGCAGGCTGGTCGGCATCACCTGCTCCAGGTCTTCGAAGACGCGCGTCCATGAGAAAGCTTTGCGATGGATCAGGCCATTCAAAAATTGCGACTGGTCGCGCGTGCTGCGGTTCGAAACCATGTCGAGAAATGCCTGTGCCTCGGCTCGCTCTTGGTCGCGCCTGGCGATCTTCTGTTGGAGTTCGGCGATGTAGTGGCGATCGCGTCCGGCGTTGGTCCAGCTGCGCACCGTCCAGCCGATCATAAAAAGAGTGAAGACAGCCAGCGCGCCGATGGCGAGTCCCCATCGCGACCAGAACTGGCGCGGGTCCTCGTACGGGTGGGTCGCGAGATTGATGCCTAAACGCATATAAAAAATAAACGCATTTCAAAAACTTTCAGCCTGCAAAAAACAGCTTACGAAATCAACGCCCCCACTACTCCACCCATGCGCCACCGCGGAACCGTCCCCGTGGTCGAGCCAATCTGCGAAGTGGTAACCAGATCTTCAACCTGCGCGCCGGTCTGACTTTT
Organism: Terriglobales bacterium; assembly: GCA_049589215.1. Taxonomy (GTDB): domain Bacteria; phylum Acidobacteriota; class Terriglobia; order Terriglobales; family Acidobacteriaceae; genus Acidiflorens. The sequence continues at coordinate 5,307 of JBAWAI010000349.1, read as the reverse complement.
CAGAACCGCCGACGCGATCGCCGACTCCGGAAGGCCCGACAGGTAGACGCGCTCAATGCTGAGGTTGTAGGTATCCTGAAAAAATACCACGGACGGGTATACCTCTTCGGCCAGTTGATCTCCCGTGATGGTTACGCCGCGCGTATTTTCGAGCGTGCGGATCAGCAATAGATGGTCTTGATCGAGAATGGCGATGCCAATGGTGCGGGCATCGACCTTGATCACCAGCGTGGGGCGTTCTGCGTCAGCTGCGCCGAGTGCCGCCAGCATCGACGGCATCACGACCCCCGGGCTGTAGCCGGAATCACGAAACGCGGCTTCGTATTCTTCCAGAACTTTTTTCAAAGCGACGGCCGCAATTACTTGCGATCCCTTGGACGTCGACTGCAAGTGATAAGAAATCTTTGCCTCTTCGGGATCGAAGGGAAGCGATTTTTTCAGCCGGAAGCGGACCACGGCTTCAGCCTCTTCCTTCTTCGCGGGCAGGGCTTCAAAGTCGAGCAGCACCACGCGCACGGCAGTGTCGGGCAGAATCGCAATCACGTCGCGCGAACGCGCACCCAGGCTGCCCAGCGCGCTTTCGATCGCCTGCCGAAGAGCGGAGCCATCGCGCAGGTTTGCCTCCATGAGATCGGGGACGACGGTGCCCGGTGCCAGTTCCCGCGCAGAAGACACCTCGACCATGCGGCCGCGGTCGGCGGCGCGCCCGGCAAGTACGCGGTCGGCCGCGATTTCGCAGGCCAGCATAGGTCGTCTGTCGTTGATGGAAGATGCCATTATCGTTCTCGAAAACTTACCTTAAACCCAATGATATCCCCTGCTTTAGGGGCACAACAGTTACCTCGGCGGGTGCCCGGATTGTACTCACGTGCGCGCCCGGTAACCCCTTACCGCATGGTTTCAATGAACGTGACCTTGTTGATTTCCTTCAGCGTGGTCGCCCCGGTGCGCACCTTGTCGAGCGCCGATTCGCGCAGGAAGCGCATGCCATCTTCGCGGGCCGCCCGCCGGATCTCGGAAGTGGGCTTCTTGTCGAGAATCATCTCGCGGATGCGGTCGGTCAAATCCAGAAGCTCGTGAATGGCGGTACGGCCGCGGAAGCCCGTGCCCGCGCACTCGATGCAACCCTGCCCTTCATACAGCGGAACCTGAGACCAGTGCGCCGGATCAAGGCCGCTCGCTTCGAGCACCTCCGCCGGATAATGCACAGCGGTACGGCACGAATCGCAGATCAAGCGCACCAGTCGCTGCGCCAGAATGCAGTTCAGCGCCGAAACAAAGTTGTAAGGCTCGACGCCCATGTTGAGGAAACGCCCGAGCACGTCGACCACGTTGTTAGCGTGGACGGTGGTGAACACAAGATGGCCGGTAAGTGCGGACTGAATGGCGATCTGCGCCGTCTCGTTGTCGCGGATTTCGCCGACCATGATCTTGTCCGGGTCGTGGCGCAAAATCGAGCGCAAGCCGCGGGCAAAGGTCAGGCCTTTTTTCTCGTTGACCGGAATCTGCGTGATGCCGCGCAGCTGATACTCGACCGGATCTTCGATGGTGATGATCTTGTCTTCGTCGGTCTTGATCTCATTGACGGCGGCATAGAGCGTGGTGGTTTTGCCGCTGCCCGTCGGTCCCGTGACGAGCACCATGCCGTAAGGCTCTTTAATGTAGCGGCGGAAGCGCCGAAGATCGGTCTCGTCGAAGCCGACGACATCGAGCGTGAGCTTTTTGAACTTCTCGCTCATCGACTCTTTGTCGAGCACGCGAAGCACGGCGTCTTCGCCGTGAATCGACGGCATGATGGAGACGCGGAAGTCGATGGCGCGACCGCTGTACTTCACGCGGAAGCGGCCGTCCTGGGGCACGCGGCGCTCGGAGATATCGAGCTCGCTCATGACCTTGATGCGCGAGATGATGGTCGAGTGGTGCTCTTTGCCGATGGGCGGCATGGCGTTGGTGAGCACGCCGTCGATGCGGAACTTGATGACCACCGAGTCGTCGCGCGTTTCGATGTGAATGTCGCTGGCGCGCCGCTGGAGCGCGGTGAAGAGCGTGGTGTCGACGAGGCGGATGATCGGGCTCATGTCCGCGCCTGCGGTCGCCGTCAGCTTGTCGATGGAAATTGTTTCGTCGTTCCCGGCTTCGTCTTCGCGGATGAAGTCGAGCGTGAAGCCTTCGCTGGCGTCTTCGAGCACGCGCTTCGATTGCTCGGTCTTTTGCAGGATGTCGGAGATTTGCTTGAGCGTCGAAACCTTGGTGACGATGCGCTTGCCGAGCAGCAGGCTGATCTCGTCGATCATCATCAGCTGGCTGGGATCGGCGATGGCGATGGCGAGGCGGCCGTCGGGCGTCTCGTCGAGCGGCACGAATTTGTAACGGAACATCAGGTGAACGGGAATTTTTTCGAACAGGTCGTGGTGCAGTTGGAAATCGCTGAGATCGATAAATTCGCAACGATAGCGCCGCGCAATGTCGCGCGCGCGCTCCAGTTCGTCCGGAATTATCGCCGAAGGTTCCGGCAGCTTCCCGCCATTCACCAGTGCTGATTTCTTATCCGCCATTGCCATTCCAGTCTACAGCCTCGCCAATACCATTTTGTAGAGCCATGCCGCGCTAATGCGCCTGCGCGCCGAGCGTAAAGATCGGCATGTATAACGAAATCAAAACGCCGCCGACAAAGACGGCCATCACAATCAGAATGAGCGGCTCAATCAAAGCCATCGCTGCGCCGAGGGCCGTCTGCACGTCTTCTTCATAGAATTCCGCCACCGAACCGAGCATGGCGGGCAGCGCGCCGGTCGATTCGCCGACTTCGAGCATCTCGACCGCAAGATCGGGAAACAGGTTCTGCGACTCCATGCTCTTCGCCAGACCCTGACCTTCGCGCACGCGGTTGGCCGCAGCGGTGACGCCAATCAGCATCTGCCGGCTGCTCATCGACGCGCCTGCCGTTTCCATTGCGGGGACGAGCGGCAAGCCTCCTTGCAGCAGCGTTGCCAGAATTCGCGAGAAGTTCGCGACCTGATATTTGAGCCGGATCTCGCCGATCAGCGGCAGCGACAGCATGAACTTGTCGATCGCCTGCGCGCCACGGTCGCTATGTTTCCAGCGCCACAGCAGAATGCCGGCGACGACGAGTACGAGGGCGACAATCCAGCCATATTTCTGGGCATTCAACCCGATCGACAGCATGAAGACAGTGATGGCCGGAAGCTGCGCATTCAGGTTATTGAACAGATCCGCAAACTTTGGTACCACGTAGGTGATGAGGAAAGTCACCATGACCGTGACCACGCACACGAGCAGCACGGGATACACCAGCGATACGAAGAGCTTTTTGCGGAAGGTCTGTACCATGCGCTGGTACTGAATGTAGCGGCCCAATACCTCTTCCATGTTGCCGCTCTTCTCACCCGCCATGAGGGTGGTGGTGTACATCTTCGGGAACATGCCCTGAGCGGCGAAAGCGTCGGAGAGCAACTCGCCGCCCTTGACGCGCTCGCGAACATTTTCGAGCAGGTGCAGGAGCGTTTTGTCCCGCTGGCGCTTGATGAGCAGATCGAGAGCGGTCAGGATCGGGAGGCCGGCTTTGATCAGGGTGAGGAACTGCTGGTTGAAGATGAGGAAGGTCGCCTGGCGGATCTGGCCGCGCTTGCCGAACTTGCTGCTGCCGCCGGTGAAGAGCGTGCGCGGTTTGACCCAATAAACCAAGTAGCCCTGCTGCGTGAAGCGGTCGTGAACCTCGGCTTCCGAATAGCCGTGCTCGACCTGCTGCCGCAAATGGCCTTGCTCGTCAGCTACTTTGACCAGGAATTCTGCCATGGTAAATCGTCTAATCTCGGGGGTTAGATCAAGTGTAACATTCTGTCCCCAAAGCTTTTACCGCAAGGTGTTGAGTCAAGTGGTACGGAAGTAATTTCGTCTCCAGTGCCACAACTCCATCTCTACGGCCCGAGCGCGCCTTCCACCGTTTCCACGCCCGGGGGAGGAATGAAGTGGAACCGGGTGTCGCTCAACTCTACATTTTCCTTCCAATCCATAAACCGGAACTCCGTCGTCCCGCCATCCGGCCCGATGAGTACGATCCGGAGAATCTGGTTCGACGGCGAGACCTCCAACTGAACCTCACTCACGTCGCCAACCGATCCTTTCGGAACGCCCCGCAACACCGTGTCGCCGGGGATGTTTGGAGCTTGATCTGGAGCTTTTGAGAGTCCTTGTAATTCATTCTCCAGTTTGGTTTTACCGAGCAGGAATGCGATCGGTGACCGCAGGTCGTCCAGTTTCTTGAAATCCGCTTTTCTCGCCTGCCGTTCTGCCGGAACGTAAAACCACACACTCTGCCCATCGCTCAAAAATAGCTTCTCTTTGGGAGAACGGTATTCCCAGCGCATCTTGCGCGGCTTTTTCAGCCAGAGCGTCCCCGATTCCTGGCGCTGGGTGCCGTTGCCGCTGTAGGTTTCGGTGAACTCGCCTTCCAGGCTGCGCAGGTGGTTGTAGTGCTCGTCGACAGCATGAGCCAGTTCGTGAACATTCAGATGAGGCATGGTCCGCTGAGTCGTGTCCTGCTGAGTCGCGCTCTGCTGAGTCGTGCTCTGCTGGATCACGTTCGGCTGAGGCGGCGTCTGCTGGGCGAAAGCCAGCCCAGACCCAAGGAACACAAGCGCAGAGATCAGCCGCCAAAACGCTACATTTTTCACGGAACCCCGAAGTGTCTCCCTAGCCCGATTTTACTCCGACGTCGGAGGGGTTAGGCGGGGCTCCTCCTGAGAACTGAAACCTGAAACCTGAAATCCCAATTCTTGGTCTAGCGCCAACCTCTACTTGGTTTTGAAAACCGAATATTCCGGCTCGCTTCGCTCTTTCGCAAAGACTTCTGATTCGATCAAAACACTTTCCAGCAGCGGGTTGTGATACACAATCCAGATCGTTCGCGGGCTTTGCTTCCACGAGTCTTCGAGATTACGAATCGTCTGCTGCAATCCCGCCTCGGGCAGCGGATTGAACAGATACACGACCAGTGGCGTCTCAGGAAAGACAAACTCCCGCGCGTCCATGCAGAAAGCCTCGATCGCTGCCGCTTGCCGCGCCGGCGACCGCGCCCGCCACGCAGCAATATTCTCCTCCGCTGCCCGGTGCAGGTCAGCGATCAACTCCACGCCGATAATCCTGCGAAACGGACACCCCGCCGCCAGCAACAGCGCGCGACCCTTGCCCGACCCGATATCGATGAAGGCAAATTGGCTAAAGTTGATTGGAAGCGAAGCCATCATCTCGCGAAACAGCGTGGGCTCGGTCGGCTGATAAGGAGAA
>JBAWAI010000348.1:0-2228 GCA_049589215.1 Terriglobales bacterium | reverse complement strand
CTTGGTATACTGTGAATGCAGCAAAAATGCGGGATCCGGTCGGGCTAAGGGCGCTTGATCGGAGCCGACGTATAAGTTGTGACCGCCCGCCGCAATTGGAGCTCCCCACAGCAGCCAGCCCCGCAAGTGAAAGCAGTCTGACGGAAGCAGGAGCAGGAGTTAGTTTCGACGTTTCAACGCTATGGCCCCGAAGAAAAGCAACGGCGGCGCTCTTTTCCTCAATCGCGAAGAGTCGTGGCTCAAGTTCAACTGGCGCGTGCTTGAAGAGGCCGAGGACACGAATAATCCGCTCCTTGAGCGCGTCAAATTCCTGGCTATCACGGCCAGCAACCTCGACGAATTCTTTGAAATCCGCGTCGGCGGCTTGCTGCAACAGATTGAAGACGGGCAGAACGCCATCTCCTCTGGCGGCCTAACCATGGCCGAAGAGCGGGAGCTCATTAATCGCGCTACCCACAAGTTTGTCGACGAACAGTATTCCTGCTGGAACGACCGGCTGCGTCCTGAACTTGCCGGTCACGGCATCCGCGTTCTTGGCCTCGACGAGCTGGATGACGACGCGCGTGCCTTTGTCGCGGACTATTGCGATCGCGAACTCGATCCGCTACTCACTCCGGTCACGGTGGATCCCGCTCATCCTTTTCCGCGGGTTATCAATAAAGCGCTCTGCGTCGCGTTACTGCTGCGTCGCCGCCGCCGCTCTTCGCTGACCTATACCGGAGTCGTTACAGTGCCTCGCGCTTTGCCGCGGCTGGTTCGTTTGCCATCCCAAGGCAGCATCGATTTCGTCTTCCTCGCCGATCTCGTTGTTCAGCACGCGACCCGCATGTACAAAGGCTACGACATTGTTTCGTCGGCGGCCTTTCGAGTCACGCGTAACAGCAACCTTTATTTGCAGGAGGAAGAATCGCGCAATCTGCTCGAGTCCGTGCGTGCAGAGCTTCATAACCGGCGCAAGGGCGATGCCGTCCGCATGGAGATCGAGTCCGCGGCCGATCCCGAGATTATCGAGCGGCTTCGCACCGTCTTCGACCTCGATCCGTGGCAGGTTTTTCCCGTCGACGGGCCCGTCAATCTTTCGCGCCTCTTCAATATCTACGAAGGCGCGGATCGGCCGGACTTGAAGTTCCGCCCCTTTGTGCCCCGCGAATTGCGCCTCACCGCCAAGTCTCGCGATCTATTCGAGGAGTTGCGCCGCCACGACATCCTGCTTCACCATCCGTTCGATTCCTACGATGCCGTGATCTCGTTTATTCAGTCGGCCGCCGAGGACGATAGTGTGCTCTCGATCAAGCAGACGCTCTATCGCACCAGCGAGCACTCGCTCATCGTTCCCGCGCTTATGTCAGCCGCCTCGCGCAAGGAAGTTACCGCTGTGGTCGAATTGAAAGCCCGTTTTGACGAGGACTCCAACATTCGCTGGGCTCGCGATCTGGAAGATGCCGGTGTCCAGGTGTTTCACGGGCTCGTCGGACTCAAAACACACTGTAAGCTCACCCTGCTCGTGCGCCGTGACCCCGACGGAGTGACGCGCCGTTACGCGCATCTTGGCACCGGCAACTACAACGCCTCGACCGCGCGCTTCTACACCGATCTCAGCCTGCTAACCGCCGATCCGGAAATTACCGCCGCCGTGCAGGACGTCTTCAGTTTTCTGACCGCCTACGCCGAGCATCCCGACTACGGCCCGCTGATGGTTGCGCCGCTCGATCTGGCCGAACGAACGATGGCGCTGATCGAACGCGAGGCCGAGCATGCCCGCGAAGGCCTCCCGGCGCGCATCGTCGCGAAAATGAATTCGCTGGTCGATAAAGAGATGATTGAATCGCTGTATCGCGCCTCGCAGGCGGGCGTCGAGATCGATCTCCTGGTGCGCGGCATGTGCTCTTTGCGGCCCGGCGTGCGCGGCGTCAGTCACCGCATCCGCGTGCGGAGCATCGTTGGCCGTTTTCTCGAGCACAGCCGAATTTTCTGCTTCGAAAATGGCGGCGAGCCCGAAGTTTATCTCGGGAGCGCCGACTGGATGTCCCGCAACCTGCATGAGCGCGTCGAGGTGGTGTTTCCACTCAAAGAGCGGCTGCTGCGCGAACGCGTGCTGCACGAAATTCTGGCGGCCTATCTGGCCGATAATGTGAAGTCGCGGTTCCTGCAAAAAGACGGCCGATACTTGCGCCCCTGGCAATCGCCCGCCGGGCGCAGTAAGCGGCCACCGCATGGCCGCGCAGCCT
>JBAWAI010000347.1:0-22550 GCA_049589215.1 Terriglobales bacterium | reverse complement strand
ACATTGGGGAACTCGCGGCTGGGCAGCATTGGCGTGAAGCCTTCACCCAAAGTTACCGGAGTCGCATCAGGTAGAACCTCTGTATAGCGCCACATGGAAGCGACGCGCCCACGCAGATCCTCGGTACGCAACTCCCTCTTCAGGCTGGCCAGATCGTAGCGGACAAAAAGCACGCCGCCATCTTTCGGGCAGACACTCTGGGGACGATCAGCCGAAAGTCGCTCTCCGCACCGCGTGCATTCAAGATAAGAAATTCGCATCGGGGGAAGGATAGCATTTCGCCGATCGCTGACTGCTGTCAGCTCGTCACGCCGGCACCTGCTTCAAAAACTCATTCGCCCGCCGAAACCATGGACGCTCGCGGCGCCGCAGATAGCCCGGCATCGAAGGTTTTTTGTCGAGCACCTTCTGCGCCCACTCGCGCGCTTCGGCATTATCGCCCTGCGCGGCCAGCAAATCCGCAAAGTTCAAATAAGTCTCCGACAGCGTCGACGTTACCGTGACCCGTCGAAACAATGCTTCCGCTTTTTCTTTCTGTCCGGTCTGCGCATACGCGTGCGCCAGCAATCCGGCCGCGCGCTGAAAGTCATAGTCGGGTTCTTTGCCAACCACGCGTTCCAGGTCAGGCAGCGCAGCGGCCGCATCGCCCAATTGCAACGCGCAAACGCTACGCCGGTAGAAAGGATCGAGAGTATCGGCACGAGCGGCAATCGCCCGCTCAAACGCGGCTCGGGCAGGGGCGAACTTGCCGTCGTCCATGTAGAGATCGCCCAGCTCCTCATAATTTCCGGCCGAGGGATTGTCATGGATCGCCGCTTCCAGCTGCGCAATGCGCTTGCGCCGCGGAAAAACTTTGAAAGATTGCCCAAGCAGGCCAATATCGGGCAGCGCCTCAACCGCCAGATAAATGATCGCTCCTAGCGGGCCGAGAAACAAAATGATAAACAGCCAGTAGGTGTCGGGACGCCGCCGAATGAAATGTATGATCGCCAGCGCGATCAGCAGGAAGCTGAATGGAGATGCCAGGTATCCTAGAAATCCCATGTCATATGCCTAACGAGAGCTTACACACATGCTCTTTTGCGGAAAAGTGACCGGCGTAAGTTATCGACGATAGAATGATGCCGCGTGATCAGCGATGAAACGATGCGGAGCAGAGGGGATCGAATCTCTGATGAGCAAAATTGGCAAACAAACAACGGAGCCAGCAGATGCCGACCGCGAAGCATAAAGACGACAATAACGACGACAGCAGCAGCAAAAACCAAATCGAGCAGCTGTACCAAGCCGGCGATCAGGCTCTGATGAGCGCCGATCTCGACGCGCTCTCTCGAATCTTCGCCGACGACTACGTTCAGGTCGACCCGGCTGGCAGGCCTCAAAGCAAGCAGGCAATTCTTGACCTTTTCCGGGGCGGCGCGATCCGTTATCCGTCGATCATTTCAACCGGACGCACGATTCGCATCTTCGGCGACACCGCCGTCGTTCGCGGCTCTGAAAACGATGAAGTCGAGCTTGGAGGCCGTCGGTTCACCGCCCAATACATGTATCTTGACGTGCTCAGGAAGCGCGGTGGGCGCTGGAAACTGGTCGCATCGCAATTGGCGAGACCGGCAACCGAATAAGCTTAGCCTAGGAAATATCCAGCCCTAATTCGTTGACGCTGAATGCTACTCGCTGACTCTCAGTCGATTCTGCCAGTGTGACCAGACAAACCAGATCAATCCTGTCAGCAGAACAGCGCCGATGACTGCATCCATCTTGTGAAAGTATTTCCCCAGCGTGCGCCAGTTTTCGCCAAGCTTCATGCCGAAATACGCCAGTGCTAAACACCATGGCCACGATCCTAGAAAGGTATAAACGTGAAACTTTGCGCGCGGCATGTGCGCGATTCCGGCGGGCAGCGCGATGAATGTTCGAATCACCGGCAGCAGGCGCGCGATAAACACCGCCATCTCGCCCCAGCGATCAAAAAATCGGTCTGCCCAGTCAAGCTCGCGCCGCCCCATCAGAATCCACTGCCCATAACGCTCCACCAGTGGCCGTCCGCCATAGCAGCCGATCTCATACGCAACCAGCGAACCGAGATTGCACCCGATGGCGCCAGCCGTCGCCACCCACAGAAGTTTCATGGTGCCCTGGAACACGAGATAGCCGGCGAAGGGCATGATCAATTCCGAAGGCAGCGGAATGCACGCCGATTCAATCGCCATCAGGATCGTAATGCCGGCATAGCCCGTGGCCGCGACGAGGTGAGAGATAAACACGAACAGGATGGCGAGAATCTTTTCGGTCATGGGATCAGGAGAAAATCGAGTCGTCAGATCGTCGGGTCATCTTAAATCAGATCGTGAGATGGGCGAACAATTGATAATCCGCAATCTGATCTCTAGGGTAGTTCCACCGGAGAAGGCGATGGCCAGATCGCCCCGATTTAAAATGCGCCTTCCTGCGTAAACGAAAAACCAGGCAGCGCGACCCCGTCGGTCGACTTGGCGACCTTGACCTTCACACCGGGAACATCCGGCGCGTTGACGCCGGCAAGGCGCAACACCGCGTACTGCGTGAACACCTCGGAGTAAACCTTGGTGACGAGGTAGTCCTTTCCGCTCGCATCCTGGCGCCATACTTGCCCGAGTTTGATGTTTTTAACGGCCACAATTTCCCTTTTGTTTCAGACTACTCACCAGCCCCCTGCGAGTCAATTCCACCGATGTTACCTTGGTCCCGAGTGCGGTTCCGCTTTGATACCATGAACTCTACCCAGGAGAGACTTGAATGACTCGCGGAACCACGCCGCGCCGCCCCAGCCGCGCGGGACGACAGGATGCAGTTCGTGCCACTAAATCGAACGCTAAGAAATCCGCCGCGCGACCCGCGGCTCGGCGCTCGTCGGTGGCTGTCGCAGTGCCGCAGCCCGGCATGTCAAAAAAGAAGTCGGCTTCGCGCTACAACCCCATCGATCCGGAACGCGTGCGCCACATCATCGCCGGCCTCGATCAAATGTATCCACATGCCACCTGCGCGCTCCATCACCGCAGCGCCTGGGAACTGGTGGTGGCCACTATTCTCTCCGCGCAATGCACCGACGTGCGCGTCAATATGGTCACTCCCACCATTTTCAAAAAATATCCAACCGTGCAGGATTTCGCCGCGCTCGAACCGGAGCAACTCGAACCCGACATCCGTTCGACCGGATTCTTCCGCAACAAGGCAAAATCCGTAGTGGGCGCCGCCCGCAAAATCGTCGACGATTTCGGCGGCCGGGTTCCCGATACGATGGACGAGCTGTTAACACTGCCGGGCGTGGCTCGCAAAACTGCCAACGTAGTCCTCGGCACCTGGTTCAAGAAAAATGTGGGAGTGGTCGTCGACACGCACGTTACCCGCATCTCGCGTCGCCTGGAGTTGACCCGTCACGACGACGCGCCCCGGATCGAGCAAGACCTGATGCAGATTATCCCGCGCGAAAGATGGACGGATTTCTCACATGAAGTGATCTGGCACGGGCGGACGCTCTGCATGGCCCGCAGCCCTAAGTGCGCTGATTGCAAGATAGAGAATTTGTGTCACGCCGCCGACAAGACGTGGTCGACAGTAGAGATTCACAAAGACGCGAAACCTACCTGAAAAGAAGGGCCAGATTTAAAAATTCCGTACGGAGAGTCTAATCCCCCGTGTAAGCCAACTCCACCACCGTGCAATCGTCATTGAGAGGAGTGCCTCCGCAAAAATCGGCGACGGCAGTGAAAATGTCTTCCATCGACGTACTCTTGCCAGCCACTTTTTCCAGGCGCTCGCTGTCGAACATATCGCCGCGCGCGTTCTCCGCCTCGGTGACGCCATCGGTCACCAGAATCAACCGATCCCCCGGCCTCAGCTGGCAGCGATCGCTTGCGTAGGTTGCGTCCGCGAGCAGGCCAACCGGCAGGTTGCCGTGAGACGGCCTTAAGACATCCTTGCCGCAAATCCATACCGGCGGGATGTGTCCGCAATTCACGTATTCCAGATCGCCGTCATTTCGCAATCGCGTAATGATCATGGTCGCGTACTTTTCGCCAATGTGCTTGTAGGTGAAAAAGCGATTCACCGCTGCCACAACCTCGGTCAACGGCATGCCTGAAATCAACTGTGAATAGACCATCCCCTGAAGAATCGAAGCGAGCAGCGCGGCCGAAACGCCCTTGCCGCTGACATCAGCCAGGACCACCGCCAACCCTTGCGGCGTATTCACGGCTTCAAAAAAATCGCCGCCAATCTCTTTACAGGACAGGTTGCGTCCGCTTACCCTCGCAAACGGTACCTCGGGCAGCGTCACCGCCAGCAGCCGCTGCTGAATCGAGGCCGCAATCCCCAACTCCTGCTGATACCTTCTGCCCGCCTCTTCCGCCTGCACCAGCCGCGCGTTCTCAACCAGCTGCGCGGCTTCTGTCGCGATCGCGCGCAGAATGTCATGGCTCACGCTCGTTATGTCTCGCGACGCAAAGCGCGAATCCACGTAGAGCGCGCCCATCACTTCTCCGCCAGCCTTTTGCTCGTCACGCGTCGTCTGCACGATTGGCTTGCGCAGCGGCATGCAGATTACAGTCCGCAAATCGAACGCAACAATGCTCTGGCGCTGCTGAACGTCGAGCATCTGGCTGGTGTCGGTCACAAGATATTCGGAATTCGAGGTGAGCGCTCCCTCCAGCACCGACCGCGAAATCGTCTTGTCGTCAAGCAGAGGCTCGCCTTTCGAGTTGCGCCCCGCCGCCAGACTCAGCGCCCCGCCGCTGTCGCGCAGAAAAATATATCCCCGCTCGGCCCGCGTCAGCTTGAGGGTGGCCTCGAGCAGCGTGACCAGAATTTCGTCGAGCACGCCGATCGTGTTCAGCTTGCGAGCCGCCTCCATAAACAGGGTCAGCTTTTCGAGATCGGTGGCTTCGGGAGCAATCTGAATTCCCGAGATCTGGCTCAGAAACTCACGCGCCGTATTCGACGTGGTATGCAGCGGATGAAAAATCAGATAAGCCACATCGCGCGCGCCAAACTCCAGCCGATCGTTGCGTTGCAGCTTGTGCCGGTCGACGCGCTCGCCATTGACGAACGTGCCGTGCTTGCTGCCCTGGTCGACAACAAAGAACTCGCCATTCTCCGCCACAATCGAGGCATGCTCGCGCGACACGCGCGGGTCGGCGATGACCAGATCGCGATCCACCTTGCGCCCCACCGTATAAGGCGTGTGGTTCAGCGATAGCGTCTGCTGCTCGCTTCCCTGTACGTAAATCGCAACAGGAAAAATGCTCGATATTCCGGAATGTGACGAGGCCGACATTTACCCGCGATTTCTCCTGCGTTGATTCTCCGCGGCAATTCGCGCCATGATCGCGCGAACTCCCAAAGCATTCTACGACGTACCCGCCTCCGTCGACCCACCAAATGTCTGCTGCGCCACATAGACCAGCATCAGCGCGGCTACCCCTACAGGCACGAACAGAACCGTCCAGAAAGGCGCAGCCCAAGCTTGTTCAACCGTCGTATGAGGCAATATAAACGAAAGTCCGGCCAGCGCAACGCTCGCAATCCACGGCCACCCCACCAGAGCCGCGACCGCTAAAAGAAGAAACCGGCTTGCAAAACCTCTTCGCCAAAGTGCGCGCGACGCCCCCGCCAGCACAAGCACCGCGGGAATCAAAAGTACCTGATTGTAAACCGAGTAGGTCGGAACCAGCAGAACCACGAGTGCGAGCACCAGACTCACCATCCGGGCGAAGGCCTTCGTGTGGGCAGCGTGGCGTCGTTCTCGCCAGCAAAGTTCCATCAACATGAGAAACGCCAGAAGCTCCAGTGCCCTTCCCGCCGTCGGTCCGGCAAATTCCTCGGCGACCCCAACCGCCCCGGTATAGCTCTTATACGCTAGAACAGCCTGCCAGAATCGCGGAATCCAGTGTGGCAAATACCACTCTGATGCCGCGATCTGAATCGCCATCGCGACGCCAAACGACACCGCCCAGCGATAGCGCCGCCGAAAGTCGCCAACCGTCCACAGGCTCAGCCAAATTAGAAGGAGAATCACGATCTGGGGCTTCACACTCGCCACCGCCAGCACGATTCCCGCGGCCACCTGAAAATCGCGGGCCAGCAACCAGACAGCAATCGCAATCAGCGCCGCCACCAGCAAGCTGATCTGCTCCAGCTTAAGCCCCTGCATCACCGCCAGGCTGCCCAGCGTCAGCATAAGTACAACTACCCGCGCGGCCAATGAAGTCGGCCATCCCAGCACCCGAACCCAGATCAACGCGCTCGCCGCCGTAAAGAAAACGAGCGACCAGAAGAACCCCGCCCGGACGATCGCGAATGGCAATCGCACCGTGGGCGCCAGATAAAAAACCACATAGGCTGGATAAGCAAATCTCTGCTGATCCCTCGGCTCTCCCGGACGCGAACTGTCCAGCGGTCGCCCATAATAACCGGCCTGAATCTCGCGCGAAACCTCCGCGCTGTAAGGATCACGCCCATCGAGAAGCAGTTCACGCGCGCCCAACCAACGAGGATAAAGATCGGAAAGATTTCCCCGCGGTCTGCCATGCACAGCAGCATCGGTCTTCTGATAAGGAACGAACACACGCTCCGCGAACAGCCAAACGCCTGCCGCGCATACCACAGCCGCAATCACCATCCAAACATGCCGTTCCTGGGAAACGATGCTCTCACTCATTGAGCCCGCCAACTCGGCAACGCTGCGCTCGATACGAACAATGCCAGTTCTAGCGGCAAAATGTACATCAGAACCTCTGGTCCCCCTACAAACGCTGTGGCCTCGTTCTGAAAGTGATAGCCCAGCGCAAACGCGGCGAATGATACCGCAAATGCCAGTATCCACTCTCCGGCCAGTCCCGCGGAGGCAATGATCCATGTCAGGCGCGCCGGCCCATCTTTGGCCAAAGCTCCTCCGGAAGTGACCAACCACGCGACTACGGGAACCAGTAGTATCTGGTTATAGAAGCTCCCTCCACCGGCGTTTGGCAGAACTATCGTCGTTGCCGTGAGCGCGCTCACCACTGCCAGATTGAATCGAGTCGAACCCACAACCTCCGTCCGGCAGCCCCAGAACAAGATTCCGCAGACCAGAATCAGCCCGCCCGTCACAACCGGCGCGATCCTCGCGCCCAGCATGCCGGTAAGCAATGATCCGCGGTGCCAGTGTATGTACTCCACGACCGCCCCGCGCCAGAATCCGAACCAGCCAGGCAGCATTAGTTCCGAGCCTACAAACTCCATGGCCGCTACGATTCCAAATCCAATCGCAAATCGCTTACGCGCGCTCCATTCGCCAACCGACCACACCACCAAGAATGTAAGCAGGAAAGCGCAGAGTTGCGGTTTGACTAAGGCTAGAGCCAGCAGAATCCCTGCCAGCAGATGCCACCCCCTGCTTAGGGCAGCAACCGAGCCTGCCATAAGAAAACTGACGAGCAACGTAATCTGTCCAAGTCTCAGGCCTTCGACTACTGTGTAACTCGACATCATCGCGCAGAAGGCGAGAAAAGTAGCTCGCCAACCTAACCGCAATTTCATGCCTCGAACCCAAAGCGGAAGAGTAGCGACAGTCATTAGCAGAAGAATCGCCGTAAAAACCGGTTTCGCTACTTCAAACCGAAGAGGCAAAAGCGGCGCCAGCAGAAACGCCACATACGCGGGATAGGCAAACGCCTCCGGATCCACTTTGTCGCGTCGAGCGGCATCGATTGGACGCCCATAAAACCCAAGCTCAATTTCCTCCGTCATCTCTCGACTGTAAGGATTTCGATGATGCCAGAGCAGTTCACGCGCTCCCAGCCATCTGGGATAAAGGTCCGATTGATAGCCCCCAACATCCCACGCGCCAAGAGGCGCTTTCTCGCGAATCGGCAGAAGAACTCCCGCGTAGTAGTACACCATACCCCAGGCCAGCACGAGCGCCGTTGCGATCATCAAAACGTCGCGTAAGTGTCTTCTCAGGCCAAAACGACCTCGCGTTGGCACCGCCAATGTTCAGACCTCCTGGGTGTGTGAGAAGGTGAGGATTTATGGTCGCTGTTTCTCTTATGGCGCGATGTTCCTACGGGCTCGCGGGCTCACAGCGCCGTCCCGATAAGGCGCCGCGATCGTACTTCCAGAAAATCCAGATCAATACCGGCACACACCATAACGGGCTGAGCCAGCCCCAATGCGCCGATGCCCACAAGATTGTGTACAACACTACCAGCAAAATCGTGTCCTCGCGGATCTCCCACTCCGTCGCTGAGAGCGTCCTCGCAAGAGACAGCAGCACTATCGGCACCAGCAATGTTAAGTCGTGCGCCAAAGCATGGTAACTGACCAGTATGGCAGTCACGGTTGCCAACCCGAACACAAACTGCGTCGAAGAATGGTGCCTGCTGACGACCCATGCAACGAGTGCCACGATCGCGAGTGACGCGCCGATTGTCCCCCACATCGTAACTGCGCTCCGCGCCCAGGGTCCGGCGACGGACGCAATCAGACCATGCAGGTTGGGCATGCCCGCCGCCGGAATCGCCCCGCCCGCGCCGCTCTTCTCAAGCTGGAGTACATAGCCAGCGTACCCGCTGACTCCGCCCCAACCGACAACTATCGCCGAAACCGCTCCTAGCGCGGCAGCGGTCGGCAAGAATCCCCGCAGCAAACGCGGCCTCCCGGCTGCCAGAATGAAAGCCATCGGCAATGCGATCTGAAATTTGAAAAGGCAAAGTGCAAGCGCCACGCCCGCAGCCGCGTCTCGCCGTTTCTCAAGCAGTGTGAGGCTCACCGTTGCCAGCAACATCAGAAGAACGGAATCCTGGCCGTGCATTAACGCGATGGCTACCGGCGGAAATCCAGCAACCGCGAGAAACAAGAACCAACCATCGAAACTATCCACCTCGCGAAAAGTCTTCTTCAACAGCACCACACCCGATACCAGCATTACGACGTTTAGCAAGCTCCACACTAGATAAGCCGGAAAGAACTTCAGGCAAGCCAGCGGCAAGAACAGCAGCGCCTCAAACGGGGGATGGTTATACGGTAGCGCCACCTGCCGGATGTCGACGTTCGGCGCAAATTGCATCTGTACCTGATATTGCAACCGCAAATCGTAAAGCTGGGCACCCTCCCCATCGCGAATCATCTTCGCGCCACAGTAGAATGCCGTGAAATCCTGATAACCTCGTTGCAACTTCGGAGACACATACCAAACGAAGGCAGCATTGATGATCGTAAGCGCGAGAAGAAAAAGACCCGCCAGCCGTTCTGTCCGGCCGATCAATTTCGCTGAAGTCACTCCCAGCATGAGCCTGATTCTATAATTGCCCGACTCACCCCCATGACCTTAATCTCCAACAAGCGCCTGCTCTTCGCCGGAATCCTCTGTTTCGGTTTGTTGGCGATGACGGCACGCACGGCCACCGATCCCGACCTGTGGTGGCATCTGCGCACGGGACAGTGGATCGTTGAAACCGGCCACGTCCCCCACGCCGATCCCTTTTCCTTTACTCGCGGAGGCATGCCGTGGGTCTCTCACGAATGGCTCTCAGAAATCATCTTCTACGAACTCTGGGCGCACCCTGGCCGGGGCGCGCTAATCGTCTTCTCATCTCTCATAACCACTGTGGGTTTTATGCTTCTCTATGCGCGATGCCCCGGGAAACCACACTGGGCGGCCGCTCTCACGGTCCTCGGTGCGGCGGCATCGGCCTTCAGTTGGGGAGCACGTCCGCAGATGTTTACTTTTACTTTGGCTGCCCTGCTGCTCTGGCTGCTCGAACAGGCTGAGGCTCGTCCGCGCTTGTTGCTCTGGATTCCAGCTTTGTTTCTTCTCTGGTTAAACTTGCACGCAGGCTTTGCCCTCGGTCCAGCCCTGTTAGCGCTGTATGTGGTCGGCCTGATCTTCGAATGCGCCACCGGAACCACGCCATGGTTCGAAACACGCCCCATCGCCACCCGCGTCCTCCTTATCACACTGGCTTGCCTGGCAATTGTCCCTCTCAACCCGAGCGGCGCCCAGCTGTATCACTATCCTCTCGACACGCTGCGCTCCACCGGCATGCGCACCTTCATCGTCGAGTGGTTTTCGCCCAATTTTCATCAGCTGCTTTACATTCCGTTTCTTTTGATCGTCCTGCTACTGGTGGTCGCTCTCGCCAATTCCCAGTCACCCGTCAAAGGACGCACCCTCCTGCCTCTTCTCTTCATCGCAGCCGCGGCCTTCGACGCCGTCCGCCACATCCCCATCTTCATTCTGCTCGCCATTCCAGTCATCGCCGCGGCGACTGCAAGTGCCCAAACCTCGCCTCTGGCTCAGCCCGTGACGGTCCGCAGGAGAAAGCCAGCAATGTTGTATGCCGTGGCCGTCGTCCTGCTGGCATTCTTCGCCATTGTCCGGTGGATCGATTTAGCCCGTGCCCAGCCAGACCGCGAGGCCGAACTCTTTCCCCAAAAGGCAGTTACATTCCTCCTGACCACCCCTCAGGCCGAGCGCCTCTTCGCCTTCTATGACTGGGGCGGCTATACTATTTGGAAACTCGACTCGAAATATCGCGTCTTCGCCGACGGACGCGCCGACCTCTATGGCAACGGCCTTCTGCGCCAGAGCATCCAGACGGTGGCCCAGCTTCACCAAGGCTGGGAGCAGGTTCTTGACCACTGGGACGTCCAGACCATTCTGATCCCGCCCGGCTCGGCCCTGGCCCAAGCGCTGGCTCTTGACCCCGGTTGGAGGGCCCCTTATCGCGACTCTCAGGCGGTCGTTTTCGTCCGCGCCCCCCCTACCCGCCCTGACTATCGAACCGAAAGTTTCAATAACATGAAAAAATGTTTACTAGACCCATCAGGAATCTGCGAAACTAGGGAGCACACTGGAAAAGGTTCTCCGTAGCATGGGTTTTAAGGTCGACCCCGGCCCCGAAGGCTCAACTCCAGGATGGCGGATTTTGCAATTCCGCGTTTATTTGCTACAAGGGTACTCGATGCCCAGCTGAGTAACTCTCAGCACAAGTCCGTAAGGAGAATTCGAATGTCAGACTTGATTAAGCTTCTATGGCTTGGTGACGAAGGACAGGACATCGCCGAATACGCGGTCATGCTGGCGGTCATTCTGGTGATCGTGATCGGCACCGTCCGCCTCATCGGCACCAGTGCGAACACGGTCTTCTCGCAGGTAGCCAGTACGATCCAATAGGCTCATGGCGTGGCCGGTCCCCCTTCGCCTTCGTAGACGATCGGCGCACGATGGCTATGCCCGGAAGCGCTTCACCTAGGAAGTGGAATGAATCGAAGTCGCCTGTTGATGATCGGAGGCCTGGCGCTAGCCGTTGGCCTGCTTGTCAGTTTTACGGTCTTTAACAAACTCAAGTCGCTCACGGGCGGAAACAACCTGCGCATGGTCAGCGTTGTCGTTGCCGCCGGCGATATTCAGATTGGGTCAAAGTTGAGCGACCACGACGTCACGCTGGCTGCATTTCCATTAGCCAGCGTGCCGCCCGGCGCCTTCTCGCGGGTCGGGCAAGTTCGCCAGCGCGGCGTGATTCTCCCCATCAGCAAAGGTGACTTCGTGCTTCCCGACAAACTTGCCGCTGAGGATGCAGGGTCCGGCCTGCCGTCCATGATTCCGCAGGGCATGCGCGCCGTCTCCGTAAGGGTGAACGACGTTGTCTCGGTAGCCGGATTTGTGCAGCCGGGCACGCGCGTCGATGTCCTCGCTACCGGCCTTCCAGGCGCGGGCAGTGATGCGCAAACCAACACCGTCCTCGAAAACGTCGCAGTCATTGCCGTCGGCCGCAGTCTCCTCGACCGAGTAATGACCGGCGAAGGGCAGACCGCCCCAGTAATCACGCTGCTCGTTTCGCCCGATGACGCACAAAAACTGACCCTCGCTTCGCAGGAAGGGAGAATTCAGCTGGCTTTGCGCAATCCGCTTGATACCCGCAAAGAGTCGATCGCTCCGACCAGGGCTAGTTCTCTGTCTCCCAACTTGCAGGCGGCGGCTGCCAAACCTAAGGTTCATAAGGTGAGCGAGAAGATCGCACCTCCACCTCCTCCGCTTCCTTTACAGGTTGAAACGATTCGGGGCAACAAACGCGAAGAGACCAAATTTAAACCGGATGAAACCCACTGACCCTTCCACTCCGCATCCGTGCGCGCGGATTCACGCGCCCGGCGAGGCTACAGTTTTCTCGCCGATGTTTGCATCGCCTAGGCGGGCATTCCCAAGGCCTGCATTGCCGAGGCTCGCAGTGATGAAATCGCTTGTGTTTCTCGCGCTTGCCGGTTTGCTGCTGGCCACGCCGTCTTCCGCATATCGAGCAGCGGACGGCTCTCCGTCTCCCGTTCCCGCAGCCTCATCCCAAAACAATGCCGCGCCCCAGAGCAGCGACCCCGCCCAAACAACCGCGAGCACTACTTCTCCTGAAACCTCGGGCGCTGCGCCCTTGCGGGTCATGGTCGGCAAGTCTCTGTTGATCAATACCACCGAGCGCCTTAAGCGCGTTTCCGTCACCGACCCAAGCGTGGCAGACGCTTTGGTCATCACTCCGACCGAGGTTCTCGTCAACGGCCTCGCTCCGGGCGAGACCTCGTTGCTCATCTGGGACGAACTCGAGCGTTCCCGCAGCTTCGATCTCCGCGTCGATGTCGACATCACCGCCGCGTCCGAAGAAATTCATCGACTTTTCCCCAACGAGCAGATTCTAGTTTCGCCCTCACGCTCCGCCATCGTTCTGTCCGGCCACGTGACCACTGAAGACGTCTCCAAACACGCGGGCGCACTCGCTTCCGCCTACTCCAAGAATGTTGTGAACGTTCTCACCTTCGGTCCTGTAGGAGCTGAAGAGGTACTGCTCGAGGTAAGATTCGCGGAAGTCGATCGCACTGCCCTTACTCAACTCGGCATCAACATGTTTTCGACCGGCTCAGGGAATACCATCGGTACGATAACCACAGGCCAATTCGGTGGCGTCACGCCCGGGCCTATTCAAACGACACCCGGTGGCACCAATCCCCCCAGCACTACCACCATCTCGAACTTTCTCAATCTCTTTTTCTTTAACCCCCAAGTTAACCTCGGCGCGGTCATCGAGGCCCTTCATCAGCAGAGCCTCTTGCAGATTCTGGCCGAGCCAAACCTTGTCGCTCTTAACGGCAAAGAGGCCAGCTTCCTCGCCGGCGGAGAATTTCCCTTCCCCGTCGTGCAGCCGAACGCCACCGGCCTTTCTACCGTCACCATCCAGTTTCGTGAATTCGGTGTCCGCCTCAAGTTCACTCCAGTTATTCAGCCGAATGGCAGAATTCATCTGCATGTTGCTCCCGAGGTCAGCACGCTCGATTTCTCGAACGCCGTCACCGTCTCCGGAACTACCATCCCCGCCCTCAGCACACGCAAGGCGGAAACGGAGTTCGAACTCCAGGACGGCCAGAGCTTCGTGATTGCCGGCCTGATGGACAATCGCGTTACCGACATCGTGAACAAGGTTCCCGGCCTGGGCGACATTCCGATCCTCGGCAACTTCTTCAAGAGCAAGAGCGCCCAGAAGAGTAACTCCGAATTAATGGTCCTCTGTACTGCGCGCCGCATATCGCCAAGTGCCGACGTGCCAAAGGGTCCAGCCATGCCAGTGCCCCTGCTCAACAACACGCAATTCGACAAAAAGAAGCCGTAGCATGTTCTGGAAACACTTCGGGCCCGGGAAGAATGAAGCGACACGAGATCCGCTCGTGTCATGACGGAGCCCAAGGCAGGGGCTGCTTCCGGCCTTCTGGGGCGTTGTTGCACAGAGCATCTGCTTTTCCGTCTGATGCAGCACAATAATGGGCGGCCAAAGGCAAAGTCACAGCTATAATTGATCAGTTACTCGGCCAAGATCCCTGGGTAGTGTTTCCCCCGTTATGCCCGAATTGTCTGTAGCCATCTTCGCCGCTGACAGCGATCAGCGTGCCATCCTCCAGGTTCTCGTCGATGGCACGAGTGTCGCGCGAACAGTTTGCGCAAACTCGACTCTGCCCCTGTCCGCCTCTGATCCGGTAATCCGGAGAACGTCGGCATTCGGGCCCGACGTCATTCTGATCGATCTGAATGCCGACGGCGTGACCGCAGCATTGCGCGCCGTTGAACTCCTCCATCAGGAACTCCCCGCTTCCGCGCTGTTTGTGATCGGCCCCATGACGCAGCCCCAGCTCATTGTCAGCGCCATGCGCGCCGGAGTGCGCGAATACATCGAGCGCCCAACCACCACCACCGATCTTCTCGAAGCCTTCGTCCGCCTCAGCGCAACTCGCCGTCGCCCCGGGAGCGAAACCTCGCGCGGGAGAGTTTTTACGGTAGTCAATGCCAAGGGCGGCAGCGGAGCGACCACCACCGCCGTCAATCTCGCTTTGGCTTTGCAGAATATCCACCCGAGCACTGCTCTGGTCGACCTCGCGCCTCTCGGCCACTGCGCTCTTCATCTCAACCTTAAGCCGACGTTCACGATTTCCGACGCCATCACCAATCTGCACCGGCTCGATAACTCGCTGCTCGAGAGCTTCATGGCCCGCCACGAGCGCGGCTTGCACGTGCTCGCCGGACCGTCCATCCCCGTCGCCAACGAACACTCAGCCTCCGACTTTGCGCGTCTGTTCGACATGATCGCCGGCATGTTTCACTACGTCGTGGTCGATGCGTCTTCGCGCCTTGATAGCGCCACTCGGCTCGCCAGCAACCTTTCGGAAAAGATTCTTCTCATTGCCCACGCCGACGTAGCATCGCTGTGGAGCGCCGGCCGCGTAGCTCAATACCTTGGTGAGACAGGGTCCCGCGATCGCTTTGCCTTGGTTCTAAACCGTTACCGCAAGGTGGGCGGCTTCAATGAAACCGAAACCGAGGCGGCCATCGGTGCGCCCGTGCTCTGGCGCATCCCCAACCAATACTTCGTCGTCTCCACCGCCATCGACCGTGGTGTCCCGCTGATGCAAGGCCCAAACACAGAAATAGCGCGCTCTATCACTGGTCTGGCCAAGGTTCTAACCAAAGACGATCTCGAAGTGAAACGCACCACCTGGTCCTTGTTTAAGACGGTATAGTTACCTGTGATTCTTTCGCATTTGGCTCTTAGCTGTTAGCTTTTAGCTAACGGCCAGCTCCCAACAGCCGATCTACCCATGGCCAACCTCCAAGCCTTCGAGCGCAGCGAGTACCAGCAGGTTAAAGCCGACCTGCATCGCAAGATCCTCGACCGCCTTGACCTCGAAAAACTTGGCCGGACCACCGGCGATGCCGCCCGCGAAGAAGTCCTCATCCTCATTCGCAATTCGGTCAACAGTGAGGCCGTGCCGCTCAGCTTCGCGGAACGCGAGCGCCTCTCGCGCGAAATTCTCGACGAAATTTTCGGCTTGGGCCCACTCGAGCCACTGCTCAAGGATCCCACCGTCTCCGACATCCTCGTGAATCGTTTCGACCGCGTCTACGTCGAGCGCGCCGGCAAGCTTGAAATCACCGGGCTTACCTTCAAAGACAACCAGCACTTGATGCAGATCATTGATCGTATCGTCTCCCGCATCGGCCGCCGCGTGGACGAATCTTCTCCCATGGTCGACGCCCGTTTGCAGGATGGCTCCCGCGTCAATGCCATTATCCCGCCGCTCGCTCTCGATGGCGCTTGCCTCTCTATCCGCCGCTTTGGCCGTGATCCAGTCACCTCTCGCAACATGATCGATAACCGCACCCTGACCGAGCAGATGCTCGAATTGCTCTCCGCCATGGTTAAGGGCCGCCTCAACCTTCTCATCTCCGGCGGAACCGGCGCCGGCAAAACGACACTGCTCAATGTTCTATCCGGATACATTCCAAACTCCGAGCGCATAGTCACCATCGAAGACGCCGCCGAACTTCAGCTCAAGCAGGAGCACATCGTGCGCCTCGAGACCCGCCCGCCCAATATCGAAGGCAAGGGCGCCGTGCGTATGCGCCAGCTCGTCATCAATAGCCTCCGTATGCGCCCCGATCGCATCGTGGTCGGCGAGGTGCGCGGCGAAGAGGCCTTCGACATGCTTCAGGCGATGAACACCGGCCATGAGGGCTCGCTCACCACCGTTCACGCCAACTCCCCGCGCGATGCCCTGAACCGTATCGAAAACATGGTCTCCATGGCTAATCTCAATATTCCCGAGCGCGCCATTCGCCAACAGGTAGCCAACGCTATTCACGCAGTCGTCCAGATCGCGCGCCTCTCCGACGGTTCGCGCAAGGTGCTCACCGTTTCGGAAGTCAT
This sequence comes from Terriglobales bacterium, assembly GCA_049589215.1. Classification (GTDB taxonomy): domain Bacteria; phylum Acidobacteriota; class Terriglobia; order Terriglobales; family Acidobacteriaceae; genus Acidiflorens. The sequence continues at coordinate 6,294 of JBAWAI010000347.1, read as the reverse complement.
CGGCATGGAGAACGACTCGATTGTCTTGCAGGATGTCTTCATCTTCGAACGCAGCGGCATCGACGAAAGCGGACGCGTGCGCGGCGTCTTCCGCTCCACCGGGCTAACCCCGCACTTCGCTGAACGCCTCGCAACAGCAGGCTGCCGCCTGAACGCAAACCTTTTCGAAGCCAGGCTGGAGGTCTAGATCCTCATAAAACCAAGAGATCTGGGTTCGAATGCACCTCAAAACGCGAGAATCCGCGAAAAACGAACTTTCTAGACCCTTCCCAGTACCGCCAAGATATACTTGTTCTTAAGCCACCAAAACCCATGACGTACCTCATCGCCTTCTTGATCTTCACCGTCGTGAGCGTGCTGGCTTTCGCTGCCCTCTCGCTTCTCGACGAGCGCAAAGCCCAGTCCCGCGTTCTGCGCGACCGCCTGACAAGCACTGAGGAAGCCTCGCGCGCGCCCATCGAGATCGCCCTGCTGCGCGATGAGATGCTCAGCCGCATCCCGGCTTTTGACACTCTCCTCCGCCGCTCCGAGCGCGTTTCAATGCTTCAGAAAATGCTGGAGCAAGGCTCGGTCGATGTCCGCGCGGGAAACTTCCTGATTATGTGCGTCGCCTCGGCCGTCGTTCTCGCCGTTATCGCAGTCATCTTCGGCCACAACGTCATGTTTGGGTGGGCTGGACTCCTATTGGGATTTTTTCTTCCTTACGCCTACGCATCGCACATGCGGACCAAGCGCTTTCAGAAATTTGAGGAGAAATTTCCGGAGGCCATTGACACGCTTGCCCGCGCCGTCCGCGCCGGCCACGCCTTCACTACCGCCCTCGAACTAATCGCCAACGAACTCGCCGAGCCGGTCGCGGGAGAATTCCGCCAGCTCTACGAAGAACAGAAATTCGGACTTCCCGTTCGCGACGCGCTCGTCAACCTCACCGAGCGGATCCCGCTCGTTGATGTTAAATTCTTCGTCACCGCCGTCATGCTCCAGCGCGAGACCGGCGGCAACCTCGCCGAAATTCTCGACAATCTTTCTCACATGATTCGCGAGCGTTTCAAAATCCTTCGCCAGGTCCGCGTCCATACTGCGCAAGGCCGCCTCACCATGGTCTTGCTGATGTCTCTGCCGCCCACCATTGTGGTCTGCATGCTTTTGCTCAACCCCGGCTTTATTCATCCGCTCTTCGCCGACCCGCTCGGCCACACGCTGGTCGTCGCCGGCATCACGCTCCAGACCATGGGCTATTTCGTCATCCGCAAGATCATCAGGATCGAGGTCTGATCGATGCCCATTCTCCTCGCCGTGCTGGTCTTCCTGACGATCACAATCGTGGTGTTCGCCTTCGTCGCGGCGACCGTCGCTCCTTCATCGGTGCTCGGCGCCCGGCTGCGCGAAATCGGCTGGCAACGCCCCAAAGATCAAGAGAAGCAGCCCATCCGCGAGCGCTTCCAGCAGGCTCTCGACCCACTGAGCCGTGCACTCCCCATTTCGCCGACTGACGTCTCCAAGACGCGCGCATGGCTCATTCAAGCCGGGTACCGTGGCGACCAGCACGTCTCCATTTATCGCGGCCTTCGCGTCTTCTGTGCAGCCGTCGGATTTCTCATCGCTTTTTTGATCTCGGGATTTAGTTCTCCCTTCCTGCTCGCAGGCTTATTCGGCTTTGGTTTTTTCATTCCGCGGTTTCTGCTCAAGCGGCAAATGCGGGAGCGCCAAAAACGCATTCGTCTCGGCCTCGCCGATGCCCTCGACCTCACCGTCATCTGCGTCGAGGCCGGCCTCCCGCTCGATCAGGCGCTTACGCGCGTCGGTGCCGATCTCAGCCATGCACATCCCGAACTCGGCGACGAGTTCCACATCTTCAATCTCGAAATTCGCGCCGGAAAACCACGCGTCGAGGCTCTCCGCAATCTGGCCGCGCGCACCGGAGTCGAAGACGTGCGCGCCCTCGTTGGCACACTGATTCAAACCGATCGCTTCGGAACGAGCGTCGCCCAGGCGCTTCGCGTTCATTCCGATTCGCTGCGCACGGAACGCCGTCAGCGCGCCGAAGAACAGGCCGCCAAGACCACGGTCAAAATGATTATTCCGCTCGTCCTGTTCGTGATGCCGTCGCTTATCTTCGTAACGGTTGGCCCAGCCGTAATTCAGCTGATGCGTCTGCTGATGCCGGTAACCCACCACTAGTAGCGTGCATTCATCGCGCCGCCATCGCGCGCATGTGTTCCCAAAAAACCCACCCTTGGCCGTAAGCCAAGTACAAATCGTGGGAATTCGCGGAATGCCGGTGTCGACCAACGCACCCCATCATGCTGCGTTAGCCGTAGGAATCGGATGCTCGAAGAGAATGTCGATTTGGTCGCCCAGCATCGTGGAGGATTCCTTGATCGTCCCCGTCGGCACTTCGAGCACTGACGTGGCGTGGATGCGCACCGCCGCCATCCGCCACGGCTTGAGATCTTCTTCGAGATGAACCACCTTGCGATCGCGGTCTAGATAGACCGCATCAATAGCAAAGCGCATCGCAAAGGTGTGAATGCCATGGCAGGGGCTGATCAGGAGCCCGCGGCCGGGCGGAAAGCTCGAAACGTCACTGGCCATCAGTCCGCGAAAGCGCGACCAATGAGTCTGCGCAATAACGAGATCAATAGCGAGATACGTGGAGCGGGTACGGTTGAAGGCTTGAGCTTTAGGAACCTGCATTGGAAGCTATCTATGCTACTCGTCTGTGCTGTTCGTCCATCCTCGTTCGTCCAAATGTATAGCGCAATGCGCATTACGAGGGCTTTTCACTAGCGGCCTTTTCCCCTTGCAAACTTGAATTCGTGCCGCTTCATATCCACGCGCGCGCCGCGAAAACCCACGCCTTCCATGCGCAACTGGAATCGCTGCTCGGCGCCGTTCTCTCCCGGCAGTTTGATCGCGCCTCCCGAGCCTACCACCCGCTGCCACGGCAAACCCGGAACCTGCCGCAGGATGCGCACCACTTGCCGCGCCGCGCCCGGACATCCCGCGGCTCGCGCGATCGCGCCATAGCTCGAAACCTTTCCCGCTGGCAAACTCCGAATCAGTCTCACAATGCGCGCGCGCGGGTCCAATGCCAGCTTGTCTTCACGTTTCGATACCGCGGCGACTCGTTTTTTCGAGGCCCGTCTACGACCAGGTGCCATCCCTCTAACCCCGCTCCCTCCATGTTAATCTGGGAGTCGCTCATACAAAACTTTATAGAGCCTGAAACCGGGAATTACACTACCGGCATCTCACTTTGAAGCGCACTAAAACTGGTTTGGAGAGAATTTCTATGCGTCTGTGGAAAGCGCTGTCCCTTGCCCTGGCTGTAGTTGCCATTGGCGTTTTCGCCGTCAGTTGCAGCTCTGGTGGCACTTCGTATCGCATCATCAATGCCATCGCCAATTACGATTACCAGATCACGGACGGCTTCGACATTACCATGAACGGCGACCTTGTATTCAGCGGCGTACAGTTCACCAACATAAATCCTCCCGGAAAAGACGCCTATTCGAGCGTTTCCGCGGGCAGCAATCTGCTCGAGATCTATGATCACGGCGATTCCACCACTGGCACGCCGATTATCAACAGTTCGCTGAGCTTCAATGGCCGCACCCAGTACACCGTCATGCTGATGGGAAACAACACCACCAATCCATATGTCGCCCAGCCTTTCACCGACAATAACGCGGTGCCGACCAACGGAAATTTTGAGTTTCGTGTAATTGACGCATCCAACAATCTGCCGAACCCGGTCAACGGGCAACCCGGAGGAGTGGACATCTACGTGGTGGGGTCACCGAGCATCGTGGAAGGGCCGAACCCTCCCGCTCCGAACGCGAATCTCATCTTTGGAGCGGCGAGTTCGTATATATCCGAAACTGGCAACACTACCTGGTGGTTGGTGGTAACTCCACATGGCGGCCACACCCCGATCATCAGTCCGACGTCCTATTCGCCGAGCGCCTTGCAAATTGAAACCATTGTGCTCGTCGACGGTATAAACGGTTTCGGAGTTGGAACGCCGCTCATCTTCGGGGACTTAAATTAAACGTAGGCGGAACTGACGAAGATCTGAACCGCCAGGACCAAGCCACTAATTGACAAAGGACGCGAAAGAATTGCGGCGTTTTCCGTCTAGTTGAACGACCGCGCGGCCGTCTCTTCGTCGTCAAATATCTCAAAGATCGTCACCAGCTTGGTCAGTTGCAGCAGGTCTCCCACGCGCTGGCTCAGGCTGGCCAGTTTGATGGCGCCTCCGGCATTGCGCGCCGTGGTAAAAATCGACACCAGCGTTCCCAGCCCGCCGCTATCGATGTAATTCACCTCGTGCAGATTGAGCACAACTTTCTTCGATTCGCCCAATACCTTCCGTACTGTCTCCCGCAGGCTGGCCGATTCTTCACCAAACACCAGCCGCCCGCTGCAATCCACGATCATCGCGCCGTCCACGGTTCGCGTGCTCATTCTGAGTTGCATGGCCTATTCTCCCCCTCAATAATTCAATGACGTAGTAACGATCGATAACGCAATAGAGCAATCCAGAGCCTAACCCGCCACGCAAAACCGTGCAAGCGCTTTGCGCGACTACCGGCTAACCGCCTTCCGCTCGCACGCATCCACAATCTTCGTGGGATCGATCGCCTCCCGGTCAACCTGCTCTTCTAAAATCTTCCCGTCTTTTCCGATCAGGAAATTGACCCGCCGCGCGGCTTTATATTTGTCTACGTAAATGCCGTACTGGCGCGTCACATCGCCGCCCCAGTCGCTCAGTAGCGGGAACGTCACTCCAATTTGATCGGCAAAGGCTTTGTTGGCGAAGGGGCTGTCCATGCTCACACCCAGAACCTGGGTATCGGCCGCTTCCAGCTTTTTGAGATTCTGCTGGAAAGCCTTCATCTGCGCCGTTCAACCACCTGTAAAGGCAAAAACGTAGAACGCGACCACAACGTTGCTCTTACCCCGATACTGACTGAGCGAGACATCCTTGAGGTTCGAGCCGTCAAAATATTGCAGTTTGAAGTCAGGCGCGACGTCGCCGACGCTCAACTTCATCGGTGCCGGCGCCGGCTTCTTGTCGTCCGCCCTCGCAAGCGGAGCCAAAGCAGCGGCCGCCAGCAAACACACTGCCGCGATTGCGAAAAAAGCCCTTTGTTTCATGGACACCCCTCCATCGAGGTTGTCTTAAGCCTACCTTGCATGACCCACGCGGTCAAAAGGTTACCCGTCTCGTCACCGCCAACCACCGGAGATGCAGGACTACAATAAAAGTGCCTCTGATCGGATCGGATGAGCATCCTGACGCTGAACGATATTCTCTTCTCGGTTTACCAAAGCCACCGCGAACGCGTCATGCTGCACCGCCAGGCTTCCGGGTGGACACCTATCTCTTCCGACGAACTCTACCGCAACGTGGTCGGTATAAGCCGCGCGCTTGCGTCGTGGGGAATTCAAAAGGGCGACCGCGTAGCCATCCTCAGCGAAAATCGTCCCGAGTGGACTACCACCGACATCGCCGCCCTATCTCTCGGCGCGGTCACCGTCCCCATCTACGCCACACAAACCGCCGAGCAGACCGCCTTTATTCTCAACGATTCTGGCGCGCGCGTCATCGCGGTTTCAACCAGAAATCAGCTCGAAAAAGTTCTGAGCGTTCGAACCCAGACGCCGGTAGAGCGAATCATCGCCATGAACATAGAGGACGCGTCGGGCGACGCGTCGGGCGCGGTCCCGATGCGCGAACTGATGCAGCAAGGCCCAACCTCTGCCGATCCGGGCTTCGACGCCCAAGCCCGAACCATCCTCCCCGAGGATCTGGCCACTATCATCTACACATCCGGCACGACCGGTGTGTCGAAAGGCGTGATGCTGACACACGGCAACATGACCTCAAACATCGCATGTTCGCTCGAAGGATTCGATCTCAGCGCGGAAGATGAACTCAGCGTCTCCTTCCTGCCGCTGTCGCATGTCACCGCGAGGCATGTCGACTTCGCCCTCCTGTATCGCAACGTGACCCTGGCTTATTGCCCCGACCTCGCCACGCTCGCGCCGATTTTGATGGAAGTGCAGCCGACGATCTTCGTCGCGGTCCCGCGCGTCTACGAGAAAATCCGCCAGCAGGTGATTCTGAAAGCGTCGTCCTTTCCAAAGAATTCCATCTATCAGTGGGCGCTAAAAGTTGGCCGGGCCCACCGTGACGAAATTCTCGCCGACATTCAGCCGACCGCGCGCGACTGGAAGCTCGCCAATCGCTTGATCTTTTCCAAAGTCCGCGCGGCCATGGGCGGC
>JBAWAI010000346.1:0-4943 GCA_049589215.1 Terriglobales bacterium | reverse complement strand
GTTCATTCCTAGGCGCGGCTCTTTTTTGCGGCTGCGGCTTTCACCTTTACCTGTACCGTTTCCCAGGGACGCTTGGGACGATCGACGACTGGTTCGTCGCGGTCTTTGATGCGGTCGTAGTTGTAGGACTCGCTTACCGTGCCGAGCGACTCATTGTAGAGGCTGGGCAGGGCCAGGGCTTGTTTGAGCTCTTCGGCAAACTGGTGGAGAGCCTTGAGATGGTCGGCTGTGGCGGGGACTTCAGTTTTTGCGGTCTTGAGAAACTGCTGGTAGCCGCGGTTGACGAGCTTTGAAATCTCGCTTCCGATCAGGTAGCCGGGGTAGGCGAAGATTTTGACGCCGCCGTCTTCAGTCTTCTGGATGGCCGCGGAGCAGGTGTACTTCTTCAGGAACACGCGGGCCTGCGTGCCGGGGGCTTCGATCAGATCGAAGCCGTGATCGCGCAGCCAGGCTACCGCTTCTTCGTAGGTTTTCTGTTCGACTTTCATTGCCATTCCGATGATCTCGATTCTGTATACGCCAGTTTAGATGCGGGGCGGCGGCAGGCGGTGCACAACCGCGCGAAACGGTGGAACCAAAGACTGCCGCTCGGAATCTAAACCACGAACAATGTTTGACGCCAGCTGCAGCCTTTAAAGCCTGCACGCGGCGAAGAATATTACGACGTTTGTATAGATATACCTTTTTAAGATTGCCAGCACATTACTGAGGTCACTGCCTCAGTTTTGTCTCGACGTCCAAAGCCATGAGTGCAGCTCATCCAAAGTCGGCAAGATTGAACGGCGCTTTGCCGGTTTCAACGCCAACGGCGCTGGCGGCTGAAGCCTGCGCCCGTGAGGGTGAGGCGGTGCTCGGGCGAATCGGCAACACTCCGTTGATTGCGCTCGACGGGTTGACGCGCGATTTGCCGGGGGTTCGCCTGCTCGGAAAAGCCGAGTGGTATAACCCCGGCGGATCCGTGAAAGACCGCGCGGCTGCAAACATTGTGAGCGAGGCGCGGCGGTCGGGCAAACTTGGTCCGGGAAAGATTCTGCTCGACTCAACCAGCGGCAACACCGGCATTGCTTACGCCATGATTGGAGCGGCGCTGAAATTTCCGGTGACGCTGTGCGTGCCGGAGAATGTCTCGGTGGAGCGAAAGCGCGTTCTACAGGCTTACGGCGCAAATATCATCTTTACCGACCCGGGCGAGGGCTCGGATGGGGCGATCAAGATTGCTCGCCAGCTCGCGGAGGCGGAGCCCGATCTTTATTTTTACGCGGACCAGTATTCGAATGACGCGAACTGGCGGGCGCATTATTTGACGACCGCGAATGAGATCTGGGAACAGACCGAAGGGCGCGTTACGCATTTTGTTTCGATGCTGGGGACGACGGGGACATTTGTGGGAACGGCGCGGCGGTTGAAGGAATTGAATCCGCATGTGCGGTGTATTTCGCTGCAACCGGATTCAGCGTTTCACGGGATTGAGGGCGCGAAGCATTTGGCGTCGGCGATAGTGCCGCGGATTTATGATGCGTCGCTGGCGGACGAGAATATTGAGATTGCAACCGAGACGGCGCACGCGATGGCGCGTCGGATGGCGCGTGAGCATGGGCTGCTGGTGGGCGTTTCGGCGGCAGCGGCCGTGGTTGGATGTTTGCAGGTGGCGGAAGGATTAAAGAAGAACCAGGCGGCGACGATTGTGACTGTGCTTTGCGATTCGGGAGATAAATATTTGAGTGAGCGGTTTTGGACCGAGGATGACGCTGAAGTCAGAAGTCGAGCGGAAGTCAGAAATCAAAAGTCAGATTGAAGAAGTTAGTGCGGCTGGATTTGGTAATCCTCTCTTAGTCACGCGGCTCGCGCATATCGCGGTTGGGCGAGGTTTTACTTCATTACTTTGACTTCTTACTTGTGACTTTTCTTTCCTGATGCTGAAAATCTCGCAAACTGAGTTCGACTTGGTACGGCGCCATGGGGAGGAGACTTATCCTCATGAGTGCTGTGGTGTGCTGCTGGGGCGATTTGACGGGGACGCCAAGATTGTTACGCGCGCGGCGCGGTGCGGGAATACGTGGCTGGACTCGCTGCACAACCGGTACTCGATCGATCCCAAGGAGTTGATTCGGATTCAGCGTGAGGGACGGGAGCGCGGGGAGGAGATTGTCGGGTTCTATCATTCGCATCCGGATCATCCGGCGCGATGGTCGGTGACGGATTTGGCGGAGGCGCACTGGATTGGGTGCTCGTATGTGATTACGAGTGTTGAGAAGGGACGGGCGGTGGTGACGAATTCGTTTGAGTTGGTGGGGGTGGAGGAGGCAGACAAGAAATTAGTGGACGAGATGACGATTCTGGGTTGAAAATTCGACTGGCTGTTCGCGCCTATGGGCCATCTGTGGGTTTTTCAACTACTCGCAATCGTGCTTCTGCTTTCGCCGATCATCGTCTTACCCGTTCTATTTTGGTGGAGCAGACGCACCGCCAGGAAACAAATGCCTCGAGAGAATGGGGATACGATCGAATTCTATGTGACTTCGAGCATGCGTTTGATGGTGAGAGTAGTTCTATTCTGCCTTTTGGCATTCATAGCCTTGATGGCGGGGGCTGGTGACCGAGATCTCGAAACTGTCTACGCCCTCCTTATTCCGTTTACGGTGTTCGGCCTGATCCTTCTTGTTTCGCCGGTGCCCGTGATCGTCGACGGAAACGGCATTCGCCAGGCCCGCTGGTTTTTGCCCGAAAAAGAGATTGCCTGGAAGGACGTCGCTTCAGTTGCGTACGGCCAAAACACTGGCACAACGTACGTTCGCTCGCGGAATGGTGGACCAAGGATGCGCTTCTCGGTGTTTCTCGTCGGACGGAAAAGGTTTATGCACGAGATTCGGGCACATGCTCACGAAAAAGCCAACTTCGTCGAAGACCGCGACGATGATTAAGAACCAAAGTAGTTCCGCACGCTTGTCCGACTCATGTAGATCAGCAAGACCCCGGCGATTACGACTCCGACTGCCCCCTTCAGTGCTTCGCCGCGCACTAGATTTGCGAGATCTCCGACGGCGTTGATCGCGACGATGATTAGGCCTAGCAACCATCCCCAGTAGAGGCGGCGGAACCAGCCCATGGCGGCGGCAGCCAGCGCGGCGGACAGAATCAGAAAGAGCGGCCCGGAAATGTTTGCGACTGGAAGTAACGCGGCGTGAGCTTGCTTGTTCAGCGCCCAAAGGCGGTCCAGGAAGGTGCCTTGCAAGATTAAGGTGATGGCGGCGTAGGCGGCCATGGTCGCGCCGAAGATAAAGAAGATGCCGATGGGGACGAAGCCGCGGGGACGTACTGTTTCTGTTTTTTCCATGAATAAACGCTGCGGTGGGCTGCATGGATGGGGAAAACCCGCGTCAATGCTGAATCCGCAGCCCGCGAACTGGCATCTGTTTTATATGGTACAGGTGCAGATTCCTTCTCCGCTTCGGCAGTACACCCAGAAGCAGGCTTCCGTCAGCGTGGCTGCGAACACCGTTGGCGACGCGCTTTCCGGGCTGGTCGCACAGAATCCTGATCTCAAGAAGCATCTTTATAGCGACGACGGCAGGTTGCGCGCGTTTGTGAATGTCTACGTGAATGATGAGGACATGCGGTATTTGCAGAAAGAGGCTACCGCGCTTAATGAGGGTGATACGATTTCTATCGTGCCGTCGATTGCCGGAGGAAGCTGCCAGCCGCTCACTTCGCGCTACTAGCATCCCAACATTATTATGACTACTCTTACGGAAACGAAGCCCGAAACTGTTTTAAGTAATGACGAGATCCTGCGCTACTCGCGGCATTTGATTATGCCTGAGGTGGGCATGGAGGGGCAGCTGAAGCTGAAGGCTGCGCGCGTGCTTTGTATTGGCGCGGGCGGACTGGGGTCTCCGCTGGCGCTTTATTTGACAGCGGCGGGTGTGGGGACTTTGGGGATCGTCGATTTCGATGTGGTCGATTACACGAACCTGCAGCGACAGATTATTCATACGACCGCGGATGTGGGGCGGAAGAAGCTGGATTCGGCGGCGGAGAAGCTGAAGGCGATCAATCCATTTTTGAATCTGCGGAAATTTGAGACGCGTCTGACTTCGGCGAATGCGCTGGAGCTGTTTAGCGAATTCGATATCGTGGCGGATGGGACAGATAATTTTCCGACGCGGTATCTGGTGAATGACGCTTGTGTTTTGAGCGGCAAGCCGAATGTGTACGGATCGATTTTCCGTTTTGAGGGGCAGGCGAGCGTTTTTGCGACTGAGGGCGGGCCTTGCTACCGGTGTCTGTATCCGGAGCCGCCTCCGCCGGGGCTGGTGCCTTCGTGCGCGGAGGGCGGAGTGCTCGGAATCTTGCCGGGCCTCGTGGGCGTGATTCAGGCGACCGAGACGATCAAATTGATTTTGGGGCAGGGTGATTCGCTGGCGGGGCGGCTGCTGCTGGTGGACGCGCTGGGAATGAAGTTTCGCGAGTTGAAGCTGCGAAAGAATCCCGATTGCCCGGTGTGCGGGAAAAATCGTACGATTACGAAGCTCATCGACTACGAGGAATTTTGTGGTATTCGAGGCCAGGAGGCTCCGGTGGAAGACGTGGTGCCAGCGATTTCGGTGGAAGAGTTGAAGAAGAAGCTCGATGCGAAGGCGGACATTTTTATTCTGGATGTGCGCGAGCCGCATGAGTATCAGATTTGTAACTTGAACGGGTATCTGGTTCCGCTGGGGGATTTGCCGAAGCGGGTGAGTGAGCTGGATTCGAGCCGGGAGATTATTGCTCATTGTAAGATGGGCGGCCGCAGCGCGAAGGCGGTGCAGTTTCTGCGGCAGGCGGGATTTAAGAAGATCTATAACCTGACGGGCGGGATTACGGCTTGGGCTGAGAAGGTGGATCCTTCCATGCCTAAGTACTAGTTGCCAGCTGTCAGCTGTCAGTTTTGGGGAGCGCCGAAG
>JBAWAI010000345.1:0-1712 GCA_049589215.1 Terriglobales bacterium | reverse complement strand
TGCTCAAGCTCGGAGCGGAGAGCGTGGAGCACATCGACATCGAGCGAGACGAACATGAGTCCGTGGCCGACTTTGTCTGGCCATTGTGACGACAGGATGAGCGCGCAGCTCTGACGTTCAACCTGCGCCACAAACGCCTTCCCTTCTTCCTCGTAACGCCAGCTCTGCACAAATCCTAATTGGTTGACGTAGAAATCGACGGAACGACCGATGTCGGTAACGAAGAGGACGGGGCGGGCAAACCAATCGCTCATGGGTGAGTCAAGGCTACCTTATTTCTGGCATTTCAGATTTTGAGTAATGCAAAGCTAACCACACAGTGCTTTGCTTCTCGTCTGTCCATTCAACCCTATGCCGCGTGTGCGCAGGTATGTTCACAAAATCTCCGGGAGATAAGACGCGGAGACCTTCTTCTCCCTCGAAACGCAAGCCCGCTGCACCGGATAACAACACAACCCATTCATGCTGTTCCTGGTCGTACCATTGCCCAGCCGGCGTTGCCTGACCGAAGGAGATGATTCGCTCCAATCTAAATTTTCCCCCGTAGATTATTTCCTGAAAGACTTCTTCCGATAGTGATTGGGGCAGTTTGGCAAAGATATTGCCAGCAGCGTAAGCCATCATGCGGTCCACCTCTGGATTGCCGCTCTGGAAAGCAACATCAGCGCCCTACTTCTTCCCTGCTGCTTTTCCGCCGACGGTGTGGAAAGCGTCGGACTTGAGGATCCTGCCGCCTTCCTGGATGACGTAGAGGCGGTTGGCGTCGAGGTTTTTGAAGGAGTCGGTCTGGCCGGAGGGCCAGCGGATTTCTACGTCGACGGTTTTAGCCTGGTCGAGGCCGAAGTGGAGGCGGAGGTCGTTCTGTGAGAAGTAGCTGCCGCCGGAACGGACTTCGTCGATCTGGACGAGTGGTTTGTCGGGCGTGGTCGCGGTTCCGGTGAGTGCGGTGACTTTGATGCGGGCGCCGATTCCGGTGCGGTTTGATTTGACGCCGACGGTGCGGATCTTGATCCAGTTCCGGTTCAGGGTGGAGTCGCAGCGGAGAAGCTGCGGCATGGCGTTGATGCAGTTGACGACGACGTCGAGGGTGCCGTTGTTGTCGTAGTCTCCGAAGGCGCAGCCGCGGCCGGGGACGGGAGCGGTCATGCCGGGTCCGGCCTGATCAGTAACTTCTTCAAACTGGCCGTTGCGCAGGTTGCGGTAGAGGTATTTGCGTTCGGCGTAGGGCGCGTCGGTGTGTGAGCCGTCGACTTCGGGATAGACATGGCCGTTCGAGATCATAATGTCGGGCCAGCCGTCGTTGTCCATGTCGAAGAAGCCGACGCCCCAACCGAGGTAGCGGGTGTTGATGCCGATGCCGGAAAGGTAGGTGCGGTCGTCGAAGTTGAGTCCGCCGAGGTTCTGGTAGAGAGATGCGGTGTCTCCGGCGAAGTTGGTCTTGACGATGTCGAGGAGGCCGTCACGGTTGAAGTCTCCGATGGACACGCCCATGCCGGCCTGGGGCTTGCCGTCGGGCGAGTAGGCGACGCCGGATTCGATGGCGACATCTTTGAAGGTGCCGTTCTTCTGGTTCTGGTAGAGGGTGGCGGCGGTGGAGTCGTTGGCGACGTAGATGTCGGGCCAGCCGTCATCGTCGAGGTCGGCGACGCAGACACTGAGTCCATAGGTGCCGACGGTGTCGAGGATGCCGGCTTTTTCGCTGACGTCGGTGA
>JBAWAI010000344.1:0-27171 GCA_049589215.1 Terriglobales bacterium | reverse complement strand
CCGCATGGGAGTCGCTACGAAGCGCTTCAGCAATTTTCGCTGCCGCATGTCGACCAGCGAAAATCCGACGCCCCACATGCCGGAGTTCATCAGGCTCATGCCAATCAAACCCGGAATCAGAAAGTCGATGTAGCGCGAGCCTGGCGCGCTCGAACCTGAATTCACAACCTGAAGCTTGTCTGCGCGTCCGGCGGAAGCTTCCAGCGTATCGTCGGCCAGCAGCCGCGCATGTTCGCTCTCCGGCCGGGCGGGATCGTAGTAGAACAAGTAGGTGCCGTCGGGTTTCTGTTCGACCACGACATCGTATTTGCCGAAATGAAATGCTTTCAGCGCGGCTTCGCGCTCCACCACCACCGCGCGTAGCGCAGACCGCTTGCCGCCCGAGCCGCCCAGTTGCGCCGCCGTCTCCTCGGCATGCGGCCCATCAACTACGGCCACCGGAATCTGATCGGCGGGCTTATTGCGGAACGCGATGCCCAAGCCGAGCGAAAGCAGCAGAGGAAATCCGAATACCCAGAAAACAATTTCCGGCTCACGCTTGAGTTCCAAAAGCCGAACCCAAAGCAGATGTCGATAGGCCGACCATCGCCCCGCTGCACGCTCCTTCTCAGGCGAAAGCTGTCCCAGACTTGCGCCCGGCGAAATCGCGGGAGGATTGGTCGTTGTGATTTCGGTGGCCATTTATTCCTCTCTCAAATGCCGACCAGTAAGCCGGACGAATACGTCTTCCAGACTGGCTTGGCGCGTGCTTAAGTGCTCCAGTCGATGCCCTCGCCCATTCAGCGCGTCGAGCAGCGCGGGAATCGTCAGATGCGGCTCACGAACGGTCAGACAGAGAGTCGAATCCTCAAGGCGGACCGATTCGACCCCAGGCAGTGCACGCCACTCGTCGACGTTGTCCGGCACAGGAACCGCGCCATCGCCATTCGATTCGCTCGCCTGAAACTCAACCACATGATGCCCGCCCAACCGTTCAATGAGCTCGGCCGGCGTTCCTTCCGCGATGATTATGCCGCGATCCACAATGGCAAGCCGATCGCAAAGCCGCTCGGCTTCGTCCATGTAGTGGGTCGTGAGCAAAACAGTTCCACCTTTCTTTAGAAAGACGCGAATAATCTCCCAGAGTTGCCGTCGGCTTTGCGGATCGAGCCCGGTGGTTGGCTCGTCCAGAAACAGAATTCTCGGATTACCCACTAGAGCCGTCGCAACCGCCAGCCGTTGCTTTTGTCCGCCGGAAAGCTTGCCAACCCAACTGTCCGCCTTTTCGCCGAGTTGGAGTTCGTCGAGCACCTCGTCGGCCGAGCGAGGCTGGTCATAAAAGCTGGCGAAGAGTTCGACGGTCTCACGAACGGTCAGCTTCTCAGTCAGCCGCGTTTCCTGCAGGGAAATGCCGATCCACTCACGCAACTGGCGAGGGTTGTCCGTCCATGCATGGCCAAAGATGCGGACCTCGCCGGAAGTGGGCGCGAGCAGACCTTCGAGGATTTCGATGGTTGTGGTCTTCCCTGCCCCGTTCGGGCCAAGCAGCCCAAAACATTCGCCGCTCTCAATGCGCAGACTGATCCCGCGAACGGCCTCTACTTTGCCGTCGTAGGTTTTGCGCAGGTCAGTACATTCGATCGGAGATACCACCAAGGAATTCTAGCTTAGTTCTACGGAGAGGAATGGGAATGGTCGGCACTCGGTTTCGGTGTGCTGCTTTTCGCGTCTTGCCAAAGAATCGCATTGAGCTTGTTTGCTTCATTCGCATCGGGCCGCGAGAAATCCATGCGCGAAGACTCTTTCGCGCCCGGAGCTTTCTTCGGATTCACGCGATAGATCAGTCCGCTGCGAAGATTGCTGTCATCAGCCTGATACGGCCGTTGCGTTCCAGGCCCGGCCATGAGCGGCGCCATGAGTGGCGCGTGCGCGTCAAACAAGTTCATCGGCGGAAGTCCGAGCAGAGATTCCATTGTGCGAACCATGTTCGCCGTGGCGTAGAAGTGATGATCGACATAAGGCTTTTCCGTGCGCGGCGAGTATTTGCTGATTTCGAGCGCAATCGAACGATGCGCGTCAACGTGATCGGCGCCATTCTGGGCGTCGTCTTCGATGACGAAGATCGCAGTGTCATCCCAGTACGGACTGTGCGAAACAGCGTCCACCACGCGCCCGACCGCCAAGTCGTTGTCGGCGACGGAAGCCTGTGGCGTGGGCTTTCCGGGGCGCGTGCCGCCAGTGTGATCGTCGGGCAGGTAGAGCAGGATGAACTGCGGCAGCTCTTTTGCAGAGCCGCTAGCCTTGACGAACCCATCAAACTCGCGCAGGAATTCGTCGGCACGTAGCTGATCGGGATAATCGATCTCGAAATCCGGATAGAGCGGATCGAAGTGATCGCGCTGCATGGCTTTGGTCGCGCGCATACTCTTGATGCGCGGCACAGCCCACGGCCACGGGCTCGGACCCCCAGGCGGATTGCCAACATTCGGTGGCAACGGCTCGCCATGCTTGATCTCGGGAGACGCGCACTCGCCGGCAAGCCCAGACGGCGTTCCCTCCATGGGCGAACTCACCTGGTCAGTCTTGCACAAAGTCAGCGCCATCATCTCGCCATAGATGCGATAGGTGAGCTTGTTCTTCGCGAGGTTATCCCAAAGGTAGCCAGTAGCGGGATCATCCACGTCCGGAATACCCTGCTCGAGCGGATACTCTTCCGCAACCTGACCACTGAAATCGTAAGTACGCTCCTTGCTTCGATAGGCGATTGGCCAGGTCTTCTCGTTGTAGTCGGAGGTCGCCGAAGCATCGGACCAAAGGTGTCCATCACCCGAGACTTCTCCGCTGTCATAAAAGTTGTCGAGCACACCGAATTGCAGAGCGAGCTTGTGCTCATTCGGAGTGATGTCAGATCCATACATGGTGAGAGATGGGTCGCCGTCTCCGGCGGGCAGGTCGCCCAAAATCTGATCGTAGGTGCGGTTCTCCTTAAGGATGTAGATGACGTGGCGAATCGGATTCTTCCCGCCGGAAAACTCGAACTTGCCGGGATCGGCGTTGAGCAGGTTGTCTTGTTCCATCTGTTTCGTAAAGGCAGGCAGATTTCTGTCGATCTCGGCAAGCGTCAGGCGCTGTATCGAGCCACCGATCAGCGAGGCAATATACGGATGCGCGTTCGGGTGCAGTTCTGTTTTCAACGTAGCCATCATGTTGTTTGGAGTACTGCCCGTACCTTTTGCTGTGGCAATAAGCAGACTCTCGCCGGTGATGGCGAGTGCGCTCGGATACCACTCGGTGGGAATAAAACCGACGGGTTCTTCAAGCAGGCCAAACAACACAGGGCTGGTGGTCAGATTCGGAGTTAGCTTTGTTTCGAATACGGCCACCGCGTCGAGCGAGCCATTGGCAGCATAAAGATGTTTTCCGTCTGAGGAGAGAGCGATGGCCTGCGGAACTGAACCGTGGCCATCGCGGCCCGTATCGTAACATCGTGAAGCTGCGCCGAATTTCAGGTCTACCGCGACTACGGCATCGCCATTTGCAAGCGCCACGTAGAGCGTTGCCCCGTCTGCACTCAGGATCATCGCGGTCGGATGCTGGCTAGGGACGCTAGAATCATCATGTCCCTGCACCACACTGACCCATCGAGCAATTTTCCCGGCATCGAGATCAAGTTCGGCAATCTGTGCACTGTTCCACAAACTTACCCAGGCCTTCGTTCCCGCCTTGTTGGCAACCACTGAATACGGATACTCAACAGGTATATAGCGAGTACGGCTGAGGTCAAATGACTTCACAATCTGACCAGTCGCAATATCGAGCAGTATCACATTGTCCGAAAGATTGTCAGCAATCAGCAGCCGGTCGCCGGTCGTGCCCGGCAACACTGCAAATCCTGCCGGATACGGCGGCGCGGTCCCGGCAGGCGTCCCGCGTACGCCATAGGCAACAACTTTGCCCTCAGCGACGGGTTGCGGCGGAATCTTGATGAAGCGCTCAGGCGTGACTTGTCCGTCGGCGAATTTATATAACGCGATGCCGTTACCAGTGCTTGTCGGCTGCTCGCCCGTGGCGTCGGTTATTGATCCCATAGCCGCATAGAGATGCTTGCCATCGCTCGAAAATGCGAGACCGATGAAGTAGCTCTGCCGAGTCGATGTGGTGTCGGCGACGAGGCGATCATCGGGATAGTCGCGCAGCTGATTGGTATTGAGGTCGAGGATCGCGATCGACTGGCGCGCGCCACTTTCAATCGTGCCATATCCCTGGTTAAGCAGGGCCGCATATCGGCCATTGGGGCTGATCGCAATAGTGGCAGGAAAACTGTTGGTGCGCGCGATGAAGCCGGGCACCGGGAGGGTCAGATCCTTGCTAGTAGGAAGGTGAATGACTCGCGAGCGCTGGTTCGCGGCGCGCGCGACAACCAATACGATAACCGCAGAGAAAATCGCGGACAGGAGAACAGCGGAGGTTTTCTTCACGAGCGGAGGCCTCGAATGGTTTGTAACATCCGGTGATCCACTCAGGCAAACGTCTGCCGTAGTTCGCCGCCAGGGTGGTAATCCTATTTACTGCCGCGGCGATTTGAAGATCGCGAACACCGCGCCTTGCGGGTCGGCGATGATCGACATCCGGCCAACGCCTTCCATGGTCATCGGCGGCATGTAGAGATTCGCGCCCAGTTCTTTTGCTTTATTCGCAGTGACATCGACGTCATCGACCAGAAAATAGGACAGCCAATGGGGAGGCACTCCGGGTTGCAGATACTTCGCGGGCGGCAAGCCTCCGATGAAGTGCTCGCCGTTCTTGATGTGGAGGTAACCCGAGTTGTCGTTTTCACTTTTTTCAAAGTTCCAACCGAACAGGCCGGAATAAAACTTCTGTGCGCGATCGGCATCGGAAGTACTGAGGTCGCCCCAGCAGAGCGTTCCGTGAACCGAATGGATGCCGATACCCGCGTTCTTGATGGGCTGCCACAAGCAGAAGTAAGCCCCGGTTGGATCCTGAATCACCGCCATGCGCCCGGCGTCGAAGACGTCGAAGGGCGGCATAACTACTTTGCCGCCGAGCTCGGTGACTTTAGTGGCGGAGGCATCTACCTTATCCACCTGGATGTAGAGGATCCAGTTCGGCGGAACGTGCTGCGCAACCTGCTCGGGACGCAGAGTGTAGCCAGCCGCAGCATCGCGGCTTTCCAGCCTGAAGATCGTATAGACCTCGCCCGGGCCCATCGGCATGTCGTTTGGCGTCCAGCCGAAGAGCGCGCCGTAGAATTTCTTGGCGGCGGTTTGGTCAGAAGTGGCGAGTTCGATCCAGCAAAATGATCCAGCGGGATGCTTGTCGATGTTGGTCATGGCGGAGAAAGTTTACACCAAATCGGACCGTAAAAGTTTCAACATGGGTGCGCGCCGCAGTTCTTTTGAGCAATCGGAACAATTCTCCACAGATGACCATCGGAACACTGAGTAAGCCGACGTTTTGTGTCCCACAATTCTGCGCCGGACTCACGAAGCTACAGGTTTTTCGCGGTCCAGGCCTCGATCCGCGCGAGTGCTTTGTTCAAATTCTCCAGCGAGTTCGCGACGCTGAAGCGCAGGTAGCCTTCCCCGTAGCCTCCGAAAGCCGTGCCTGAAAGGCAGGCGACTCCGCCGTCTTCAAGCAGGGCGTCGGCCAGCTTTTTGGACGGCCAACCCGTCTTCGTGATGTTGGGGAAAGCGTAGAACGCGCCCTTCGGCATGCGGCAGGAGAAGCCTTTGATCTTGTTCAATCCGGCCACAAAAACATCGCGTCGATGCCGAAACTCAGCACTCATCTTGTCGACCGATGACTGGTCGCCGCGCAGCGCCTCGATTCCGGCCATCTGCGTGAAGCTGGCCGTGCACGAAGTTGCATTGGTCACGAGGCGCGAAATGGGAACCGCCAGATCAGGCCGCATAACCCCGTAGCCAAGGCGCCATCCGGTCATCGCGTAGGTCTTCGAAAAACCATCGAGCAAAATGGTTCGTTCTTTGAAGCCGGGGACGCTCATGATGGAGAAATGATCTCCGTCGTAGATCAGGCGGCTGTAGATTTCGTCGGACAGGATGAAGATGTTTCGGTCGCCGATGGCTTCGGCGATTTCCAGAACGTCTTTCTTCGTGAGCACACCGCCGGTCGGATTGTGCGGCGAGTTCAGGATGATCAGCTTGGTGCGGTCGTTGATGAGCGAGGCCAGCTCTTTCACATCGACGGAAAAATCCCGGTCTTCGCGAATGGGAAGCGGGATCGCTTTGCCGACGGAGTAATCGACCATCGACTCGTAGATGGGAAACCCGGGGTTCGGGTAAATCACTTCGTCTCCCGACTCAATCAAGGCCAGGATCGTAAAAAAGATGATCGGCTTGCCGCCCGGAACCACGACTACCTCTTCGCTCGAAACGGGCACGTTGCGGGTGCGGCTGACGTAATCGGCGATCGTCTGGCGCAACTCAGGAAGACCTGCGGCTGGGCCATAGTGGGTCCAGCCGTGGTGAAGGGCATTGACTCCGGCCTCGATCACGTTCGACGGCGTGTCAAAATCGGGCTCGCCGATTTCGAGATGGACGATGTCCTTCCCCTGCTTTTCAAGGGTGCGAGCGCGATTGAGAACTTCAAAGGCGGTTTCAGTGCCAAGACGCGACATGCGGCCGGCGAGACGCAATTCGAATTGAGTGGTTGGCATAGCGGCGGTTGGCATTATAGAGCCTCGTGAGCCCGGGCTTGATAAGCGCTCAGTAAAATCATGGGGCCCGTGGAGCACTAGTGTCAAGGACATGCGGCTCGATGCCGAGCGATGATCTCGAAGCAGCAATCCGGAAACAATGATCAAATCAGCGGCATGTATAATCCACGCGAGATTTGCCAGGAGACGGTGTGCGCGCCAGGGAAATAACGCGTCAGGCGATCGTATGTACAGTTGTGATTCTGCTGCTGCTTCCCTACGTCTTCTCTCAAGCGGCCGCGAGTGGCGACATAACCGAACGCATCGTGGGCGCTGCGCTGGCCAGAGGCGGCGCTATCTCGTTTCTCGAAACTCTCACCGATACGATCGGGGGACGCGTCACCGGCAGTCCGGAATCACAACAAGCATCTGAGTTGATCCTGAAAGAACTGCGCGCTGCGGGATTCGACAATGCCCACCTCGAAGAGTATTCACTGGCATCGCGCTGGCAGCGGGGAGCGGCCTCGGGCTGGGTAGTTAGTCCGGTAAAGGGGCCTCTTTACGTCGGATCGTATGGATGGGCGCCCGGTACCAATGGCCGCGTGGAAGTCCCGCTACTGACCGTGGTAGCGACCGCCGAAGGCAAGCTCTCAGAAGATCCAGCGAAATTGCGCGGGGCCGCGGTGCTGGTCACCATTGACATCGGCACGAATACCTTTGCAGCGAACTACGTAGTCATTCGTTCGAGAACCGCTCGTCAGCTGGCCGATGCGGGAGCGGTTGCGATGCTGATCCCGTCGGAAAAGCCCGATCGCATGCTCTACACTTCCGCAGCCGGCCTCTACCCCCGCGCGCCCTTGCCGATACTCTCAGTCGCGAAGGAAGACACTCTGTTCCTGCGGCGGTTGCTGGGGAAGGGCGAGGTCAAGATCGGCCTCGATATTCAAAACACCTTCGAAGAGCATCTCGCGAATGGCAGCCTTCGGAAAGAGCGGAACGTGATTGCCGACTTGCCCGGCTCGAGCCCGGAAGAAGTCGTGCTGCTGGGAGCGCATTTCGATTCATGGGACCCTGCTCAGGGAGCGGACGACAACGGCTCGGGCGTCGCGGCAGTTCTCGAGGCGGCCCGCATCCTGAAATCGTTGAACGTGAAACCGAGGGCGACGATCCGCTTCGCTTTTTTCTCGGGCGAGGAGCAGGCTTGCCTCGGATCCCGCGCGTACGTCGACGCCCATAAAGAACAGATCGATCACCTTTGGGCGGCATTGATTATGGACAGCGGCGCTCTGGCACCCGCCGGTTTTTCCCTGCATGGGCGCGAAGACCTGGGGGCGCCACTGAGAAAGCGATTAGCTAGTCTCAATCGAATAGGCGCAGGCGAGATAGTAAGCGGCGGAGATTTATATTCCGACGACGAAACCTTTGTTGTCGCAGGCGTGCCGGCGCTTAGCCTTGAGGTGGCACCGTCCGACTACGATAATCGCCACCACACGATCATTGACACCTTCGACAAGATCGAGCCACGGTCTCTGGCACTGGACACGGCTGCGCTAGCCCTGGCGTCCTACTTCATCGCCAGCGCCGACCGGCCGCCGGGGCGGCGTTTGTCGCCGGCAGAGGTAGACGAACTGCTAAAGAAAACAGGACAAGCGGAGTATGTTGATCTGGATTACGAGCGGTTGCCGCGCTAGCGTTAGTTCAACTCTTAGGCTCACCGCGCTGCCGCATCGTCTCCAACTCCAGGCTGATTCTGACCTTACTCCGAGATTGTGCTCTCTTCGCTCTGCGCGCGCAGGATGCGATCGACCGAATATGGGACACGCTGGGATGAAGGCTCGTGGTAGTGGCGGACTTGCATCTCACCTAGCAGGCCCACTGCCAGCAGATTGAGTCCCGCGAGCAGCAGCACCGCCGCAAATAACATCAACGGGCCGTGCTTGGTCATGACGTCAGTCTGGCGCATGAGTTTTTCGACGCCGAGATAGGTGGCGACTGCAAATCCGCTCATGATGCTGAACATGCCGATGGTGCCGAAAAAGTGCAACGGGCGCGACAGATATTTCAGCAGGAAGCGGATGGTCATCAGATCGAAGAAGACGCGGAAGGTGCGCGAAATTCCATAGTGCGAGGCGCCGCGCTCGCGATTCACATTTTTGATCGGGACTTCGATGATCGACGCGCCATGCCACGAGGCGAGAGCGGGGATAAAGCGGTGTAGTTCTCCGTAGAGCGGAACCTGGGTGAGGATGTCGCGGCGATAGGCCTTGAAGGTCGTTCCGAAGTCGTGAATGTCAACGCCGCTCAGTTTGGCCATCAGCCAGTTGGCGCAGCGCGAGGGGATACGGCGCAGCCAAAAGTTATCGACCCGATTCTTGCGCCAGCCACTGACGATGTCATAGCCCTCGGCGATCTTTTCGAGGAAAAGCGGAATATCGGCGGGATCATGCTGCAAGTCGCCGTCCATGGCGATGATGTATTCGCCGCGAGCGTGATCAAATCCGGCGGCCAATCCGGCGGTCTGACCGAAGTTACGGCGAAGTTTGACGACGGTCACGCGGCTGTCCACCGCGGCAATCTCGCGCAGCAAATTAAACGTGCCGTCGATAGAGCCGTCGTCAACGAGAACCATTTCGAAGCTCTCGCCGTTCGACTCCATGACCGATTTCAGACGGGCGTACAGATCGGTAACGTTCTCCTGTTCATTGTGGAGAGGGACCACGATTGAATATTTGAGCACAGTGCTTTTATTATACGGCACTCACGACAGAGGTTTGCAGTAACTTGAATGGTGTGAGCCGCGGAGATGCAATCGCTCGCTGATAGGTCTTCGATTACCTGTGAACTGAATTTAATCGAGGGCAGTTTTGGCAACTCTCGGACTCCCCTTGACGAGTTCATAGCATCGTTGCCGACGTCTCCCGGCGCCGCGCAATATCCCGGCGTAAAGATCGACGTGCGGCCCATACACGAAAGTAACCTACCCAGTTAGCTGCGCAGGGCGGAAGATGGAGATGTCCGATTGGACTCGGACGCTACACTATGCCGCAAAAGCTCATGGACGTTCTCATGCTGGGACGATGTTCTCACGAATTTTCCTGGCCGCGACGCGCGGCAAGTGGAGAGTATTACCAGGTCTGCCTGTTGTGTGCGACTGCTTATCAGTACGACTGGAAGACGATGCGCCGCGGCAACCGGGTCGAAGAACCGGTCTCCGAGACCACCACGGTTCGGCGCCGCTCCGGCCAGAAACAACCGACGTGGGTCCCGCGAGCACGGCGGCTAAAGGTCAGCCTACCGGTTCGCTATCGCGGAAAGAACCTGAGCACATGGTATGAGGGCTCGATCCAGAACATCAGCCAATCCGGGCTTATGTTTTGGGGTCCGCAGCAACTCCCTGCAAACGCGCTGATTGAAATGATTTTTGAGATGCCGGAGGAGATCTCCGGACAGAAGAACAGCAATGTGCTTTGCCAGGGCCGGGTGGTGCGCGCGAAAGATGCGCTGCCAACGGCAGACAAAGCGCGCGACGAAGAAGGCGCGGACGACACTTTCGCTTTGGCCGCCTCAGTGCTCGACTACAAGTTTCTCCACTCGCACTGAGCAGGCAATGCACCGTCTATCACCCGGTCGGCGGATTGCCGCGCGTTCTCCATACTGTTAAATTCTTTTCAGCAGTTCCAGAGCGAACTTACCATCCGGCCACTTTCGGCGAGGGTTGCGGTCCAGCCGCTGACTCGAACGCCGTGCGTTGAGCGCCGGGCGTTGAAGAAAGATGCCAAACCCCGGGAACAAACAGAGTTGGATCGCGCGGAATCGTAATTCCACGGCCGTGCGGTATGGCGGAGCCGCGGTCGCGGTCTGGGTGGCGTTGAGTCTCGCGACCTTTGCACCGCTGCTCAACCGCCATGCGTTTGGCCTTTGCCTACTCGCAGTCCTTTTCACGGCTCGGTTCCTCGGCTTCGGTCCTGCAATTTTCTGCTCGCTGTTGTCGGCCACCTGTATTGGTCTCGTTCCCTACCATGTGTTCTCGCCCGGCGCGCTGCCGGACGTGAACCTAGAGAGAGTGCTGGTATTCCTGACGATCTCGGTTTTCGCGGGCAGCATGGCCCGCCAACGAACGCTTGCCGAAACCCGGGCGGAGCGCTCAACGCGAGAGATGGCCGCCATCGTTGAATATTCCGGCGATGCCATTTTTAGCACCGATCCGGCGGGCACGATCACCAGCTGGAATCGCGCGGCTGAACATCTTTTCGGATACACGAGTGAAGAGGCTGTGGGCATGGTCGGCGCACGACTCGCTCCTCCGGAGCGCGAAGAGGAAACACAGCGCAATCGTCAGATTTTCAATGAAGGCGGCAACGTGAACCCTTATCGCACCGAACGCCTTCGAAAAGATGGGACGCGCGTGCCGATTCTTTTGTCGGTATCGTCGCTGCACGACACGCGCGGACGAATCGTCGGAGCATCCGCCATCGCGCGTGATATCTCGGCGGAACAGCAATCGGAAGAAGCGATTCGACGGAGCGAGAAACTCGCCACCGCCGGGCGGCTCGCGGCTTCGATCGCGCACGAGATCAATAACCCGCTCGAGGCGGTCGTAAATCTGCTCTACCTCGCACGCGAGGATTCCACAAATGCGGCGCAGTATCTCACCATGGCGGAGCAGGAAGTCGGCCGGGTGGCTCGGCTCGCACAACAGACCCTGGGTTTCGTTCGAGATACGAATTCTCTAGGAGCGGTAAACCTGGGCTCCGTCATAGAAGAGATGTTGCAGTTGTATTCGCGCAAGATCGAAGCGCGGCAGATTCGCGTGAATCGACGTTTCCGCGAAGTTGAAAAAATCAACGGCTATGCGGGTGAGATGCGGCAGTTATTCGCCAACCTGATAGTGAATGCAGTCGACGCGACAAGCAAGCAGGGCACGCTGTACCTGCGCGTGGCGCCGGGGCGCGATTGGCGCGCCGGGCGCGAGGGCGTTCGAGTAACGGTTGCAGACAACGGCAGCGGCATTGCGGCAGCCGACCTGCCGCGTATCTTCGAGCCGTTTTATACAACCAAGAAAGACACGGGCACTGGGCTTGGACTGTGGGTATCGAGCGGGATCGTGCGCAAGCATGGTGGCTTGATTCGAGTGCGGAGCCGGGTAGACGGGCCGTGTCGTGGGACCGTGTTTTCCGTTTTTCTCCCTTATCACCGCTCGGTCAGCCAGGTAGAGTAGAGCGATCCAGTTGTCGACGCGCGTTATACCATTCCCTTCAGTAAGTTGCGCCCCGTAACGGTACATACCCAAGCCGAGACTTTCGTACTTAGGTCGAGGCTCGAACCGCACCTATAATGATTTAAGCCTGACAGGATGGGTGTTTCGCCGACCGTGGAACTCATTTTTGACGCCGCGATCTTCGCTCTGGGATTGTGCTGGGGCAGCTTTCTGAACGTGTGCATTTACCGTTTGCCGCTCGGCAAATCGGTGGTTGCGCCGCGTTCAGCTTGTCCTCACTGCGGGCAGATGATTCCGCTTTACCACAATGTTCCGGTCCTAAGCTGGTTGATTTTGCGAGGCAAGTGCCGCGATTGCAAAGAGCCGATCTCACCTCGCTATTTGATTGTGGAACTGATCACCGGCGCGCTTTTTCTTGCCTGTTACCTTCATTTTGGACCAACGCTTGCGACCGTGAAGTGCGCGGTCCTCGGCTTTTTGCTTTTAGGGCTTGTATTCACAGATGCCGAGACGAAGCTTCTGCCCGACGCGATGACTTTGCCCGGTCTCGCAATTGGCATCGGATTCAGCCTGCTCGTGCCCGTGAACGATTTGGCTTCGCGAATCATGCCGGGGCTGGTATCACCCGCGATGCGCGGCGAGATTTCGTGGCGGCTGTGGTCGTTGTCGGATTCGTTGCTGGGTGCGGCAGTGGGAGCCTCGTTTCTGTACGGAGCGGCCGCGATTTACCTGCGCGCTCGCGGTGTCGAAGGCATGGGATTTGGCGACGTCAAGCTGATGGCGATGATCGGCGCATTCCTGGGAACGAAGCTTACGGTGTTGACGATTTTTGCGGCGTCACTCGGGGGATCGATTTTTGGCTTAAGCGCGGTACTGGTGGTCTGGTTGAAGCGCTGGCATCGGATTGAATCGCGCGGCACCACGCCGGCCGAAGCGCGGCGCCGGGCGTGGCAGTCGGCACGCATCATGATGCGCCATTACCAGATGCCGTTTGGCGTTTTTCTCGGCAGTATGGGAATGCTGTCGTTTTTATTCGGAAATGTAGTCCTGCGCTGGTACTGGCGGGCGTTATGAGCCGTTAGATATTGGGAGGAATGATCTTATGAAACGAACGCTATCGATCGGAACGGCGCTGAGCGCGCTCTTATTTCTAGGCGTAGGTGCATCGGCACAGACGTCTTCTTCGCCCTCGCCTTCATCAGCGGCGCAATCTTCGCAGCAGTCTTTGGGAGACGCGGCGCGCGCCGCCCGCAAGAAAAAAGCACAGTTGGAGCCGGCCAGCCGTGTCTACGATAACGACAACCTTCCCACCAACGAGACATTGAGTGTGGTCGGACCAGACCCGGCGGCAACAGCGGCGGCGAGTGCGGCGTCGGCGACGGAGGCGGCGCAGTCGAAGGCGGCGGCAGCTGAGAAAGAGCAAGCTGCCACCGATATGCAGGGCAAACTGGATTCCCAGAAGGCCAAGATCGACTCACTCTCTCATGAGCTCGATCTCGACCAGCGCGAATACCGTATGCGCGCCGCCGAGTTCTACAGCGACGCCGGGAACCGACTGCGCGATGCCGCGCAATGGGACAAAGAGGATGCCCACTACAAAAGCGAGATTGATTCCAAGCAGAAGGCCCTGGATGACGCGAAGGCGCAGCTCACAGATATGCAGGAAGCGGCTCGCAAGGCTGGCGTGAGGGAAAAGGAAAGTGACGCGACATCGAAAGACGGCGACAAACAAAACAACGGCAGCAACAAGTAGATTTCATCCAGCAAAGTGGCGCGAGCAACGCGCTCCCTGCTACCGATTCAGCAATTCCTCATCCGCCAGCGATCCGCCGGCGGATTTGCTTTGCGTGGTGACGGCCGTGGACGTAGTGAAGTTTGCTCCACTCGTTTGCGGTGAGCGGACCGAGGAAAGGATGATCCATAATCTTTGTTCGAGCGCCGAACCGGCGCTTGCAGTCGGCCAATGCTGACTCCATCTTCTCGACCTCCCCAAAATATTTGAGCGCACTTCGTCGGGCGGCAAGCCGCGCGGGATAGCCTGTTTGGGAGCTTGAATGCCGTTTGGCATGTAACCAATATCCACGACCAGCAACCCATCCCGCCATTGCTTTAGCGTACTTGAGGTAGCCAGCGGTGCGCCTTTCTCAAGGCATTTCGTCAATCCGACATTCGTGGATTTATAGGAAGTGTAGAGATGCTCGAGTATCTGCGCCGAATTCCACTTCCCTGCCGGACCGCGCTGGAGGGCAATGTAGTCCGCTCCGCCGATGGCATCTTCCAGTTCGCGGCGCAAGCGTTCGAGATGAGAAGCCATATTGTTTGAAGGGCGTCCGCCGTCAATTTTATAGGAATCGGCTGCGCTCGTTCAGTACAATGATCGCGGATCAAGCGTCCTGTGTCGCGAAAATCGGCATCAGAAGACTTTCGAGATTTGACACGTGATCGCGGACACCCAATTCCCGGAACGAGGCTGAGATGAAAATAATATTCGTGGCGATTCTGGCGGCAGCCATGGCGGCGTGCTCATCAGGGCCGACGACGCCCACAGCAGCGGAAAAACCCCAGCCCAAGGCAGCGGAGACCATCAGCGGGAGCAAAGCGTTCTTCACGTGCTTCACCGCAGCACGCGGATGGGCGCCCGATGCACAGCCCTTTCTTGTCGAGTCAGCTGCATCGAAAAGCGGCGACGGAACGGCGGGAGAATGGCGTTTGGGGTTCGCCTCGCCGGCGCGTCGCGGCACCGAGTTCTACACCTGGTCAAATGGCGACGTCACCCACAGCGTGGAGGATACCTACAGTCCAACAAACTCTTCGACGCAGGTTTTCAATTTTCAGTTTCTGAAGGCTGATACCGACAAGGCATTCGCTGTCGCGCAGCAGCATGGCGGCGATAAACTGCTGGCGAAAACTCCGGATACACCGGTGATCTTTATGCTCGAATGGAATCACCAGGCCAGCGAGTTGATCTGGCATGTGATCTATGGAACCGATCGCGAGACGGCGCCGTTGCGCGTGGCGGTAAACGCTTCGACTGGAGAATTCTCAAGAGTGGAGAAGTAGGCCGGCGCCGCACGCGTTGCAAAATTACTTATCGAGCTTTGCCAGAGCCGTGTGGGCGTTCTTGGCGAGTGGACCTTCCGGCAGGATTTTCAAGTATTGTTCGAAGAATTTGCGGGCCTCTGCTCTATTCCCTAACTTCTCCTGGCACTCGCCCACTCGAAAAGTCGCGACAGCGTCGCCCTGCTTGTAGTAGAGAGCGTCTTTATAGCGCTCAAGCGCCCCCTTGAAGTTCCCGCGCTTAAAGTAGAAATCGCCCACCTGAATGTCCTTCCCTGCCTTGTAGGGATTCCAGGGATGGAACTCCTGGACGTCGGCAGGAGGATTTTCAAGGTCAGAGGTGACATCGTGGCTGTTCGGGTGATTCTTGTCGTCATCTCGTGGCGGGGCTGTGTCCACCCGCGTGTCGCGGCTGGAACTTTCCTGCGAGGCACCAGGATCGGCCGTCTTGCTGGAGGAACTCGGCGGAGTGGAAGAACTCTTCGGGCTCGACGTATCCTGTTGCGCCAGGCAGCAAGGGCTTAAGAGCAGATACGCGACGAACAGAAAAAAAGAAGACCGGCCCATAGGGTCTATTTTAGCTGATTCAGCGGTCGGCGCCAAAAATCAGGCCGCCCATTATCCGGCGGCCTGGTTTGGCTAAATCCTCCGGGGAGGAGGGACAAATCGTTTGAACAAGAATTACATCGATGGCGGATTTGCGGTCGCCGACGGAGTTCCCTGCGTCTCGGTTCCGCTGCCCGTATTGGTCATCAGATGAATGTCGACGCGGCGGTTCTTGGCGCGACCGGCAGACGTCTTATTCGACTCGACCGGCTTATCCTTGCCGAGGCCGATCAAGTAGATCTTGTAAGCCGGAATGTTCTTCTCCGACGCCAGATATTGAATGACCGCATCCGCGCGGCGCTGGCTTAGCTCGTAGTTGTAGTCCGCACCGCCGACGGAATCGGTCGCCCCTTCCACCGTGATGATGTATCCCTTCGTGGACGCAACACTCTCGGCCAGCTGGTCAATCGCCTCACGCGATTCCTTGGTCAGATTGTCTTTGTTGAAGCCAAAAAGCACCGAGGTCTCGGCTACCGAGCGATAGTTGTCGAGGTTGACTACCGTGTTTGTCAGAGTATCGACGCGTTGCGCGGCCGTATTGGCAGCCATCTGCGCCTTGTCGGCGCTCTGCCCAGCTGCCAGCGCCTTCTGGTCAGCTTGGTTCGCGGCATTCTGGGCGTTTTGAATCCCGGACTGCGCGCGTTGATCTACGTCCTTAATGGCTTTCGAGTTCTGCGCGGTGAGATCGTCAAGTTCGTTGGTTTTGTTGACCAGCGGGGTCGTCTGTTGGCGTACGTAATTCTTGGTCGTGCAGCCGATGGATGCGGCGACGGCGGATGCCAGCATTAGGGTCAAAGCTATTTGCTTCATGCGAGTCAGGGGCTCCTTCCCCATTATTATTGCCATTTCTAAGCCTGCATTTCGATGTCTATTAAAGCACGAAGGATGCCAATCGAAGGCCGTGCATCAGTATAGTAAGAACCTTGCTAATCAATGGGTTAGACGCTTGCCACTAAAAAGATCGTCGGCCATGGCGGGGACAATCGCGTAAAACAAGGGTGGAATTTTTATACGGTCGGAGCCTTAACCGGCCTTTACATGACCGATGGAACCGTTATCCCCATGATCGCCAGAACGCGCGTCAGCTCGCGGCGCACGATGGCGGCAGTAGTCAGGAGGAAGCGCTTTCGGCTCTCGTCCGCCTCTGTGAGGATGGGGTGCTGATGGTAAAAGGTGTTGAAGAGCTGCGCCAGTTGAAAGGCATGTTTGGCAAGATAGGCGGGCTCAGCGGCGGCGATGCATTGGCTGACGACATATGAAGTCTTAGCGGCGGCCACCCAAAGTTCCCAGATCCCGTCACCCGATTCACCATCGAGATACTTCGCGAGGTCGGCGGGAGAGATGTGGCGTGCCGCGTCTGACAAAAAGGAATCAGCATCGAATCCGCCCTTCCGGAAAATGTTGGTCGCGCGAACCACCGCATATTGCGCATAAGGACCGGTCTCGCCCTCGAAACTAAGAGCTTCCTTGAAATCGAAGGCAATCACTGCGGATTTGGTGAACTTGAGCATGAAATAGCGCAGCGCTCCGATGGCGATCTGCGTGGCAATCGCGGCCCGTTCAACATGCCGCAACTCGGGGTGGCGCGAGTCGACTTCACTGCGTGCGGAACCAATCAGCGCGTCAAGCAGATCGTCCGCCTTCACGCCGAAACCCTTGCGGCCGGAGACCTCAATCCAGGGACGTGCTTTTTCCTCTTCACTCAGCTGGTAGCCAAGTTCGGCGGCGCAGCGCGGCGTCAGCGCGACCATCTCATACGAAAAATGCGTGTAGCGATCGGCAGCTTCGTCGTGACCGAGGCCCCGGAGCGCCTCGATGACCGTGTTCTGGGCTTCAGACTGGCGTGCGTCGATTACGTTATAAATCTCAGCGACATCGCCGAAGTGAGGATGATCTTTTGCGGCTCCGGGATCGTCGGGAGTTGTCGAAATCCAGCAATCGTGCTGATCGGGATCGCGGAAAAATTTCCGATAGCTGAAGTCGCGGCCAAGCAGGCCAAACTTCCACATGTGATACGCGATGTCTTTGCCGACATAGCCTACTGTTCCGTTGGAGCGGACGATCACTTTCTGATCTTCTGCGGCGATCTTCTGAGCGGAATTCCCTAATCTATCGAGGCCGATATCGGTTAGGACTTCATCGATGCTCTTGCCGGAGGTCTTGCCGGCTTGGGCGGACGAGTTGTCCGCTCCCGCACCCGCCTTCTCTTTGCCCGTTCCCGCCCGCCGCATCACCCAGCAGCCTTTATTCTTTCCCTCGCCTTCGAACGTCAGCACACCCGCTTCCTTCAGCTTGGTGAACGCGGCGTCCCAAAAATGCAGGTGGAGGATCTCGCTCTCGCGCGGCAGGAAGTCGTATTCGATATCGAGCCGTTCCATCGTCTCGAGATGACGGCGCAGTACGGCGGTTGAAATCAGCTCGGCAATCTGTGCGGTTTCGTTATGCCCCTCTTCAATCGCGCGCATGGTCGCACCGCGGGCGGTGAGATTCTGCTTGTCCTCTTCGTACCAGCGTGAAACGCTAGCGTAAAGGTCCCAGCAATAGAAATCGAAATGCGGGGCGGCAGCGAGCGCTTCAATTTCGGCACGAGACTTCTTCTCGATATAGAGAAATCCGACGACCACGTCCGCCACCTGAACGCCAGTGTTGTCGATGTAATTCTGAACGTCGACCTGCCTGCCCGCGAAGCGCAACAGTCGAACGAAGGTGTCACCAAGGATGGCGTTGCGCAGATGCCCGATATGGGCAGCCTTGTTGGGATTGATGCTCGAGTGCTCGACCAGCACTTTGCCTTTAGACAGGTTGGTGGGTTCGGCTTGATCGGCGGCGAGTGCCGCGGCAGCCTCGCCACGATTGACCCGAACATTTATGTATCCCGCGCCCGCGACCTCAAACTTTTGGATGCCCGGCACCAGGCCGATTCCAGCGACGATCTCCTCGGCAATCTTGCGCGGAGCCTTGCGCAGCTTCCGCGCAAGCTCGAAAGCGATGGGAAGCGCGTACTCTCCAAACTCGATTTTTGGCGGTTGCTCAACAACGACATTCGCGATTTCAAACTGGTAGGCGCGGCGCAGAAACTCGCGCACGGCGTCGGCAAGGCGGGCTTCGAGAGATCGGTACAAGAAATACCTCTAAATGATTGAAGAAACAGTGATTCTAACAAAGACGCGGCAAGGGCCGAGTTTGACGGAGTGGAAGAGCGTTCCCTATGATGAAAAATCGTCGCCAGTCGCTAGTAGTCCGTGGCTTGGTAATTCTGCCCGCTTTCGCTGTGACCGATGCAATTTCCGGCGGCCCAGCTTTCAGTAAGCGATTGCCCCGCTGCGCAGACGACTGACGACCAGCAACTGACGAGCAACGACTGACAGCCAGCGACAAACGACAGACCCCTATGCGTATTGCCTACCTCGACTGTTTTTCCGGCATCAGCGGTGACATGTTTCTGGGCGCGCTGCTCGATGCCGGCGTTTCTGCCACGCTGCTCGTGCAAGCAGTTGCTGCGCTCGACGTTGGGGCGCGGCTTGAGATCTCGCGCGTAACGCGCGGAGGCATGGCAGCGACTAAGGTCGACGTATACGCGCATGACGAGAAGGATCTGCCGGGAAAGATGTTCTGGGAGCAGCAGAAGTTCGCGGACGCTGTACATTCGCATGAGCATGCCGATTCGCTCGGACACGCTCACTGGCATGTGCACACGCCTGCTGTCGACGCGCCTCGCGCCGACGCTCCTACGCACAATCATGGGCATGAGCAAGGCCGAGGATTACGGGAAATTCGCGCGATCATCGAGCAATCTGCGATCGGCAGCACGGCGAAGGCTACCGCGGTGTGCATCTTCGAAGCGCTCGGCGCGGCCGAAGCTGAGATTCACAACACCACCATCGACAAGGTGCACTTTCATGAAGTCGGCGCGGTTGACGCGATGGTGGATATCGTCTGCGCGGCCGTCGGCGCGGAGGCTCTGGGCGTCGACGAATGGATCTGCTCGCCGCTCAATGTTGGCGGCGGAACAGTCAAATGCGCGCACGGGACGTTGCCTGTTCCCGCCCCCGCGACCGTAAAACTATTGGTAGGTGCGCCGGTGTATTCTTCGGGGCCGCAAGTTGAATTGGTCACACCAACGGGCGCCGCAATCGTGAAGACGTTAGTAACACGTTTTGCCGCGTTTCCGACGATGAAGATCGAAAAAGCCGGCTATGGAGCAGGGAGCCGCGAGTTCCCTGAGCATCCGAATCTTTTACGGCTGACAATCGGCGAAGCGACCTCGGCGGAGATTGTGGCGGGTGCGCCGCCGGCAGTCGGCTCAACGAATGGAGTATCAACGGACCACATTGCCGTTCTCGAAGCGAATCTCGATGACCTGAACCCGCAGGTGCTAGGTTATGCCATCGAGCGCCTGTTCGCGGAGGGCGCGCTCGACGTGTTCAGCATCCCCGTGCAGATGAAAAAGAACCGTCCCGGAGCGCTCTTAACCGTGCTGGCAAAACCCGAGGATGCGGATCGCCTGACCAAAGTCGTCTTTGCCGAAACCAGCACACTGGGCGTGCGACGGCGCGCCGAACAGCGGCGCGTGCTCGATCGGCGATGGGAGACTGTCCAGACCTCATGGGGGCCGGTGCGCATCAAGATCGCGACTCTCAACGGCACCGTTTCAAACTATGCACCTGAATTCGAGGATTGCCGCCGAGTCGCGTCCGAACATCACATCCCGTTGAAGACTGTGATGCACGAGGCGTTGCGCGTCTACGCGCAGAACCGAAAAGCGGAATGAGTTGAGAGTAGCGACGATGCCAGCAACAAAGGCGAAGACAACAAGCCAGAAAACTCGCGATGTCCAAACTGACTACGACCGGCTCGCCACGGAGTATGCGCGCCATCTTTTCGACGAGTTGCGGCAGAAGCCGTTGGATCGTGAGTTGCTGGATCAATTTGCGGAACGAGTGCGGGGCAGAGGATTAGTCTGCGACCTGGGCTGCGGGCCAGGCCAGGTCGCGCGTTACCTCCACAAAAAGCAGATTGCAGTTTGTGGAGTGGACCTATCGCCCGGAATGATTGCGCAGGCGCGACGGTCGAATCCGGGAATCGAATTCACCCAAGGCGATATGCTAGCGCTCCCAGTGGCGGATGAAGCATGGATTGGTATCGCTGCGTTTTATGCGATCGTCAACTTTCCTCCGGCGGATTTGCCAATCGTAATGCACGAGATGTGGCGAGTACTAAGGCCGGGAGGCTCGCTGCTATTGAGCTTCCACATTGGTTCAGAAATCGTGCAGGTGGAGGATTTATGGGGCCGTCCAGTCTCTCTTGATTTTTATTTTTTTGGCGTTGAGCAAGTGATGGCTGAGCTGCGTGCGGCGGGATTTGAAATCAATGAGATTGTTGAACGTGAGGCCTATGCGCCCGAGATCGAATACCAAAGCCGCCGGGCATATATCTTCGCGCGCAAACCAGAACGAACGCCAGAACGGGTTCACAATGTAGTGTAGGAGGAACGGTGGAAGCGATTTCGTCATTACGCAATGTTCTGGAACTCGTGCCAGCACGCCTCGGTCAACTTTCCGCAACCGCGGTGGAGACTAAGCCCTCACCAACGAAGTGGTCGGCGAAAGAGGAATTGGGCCATCTGCTCGATTCGGCCGCCAATAATCATCAGCGAATCGTGCGCGCACAATTAGAGGACACTCCAGCCATGCCAGGGTACGAGCAGAATCGCTGGGTAGCCGTCCACGCTTATAGCCGCCGCGACTGGAAAGAATTGATCGAGGTGTGGCAGGCGTTCAACCGGCAGCTTCTGGCAGCCGCAGAAGCAGTGCCTGCCGACGGCTGGTCGCGCACTCTTACTGTCGGCGGTTCCGAGCCGCTCACGCTGCAATTTGTCTTCGAAGATTATCTCGCGCACATGTTGCATCACCTCCAGCACATCGGAATCGAAGTGAACGACATCAAATTAGATCGATCTAACTTGAGTCAATCGGGCGCGGCTTAAAAACACGGATCGACTGATCTGTTCTAAACAGAGTTCAAGGGAAAGAATGACCCAGAAGTTTTACATCACGACTCCGATTTATTACGTCAACGCGCGGCCGCATATCGGAACCGCCTACACCACGATTGCGTGCGACACGATCGCGCGCCGCCACCGCATGCTCGGCCACCATACCTGGTTCCTGACCGGAACAGACGAGCACGGCCAAAAGATTGAGCGCGCCGCACAAGCGGCGGGCAAGACGCCGCAGCAGTTTACGGATGAAGTCTCGGCGCAATTTCGCGGCCTATGGGACCGCATGGGGCTGAGCTACGACGACTACATCCGCACGACTTCAGCACGCCACAAGCAGGGCGTACAGGCTTTGTGGAAGCGCATCGCCGACGCGGGCTATATCTACAAGAGCAATTACACCGGCCAATATTGCGTTTCTTGCGAGCTTTACGTGGATGGCGCTGAACCGGGCGCGCCCTGCCCGACCTGCGGACGCCTTACGGAGACGGTGCAGGAGGAGAACTATTTTTTCAAACTCTCCGCCTTTCAAGAACGCCTGATGAAGCTCTACACCGAGCAGCCTGATTTCATCCGCCCCGAAACCCGGCGCAACGAAGTGCTCTCGTTCGTGAGCGGCGGCTTGCGCGATTTGTCGATCAGCCGGAGCACATTTTCGTGGGGCATTCCGGTACCGGACGATCCCAAGCATGTGATCTACGTCTGGCTCGACGCGCTGGCGAATTACATTACGGCGCTCGGGTTCGGTTCGGACGACAGCACCAGGTACGACAAATACTGGCCCGCCGATCTGCATATGATCGGCAAGGAAATTGTGCGCTTCCACTGCGTCTATTGGCCCGCGTTTCTGATGGCGGCCGGATTGCCGCTGCCCAAGGGCATTATGGCGCATGGCTGGTTGCTGTTCGAGGAAAACAAGATGTCAAAATCGCGCGGCAACATCGTGCGCGCGGAAACGATCTTGGACGTTCTCGGCGCGGACGCGCTGCGCTACTTTCTAATGCGCGAAGTTGTTTTTGGGCAGGATGGTTCGTTCAGCTTTGACGCGCTCGTGCAGCGCTACAATGCCGACCTCGCCAATGGTCTCGGCAATCTCGCCAGCCGCACGCTGACGATGATCACCCGTTATTTCAAGGGAGAGGTGCCCTACCCGTCGCAGGCCGCGCACCGGCCGCAGGATGACGCCATCGCGGATGCCGCTCGAAAAACGATTGCAGATTTTGCGTCTCATTTCGAGCAATATCAGTTCTCGAGGGCCCTGGAATCGGCCTGGGGGCTGGTGGCAGCCGTGGACAAATACATCGTCGAAAACGAGCCGTGGGCGCTCGGCGAGAAGCAAGACGAGGAAAGCCGGCAACGCTTGGCCACTGTGCTTTACACCAGCGCCGAGGCGCTTCGAATTGCCACCGCCCTTGCGCATCCGGTGATGCCTGAATCGACGGCGAAAATCTGGGAGCAACTCGGTCTCGGCGACATTAAGAAGTTCGACCTCACGCAGCTGCGCTGGGGACAATTGCAGCTCGGAACGAAATTGGGCGAAGTGAAGGCCGTATTTCCGCGGGCGGACAAATCGACGATCGAAAGGATGCAGAAGATGGAAGAGCAGAATAGTGCGACTACGACAACCGCGAGTCAAACGGCGGCAACGGCTTCCGCCGCACTTCCATCCCCCGCACCTTCGACACCTGGGTCTTCTTCGCCTGCGCCGATTCCGGCTAAGCTGGCCGCCGCGATTCCGGAGGGAAAGATCAGCATCGACGATTTCGCCAAGATCGAGTTGCGAGTTGCGCAGGTGAAAACGGCCGAGCGAGTAAAAGGCGCCGACAAATTGCTGCGCCTGGAAGTTGATCTCGGAACTGAAGTGCGGCAGTTAGTCGCAGGAATCGCTGAGGCTTATGCGCCCGAATCGCTGATCGGCCGCAAGGTCGTGATCGTTGCAAACCTCGCGCCGCGCAAACTGCGCGGGCTGGAATCGAACGGCATGATAGTCGCGGCCTCCCCCGAAGGAGGAAAGCCGGTTTTGGCGAGCTTCTTAGAAGATGTACCGGTGGGGACGAGGCTAAAGTAAAGCTGCCTCGTCTCTGCGCCCTGTTGTCCGCCGACCAACCCGGCGAACGAGCGACCGACAACTAACAACCATCCCCCAATGTACATCGACTCTCACGCCCATCTCGAAGGCAAACGCTACGATGCCGACCGCGAAGATGTACTCGCGCGCGCCAAGACGGCGGGCATCGAAGCCTACCTTGCCATCGGCAACGGCGAAGGCCCCGACACCGCTGACTGCGGCATTCGGCTGGCGGAAAAATATAGTGGTCAGCCGCAATATCCAGAGATCTGGGCGAGCGTGGGCATTCATCCGCACGAGGCCGGCCTTGCCAATGATTTTGCTTACGCGCAGATGGCCGACTGGGCACGAAATCCCAAGGTCATTGGCTGGGGAGAGATTGGTCTCGACTATTTCTACGACCATTCTCCGCGCGACGTGCAGAAGACGGTTTTTTTGCGGCAGTTGCATCTGGCGCAAGCGGCGAAGTTGCCGATCATCATTCACTGCCGCCCTTCCGACAACAGCGACGATGCCTGGGATGATTGCCTTTCCATGATCGCTGAACACTGGAGCGCGCCGCAACTGAGCTCCAGCGCCCTCGGCGGCGTGCTGCATTGCTTTACCGGCAGCGTGGAGCATGCTCGGCGGGGCCTCGATCTCGGCTTCATGATCTCGTTCGCCGGCAACATTACTTTCCCAAAGGCCCAGAACATTCGCGATGCCGCACAGTTCGTCCCGCCTGACCGCATGATGATCGAAACCGATTCGCCCTATCTCGCGCCGGTTCCGCATCGCGGACAGCGCAACGAGCCAAGCTTCGTAATCGAGACGGCGCGGCAGATCGGCGAATTGCGAAAAGTATCGACCGAAGAAATCGGCCGGCAAACAGCGGACAATTTTTTCAAATTCTTCAAACTCGCTGATTACGTCAAACAATAGCGGCTCATAATCAGCTCTCCTTTTGGAAGTGCTTTACCCGCCCAGAGTTTGTTTCTTCTGATACCCTCAAGGATACGAATTTGCGTGTACATGGGGCTTTCGCGGACGATCGAAACTGGTAATCGCCGATAAAACAAATGCTCCCATTCGCTTGTCACAACAATCTAACCCGCTAAAGGCAGAACCGATGCCCGACAATAGTTTTGACATCGTCAGTAAGATCGACTTGCAGGAAGTGGCAAATGCGATCCAGCAGGCGATGAAGGAAATCACGACGCGTTTTGATCTCAAGGATTCGAAATCTGATATTGCGCTCGAAGGCAAAGACGCGATCATTCTGCATTCCGCGGACGAATTCAAACTCAAATCGATCAATGACATTTTTCAAGCGAAGCTTGTAAAGCGCGGTGTGCCTTTGAAGGGATTGACATACGGCGTGGTCGAGCCCGCTGCGGGCAGCACCTCGAAACAGAAGATCACCATGCAGCAAGGCATTCCGATCGAGAAGGCGCGTGAGATCGTGAAGTACGTCAAAGACTCTAAGAAGAAAGTGCAGGCTTCGATTCAGGCCGATCTGGTTCGAGTCAGCGGCAAGGATCGCGACACGCTTCAGCAGATCATCGCGCTACTCAAGCAAAAAGACTTCGGAATTGACATGCAGTTTACGAATTATCGAACGAACTGAAGTGATGGATCAGATTGCGGAACTGAGACGGATTTGAGCACAACCAGCGCCATTAACGGAAAAGAAATCTTCGACTTGTTGCGCGACGACATCGTCGCCATCGAAGAGCAGTTTGGGCACGACACGGTCTCGAACGTCGCCGCCATCACTGAGATCGGCGAGTACCTGCGCGCCGGCGGGGGCAAACGGATTCGCCCAGCATTGCTGCTGCTTTCCGCAAAACTGCTCGGCTACAAAGGTGCAGGCGCGGTCAAGCTTGCATCGGTGGTTGAGATCATTCATACCGCCACGCTCGTTCACGATGACATCATCGATGAGGCCGAGATACGCCGCGGCCGCCCGGCGGCCAACACGCAATGGGGCAATTCAAAGTGCGTGTTGGCAGGCGACTGGCTCTATATGCAGGCCTTTAAAATCGCCGTGCAGGAGCGAAACTTCCGAATTCTCGACGTCCTCATCGAGTTGACGCAGCAGATGGTAGAGGGCGAACTGCTGCAGATGGAAAAGCTCGGCAAGCCGATATCGCTCCCGGAGCACCTCGACCTGATTTATCGCAAGACGGCGTGTCTCTTCTCGGTGTCCATGCGAGTCGGCGGCATTCTTGGTGGCGCCACAACGCAGGAGGAGGAACGCCTAGGCCAATACGGGCGCGATCTCGGTATGGCGTTTCAGATCGTCGACGATGTTCTTGATCTGACAGCATCCGAGAGCGTGCTGGGCAAACCGGTGGCCAGCGATTTGCGCGAGGGCAAGGCTACCATGGCGGTGATTCATGCACTCGAGCGCTGCACGCCAGCCGAACGGCGCCAGATCGACTCCGTGCTGCGCGACCGCGCCTTTAACGGCGTTACGCATGCCGATATCCTCGCCATCCTAAGCCGGTATGGTTCCCTCGACTACGCGAGCCAGGAGGCCGCGCGCTACGCGGAATCGGCGCGGCAGGCAATCTGCACGTTCCCTGACTCGGAGATCAAGCGCGCACTGCTTTGGGCGCCCGAATTTGTGGTGGCGCGGGAAAAATAGCTTCTATCTGCCAGCGGCCAAGTCACGTCCGCGTGCCATTTGTTCACCTCGATCCCCAGCGAACGCGCCCCTCGGGGAGCAATCACGCGATAACGACGATTTTGTTTGCGTCGTTTCGATAAGGCCCGCATCTTCGTTATAGTTACACTGCACATATTGCTTCCCAGATGAATCACCTCGTCTCGCTGATCTCGCATAACGGCTACCTCCTGCTCGCAGCCGTCTGCCTCGCGGAGGCAATCGGCCTTCCGATTCCTGCTGCGCTCGCGATTTTGACGGCCGGCGCGGTCGCTGCTTACGGTCAGCTGCATCTTTATTTCGTCATCCCGGTTGCCGTGATGGCGACCATGTCCGGCGACGTCTGCTTGTACTATGCCGGTCGAGTCAGTGGATGGGCGCTGCTTGGCATCTTGTGCCGTCTGTCGGCGAACCCTGAAACCTGCATTCTGCGATCGGCCGAATATTTCTACCGGCGCGGCAAGTTGACTCTTTTGTTCGCGAAATTCATTCCTGGGATCAACACCATGTCTCCGCCGCTCGCCGGCAGCATGCGCATGCGGCCCACGCAGTTTCTGACCTTCGATTCGCTGGGGGCCCTCTTTTATATCGGCACCTATTCGATCGCAGGCTATCTCTTCAGCGACGTGCTGCGAGACATCACGCGCAGGTTGCGCACCGCCAGTTCGGCCGCTGAGACCATCTTCGGCATCGGCCTTGCCGTTTACATTGTCTATCGCATCATCATCTATCGCCGCTACCGGCTGCTGGATGTGGCTCCGCGAGTGCGAGCTGAGGAAGTAGGCCGCCGCCTCGCTGCGGCCGAACCCGGCAGCATTCTGATTGCCGACGTCCGCAGCCACGGGTACTACGACTCTGAGTCGGAGCGCATCGCCGGGTCGGTTCGCCTCGAACCCAACCTGCTCGAAACAGAGGTCAAGAA
>JBAWAI010000343.1:0-1869 GCA_049589215.1 Terriglobales bacterium | reverse complement strand
AGCATTGCTGTCCCAAGTGATGCGCGCCCTGCAGCCGCCTCGCTGGCGTTACGCTGGGCTAATACTGATACGGGTAAACATAGCCCGGTGCGCCGAAGTAGCCGTAAGGATCGCCCCACCACAAGCTGTCCCAATAAGGATAGGGATAGAACGCCCAATACGGATTCCAGCCGATGCCCCAGCCAAACCCATATCCCCAACCGCATCCCCAGCAGCCGAAGCCGAAACCGTAGCCCGGATATCCCCAGCCGCCCCGCCATCCAAAGCCGCCGCGCCAACCGCCGCCGCCCCAGCCTCCAAAGCCAGCGTGAGCGAATTCGGCATTGCCGCCGAAGTGAGTGCCGCCTCCGATTGCAGCGTGCGATCCACCGAACGAATGCCACTGGCCGTCAGCAAGTGCGGCGTGCATGGTTCCGCCGCGGGCTTCGTCTGCTCCTCGTGCTGCGGACCCGCCACGCGCACCCGATGCGCCTTCTGCGCCATGACCGCCTGCGCCGGATCTGCCGAGCGAATGCCATCCAGGCGAGGCGTCAGCGCGCCCGTATTGAGAGCTGCGTCCGGCGCTGCCCGATGATTCGCGGCCCATGCCTGGGGAGCGGCTGCCAGAATAAGCCGAGCCTCCGCGTTCGCCGCCGTACGAACTTCCTCCGCGGAATCCGCCACTGCTGCTACCGTGGAAACCGCCGCCACCACCGCCTCCGTGGGATCCGCCACCACCGCCGCCGCCATGGCCGCCACCTCCGCCATGCTGGGCGAGCGATGCTTGCGGTGCGGAAAAAACTAAGGCGAGCGATGCAACGCCTGCGAGAAGAGCTTTATTTCTCATTGCAGTTACCTCCTTACAAAAGGGTCGGCCCCGGGAGGTCGAGAGCGTATCTACAGGCTAATCCTACTCTATTTTGAATCCTATTCTGCGACGGAAGTTGTCCGCCGGTAGACGCGGGCGACGCTGAAATGTCGACCTCGGCATGGTCGTATGCTATACGAATATGACGAGATTCCAGGCGGCCGCGACTGGTCTACTGCATATTGAGATTCAGCCGCCGCTTGCCGCGATGCAGAAAACTGCTATACAGAACGTCGGGATGCGAGAAAAGACTTGGCGGGCCGGCGAGTAGTTTCGGCTGGCGAAGTCGAGAGGAGCCGAGCCAATGGCGCGAAAGTTCAAAGACTTGTCGGAGCGCGAAATTCTGGCGCTCGCCATCGCGCTTGAAGAAGAAGACGGTCGCGTCTATGCCGATTTCGCTGACGGCTTGCGTGAGGCGTATCCCGCCACCGCCAAGCTCTTTGAAGAGATGCGCGAGGAGGAATCGGGCCACCGCGCCACGCTGATCGAAACTTTTCGCGCGCGTTTTGGCGAGCACATTCCACTGGTGCGCCGGCAGGACATCAAAGGCTTCATGCAGCGCCGGCCGTTCTGGCTCACGCGCCCGCTCAAGATTTCCGAAGTGCGCCGGCACGCCGAGATGATGGAACTGGAGACGCGTCAGTTTTATCAGAAGGCGATCGCGCAGGTCACCGACGCCGGCATTCGCAAGCTGCTGGGCGATCTCGAAGAGGCCGAGCGCAAACATCAGGTCGCGGCCGAAGCGCTCGGCGAAGAGATCATCACGCAGGACGTGAAGAAGACGGAAGAAGAAGCGCAACGCCGCCTGTTCGTTTTGCAGATCGTGCAGCCGGGCCTCGCAGGTTTGATGGATGGCTCGGTCTCCACGCTGGCTCCCGTGTTCGCGGCGGCGTTTGCCACGCGCAGCAGCAAAGATGCATTTCTGGTCGGCCTCGCCGCATCGATCGGCGCGGGCATCTCCATGGCCTTCGCCGAAGCGCTCTCCGACGACGGCTCGCTCACCGGCCGCGGCAGGCCCGTAC
>JBAWAI010000342.1:0-13537 GCA_049589215.1 Terriglobales bacterium | reverse complement strand
TGGCATGATCGCGGGCCGCCTGCGCCCCGGCGGTGATCGCAGCTCCGGCAGTTTTCGGGGCGCGGCCGCGCGTGCGGAACTCGACCCCGACAAGAAACGCTCGTTCCCGGCGTTCCGATGGATTCAGCACTGACTTGAGCTCTTTGCGCGAACTGCCCCGGTCACTGAGTCTGGATTTGTCTTCAGGCAAGCAA
This sequence comes from Terriglobales bacterium, assembly GCA_049589215.1. Lineage (GTDB taxonomy): Bacteria > Acidobacteriota > Terriglobia > Terriglobales > Acidobacteriaceae > Acidiflorens. The sequence goes on along the minus strand of JBAWAI010000342.1, from coordinate 13,343 downwards.
GACTATTCTATCGTCATCCTTGTCTTTATCCTTATCCTTGCGTGCCGGAACCGGGGGCTGCGGCGGCCTCCACGATGGCCGTCACAGTAGCGGGTTTTCCCTCGCCGTGGGTGTGAGCTGCGCGCGCGATCACGACGGTCGAGATCGCGTGCTTAAATATCAGCTGCTCCTGATTGCTGGTCTCGAGCACAACCGAATACTTGTCGAACGATCGAATCCGGCCCGTCAATTTCACTCCACTCACCAGATAGATCGTGATGTTGTGCCGCTCCTTACGCGCTGTGTTGAGGAAGGAATCCTGAATATTCTGTTGTGCCGGCTTAGCTTCCATTGCCGATCTCCTTCTTGTGCCGTCACGAAACCGGGCGTTGCACTTGGGGAAGGGCGACCGCGGCTGCGTGCGTTTTTGTTGGCTCCTACAATACGGCCTGGACCTGCCCTTTTCAACCGCTGGTGCAATTAAATTCACACAGGTTTACGAAATGCGGAAATGGCGGCCGATCGACTATCATTTCCCGCAGCGGTTCACTACAATCGTTCGTTTCGATAAAGACCATTTTGCCAAGTTAAGAAGAGGAGCCTTTCTTGAACATTCACCTGCCGACCGACGCCAACACCAACCTGCTGATGATGTTTCGTTGGCTGCACTTTGTGGGAGGCATCACGTGGATCGGCCTGCTCTATTTTTTCAATCTTGTTAACGTGCCGTTCATGAAGGGCCTCGATCCGGCAACCAAAGGCAAGGTTCTGCCTGACCTGATGCGGCGAGCGTTGTGGTGGTTTCGCTGGGCCTCAGTGCTGACCGTGCTGATGGGCCTGGCTTACTGGGGAAACGTCGTCGGCGCAGACGCTCGCAACGGCGGCGGCTCCGCTGGCCCGGTCTTTGGATGGTTCTTCCTGATCTGGACGGTAGCATGGGGCTTGATGTATGCCTGCCTGATACCGGGAAAAGGCGCGCTCGACAAGGGTCCGGTGCTGGCCGTGCTTTACATCGTCATCGTGCTCGCCGCGGCGGCGGCGTTTCTGCACTTCAACGATCATGGCTGGGAGAGCAATCGCCTGCTCGCGATTGGCATTGGCGGCGGCATGGGCTGGATGATGATGCTGAATGTGTGGGGCGTAATTTGGCGCATCCAGAAACGCATTATTCAGTGGACCGAGGCGAATGCGGCGAATGGCACGCCCATGCCCGAAAAAGCAAAAGGCATGGCTCGACAGGCTTTTCTTATGTCACGGGCAAATTTCTGGCTGTCATTTCCGTTGCTGTTTTTGATGGGCGCGGCGAGTCATTATCCGATGTTTGGGAAATAGGGTCAGCGACACTGACTCGCAGCCCCGAATAGGGGATCACGCCTGCTGCGCGACCATGCCCCGAAAGCGCGCGGGGCTGATGCCTGTCACCCTCCGGAATGAGCGCGTGAAGTGGCTCTGATCCGCAAAGCCCGCAGCCAGCCCAATTTCAGCAATCGGCATTTCGAGCTGAAGCAGACGCTCGCACGCGGCGCGAATGCGCAGGCGATGAATAAACTCCCCAACACCCTGCCCGTGCCATCTGCGGAAAACCCGCGACAAGTGGACGGGATGCACTCCAGCTTCCGCGCTCAACTGGTCGAGGGTCAGTCTCTCGTTATACTCGGCGCCGATTTTATCGAGGACTCGGCCAAGCCACGCTGGCCGGGCTTTGGATCCTTCCGGACTTCGGTCAGTGGATCCTTCGCGCGGTTGACATCCAACGCAAGCCAGCAGTTCGCCGAGCAGGCTTTCAGTTGCCAGTTCATCGGCTACTCCAGAGTGCAATTCCCGGTATAACTTCAATCCGAGCCAGAGTGCTTGCCCGCCGGCGCAGTCCGCGTAGGCGCGATCGAGAGTTCCGGAGCACTCATCCAGGCGCTTGCGCCAGCTTGGCCGGAGTTCGATTTCAAAGAACTTAACGCCGCGCGGACCAATCTCATCCTGGTGAGGAATTCCTGCCGGCCGAAACATGATCGTAAACGGGGTAAAGAACGTCTGCTCGCGTCCATAGCGCTCTCCATACTGACCGTCCATTACCAGCCCGAAGAATGGGAGCTCATGAGAATGGGATGGCAGTTTGCGAGCCGACTCATGAAGCAAATCGGTGAAGATGGCGCCGCACAACTCGCGCTTTCCCCGAATGGCGCCGTAGAAACTGCCCGCCGTTAATGCTTGCCCGCCATCCGCGCGTTGCCGGCCTTCTGCCATGCATGGCCCCCGTGACCAAGGTTGCCTTTGTTCTAGACGTTTTCGACTGACGTTGGTTATCGTTTGGACTGTGTAGGGCTTCTCATTAAGGAGAGAATTCCATGATACGTTTCAGTTTCTGCCTTTTGCTGTGCCTGGCTGCCCTGTTGATGCTAAGCGGCTCGCCGCAGGTCGCCGCCGGATCGAGCGATTCCAATGCTCCCCAATATACGGCAGATGGGGCCTTAGTGTTCCCGGCAAATTATCGCGAATGGGTCTATCTGACTACTGGTCTGGACATGGATTACAACCCCGAGTTAGCAAATATGGGGCACTCCATGTTCGACAACATCTTCGTCAATCCTGAGGCCTACAAGGCGTTCGTCGCAACCGGGACGTGGCCGGACAAGACAATACTCGTGCTCGAAGGGCGCATGGCGGCCAACAAAGGATCGATCAACCAACAGGGCCACTTTCAGACTACTGACGTAATGGCGCGGTCCATTCACATCAAGGATGAGGCGCACTTCCCCGGCAAGTGGGCCTTCGTAGGATTTGGCGACGACAACGTTGGAAAGACGTTTCCGAAACAAGCGGTCTGTTATTCCTGCCACGAGCAACATGCCGCTGTGGACACGACGTTCGTGCAGTTTTATCCGACGCTGCTTGAGATCGCCCAGAAGAAGGGCACGCTCTCACCCGCCTACGTGAAAGAGGAAGCGGCGAACGCCAAGAAATAACACCGGGAAAATGTGACTCCAGGAATAGATGCTGCGCACGTCGGTAATCTCGTGCGGCTGCTCCTCGCTCCATAGAATGAATGATGATGAGCGAGTTTGCGCAGGCGATTGCGGAGTTGGCGGGCGAGCGCGAAGCGTGGCGTCCGATGCCGCGTTGGACGGTGATCGCGTGGCTGGCCTTTTACGCGTTCTTCCTGACGTATGCGTTCCGCATGCACGGCGGCTACCTGTTCATCGACTCCGCGAATCTGGTGGTGCACGAGGGCGGACATCTTCTTTTCAGCTGGTGCGGCGCGACGATGTGCCTTTGGGGAGGGACGATCCTCCAGTGGGCCGTGCCATTCCTGCTGGCAACGTACTTCTTCTACCAGCGGCAAGCCGGGGCGTTTGTCTTCTGTCTGTTTTTCTTTTTTGAGAACTGGCTTTATACCGCGACCTACATGGCGGATGCCCGAGCCATGGTTTTGCCGCTCGTGACAACGGGCGATCCCGATTTCGTCGAGCATGACTGGAACACAATTTTTACGAGTCTCGGAGTGTTGCGGTATGACACCACGATTGCGGCAATCGTCAGAACGCTCGGCTGGTGCGGTATGCTGGCATGCGTCATCTGGCTCACTATGCGGCTGAGAGCGAACCCAGAGAACTGATCCTGACACGAATCTCAGGATTAACGCCGGACAAACCTTAGAGCCAACTTCAAATTTAATTTCTGATCTACGTCGCCGGAGTAACGGCCGGCGCCTTCGTGGCCATCGCCTTCGGAGCCAGATCCCACGGCTTGCCATCAAAATGCGAGGGTAGCGACAGACCAAACAGCTTCAAGATGGTCGGCGCCACGTCGACGATTGCAGGCTTCGCCTCGATGAATTTGTGGCTGGAAAATAGTACGCCCGGCACCAGCCGCGGATCGATGCAGTGATCGCCACTCCAGGCCTTCATGTTGTCTTCGAAGATCTGAGTCGTCACTTTGCCCATCACCGAATCCCACGATGCGCGATAGCCCGCGCCGTAGCCCACGAGAATGTCGGGCGCGTTTTCGGAGTAGGGGCCGCGATAGACATTGCTGGTCAGGAACACACCGGTGATGCCTACTGTGCCGGACGCAGGATCGACCAGACCATCCAACTTCTGTTTGATTTCTGCTTTGAGCGCCTCGGCCTCGCTCGGGTCCACAGTTCCCTGCTTTTCGCGGCCTTTGAGATTCAGGTAGAGGCCGTTGAGGCCCATGGTGTAGGCGCGGGTGCGCGACCAGTCGACGTCTTCGAACCAGTCGCCGCTTTCGGTCTTTCCGTCTTTGAGCGCGAGGTAGCCGTTCTGATGCAGCCACGCATTCAGGTTCATGCAGCGCGCGAACGACTTGAAGCCGTGATCGGAGATCACCAAGAGCAGCGTATCGTCATCGATTTTTTCCATCACGCGGCCGATGAGCTTGTCCATGCGCTGGTAAAGGTCCTGAATCACCTCGCGACGTTCTGACTTTGGCACGTCGCGCGCCGCCGGATGATCCTCTTCGAGATAGCGCCAAAACATGTGCTGAATGCGGTCGGTGGTATCGAAGACGCAGGTACAGAGTCCCTGGCGAGTCTTGTCGAGCGCGTCGAAGAGCATCTTCTCGCGGTCTTCGTGATTGCCATAGGCCTGCATGAGGAAAGCGTCGTCGTCGAGCACGTGCTCGTTGAGCGCCCAGGTGTCTTCAGCAAGGCCCAGCGTTGCGAACGCGCCGTAGAGCTTCGCGAGATAAATCGAATACGTGACGGGGTGCGAGATCGGAAGATCGGGATGGCCGGGATCGATGTTGACGGGCGTTACGTAGACTTCGACCTCGGGCGCAACTTCCTTGAGATAGAAGCGGCAGATGCCGTGCGCGTTGAAGCCGAGGCCGGCTTTGAATTCGATCGGAATCCACTCGGAATATTCGCCGACTTTCAGCGTGAATTTTTCCGAGCCCACGGTCAGGCGCGCCGTTTGCGCGGCGACGTCCGGCTTAATTTCGTAGTCCACCCGCATTTCGTGTCCCGCAGATTCCGCGAGGGGGTTATCAGGGCCCGGAACATAGGCGCGGAAAGAGCCATTCCTGCGCTCGATGGGCGCACGCACTCCGCCTTCGCGAAACTTATCTCCCAACGCCCGCGTCGTGCATAGGCAGAACGTACCCTGGCTGCCTTTGAGGTCGGGCACGCACATGCCTGAAAGCAGCACGCCCTGAAATTTCTCCGGCGGAAACGTCACCGGAACGCGGATCACCGAACTGAAGATGCCGGCTTTGCCCAGCCAGTGCCAGAACGGTGTTCCTTTCCGCATGCCTTTGATTTCAGTTTTGCCAAACGGGATGGAATACTTGCCGATCTTGATTTGCCGCTTCGGTCCCTTGATTTCCGCCGAGGAGAGGAAGGGCAGATAGTGATTTCGATCGCAGGCGAGAAAATCGTAGATGTTGTGCTTACCGGGATTGACTCCGGTCAGGAACGTCGACCAGGCGACGGGAGAGATCGCCGGAAACGTGGTGCGCAGCTTGCTGAAGGTGCCTTTGTCGCGCAGCCTGGAGAGATTCGGAAGCCGGCCTTCATTCATGAAGCGTTCGGCGAGTTCGGGATCCATGCCGTCGAAGCCGAGGATCACGGCGCGGTTGAACACCGCTTTGCCATAAGCGTTGCGGCGGCGGAAAAAACGAAACAACTGGCGGACCGGCCAGGTGGCCAGCGCATAAAACGAATAGAGAAAGGCGACGAAGATCGCCCAGAATGACGAGAGCACGGCAAAACCCGCGCCCGGCCCGGCGTACGCGTGGGCGGCGACCGGCAACAGGATAACGGCGAGCAAAATTATCCATGCGGCGCGGGAATTATTGCCCGCGGACACTTTGCTCGAGTGCGGCTTTCTATTCGATCCCAACGCGCGGACAGGAGTTTCCGCGCTACATAATCTGCTCATACTTCGATCCCCAAAAGTTCCTTGAAAATAAATCCGGCAATCATCGAAAGGATGAAGAACAGCCAGATCCAGTTCATCTCATACCCGGCGATGCCGAGCGGTATATTGCGCTCGGGATAATCGACCGTGACCGACTCCACCGCGCTATTCGCGGGCAGAGCCGATTCTCCTGAGGAGAACATTCTCTCCCAGAAATGGTCGCGCAAACGCTCGGGCGAAAGCTGTGCCAGTTGCGACGTTACGCGCACCGTCTTGGTCACGCTTTGGCCGCCGGCAGCGATGTTTACATCGTACGCGCCATCCTGGCTGGCAACGAGCCTCCACACCACTTCGTTATCGGCGGCCACGTGCACCGGCGGTGCGCTCGCGGAAATGCCGGGAGGCAGATCGATCGAAATATTGTCGAGCGCGCCGGCGTTATTCACGCGTGCCGTCAGCAGAAAGGGCGCGTTCGCCTGGATCGCCGTCAAGCCCAGCGATCGATCAAGCCAGACGATCATCAGCGTGATGGGGATGATGACGTAGAGCAGCGGCTTGAACGCGAGTTTCAGATAGCGCCCCGTGCCACGCAACACCTTGCCGTAGGAGCCCATGACGACGTGCAACTGATCGCGATACAGACGCACCGCCAGCAAGTGTGCCTTCAGCTGATCTTTCGCGACAGCGATCGCTTTCTGGTCGGAGGTATAGCCGAACAGAACAATCATCAGCAGTCCGATCACGACTGAGAGAGCGATGACGATGGCGAGCGGACTCGTCAGCCAGGAGGCCACGAACAGCGCCAGATTCGGCACTGCCCAGACCGCGCAGCGCGGCGCCGAGGCCGCTATTGGTTGTGAGAGGATGGCCAAGCTACTCGATGTACCCCAGCCCGCGCAGCCGCTTCTGAATATCTTCTCTTGAAGTATTGCTCTCTTCCGGCGGCAGGATTTTATTGGTTTCTTTTTCGAGCATGTGGATGACGAACTCATCAATCGATTCGTATCCGGCTGCGTCCGAACACTGCTTGACCTTCTCGAGCAGTTCGCCTTCAATCTTTACTTTGTGTGAACCGAACATGATCTCCCCTGTCTCTTCTTTGTCATCTAAGGTTTTCTCAGCGCGCCTGAAACACCGACTGGCCCTTCATCTCTTCCCTTTTCGCAATGCCATACTCGGCAAGAATCGTCGGCGCAATGTCGGTGAGCGCCGGCGCGTCGGCCGCAATCTTGCGATTGCTCAAAAGCACGCCCGGAACCTTGGTGTAATCCATGCAGTGATCGCCGCTCCAGGGATTCATGTTGTCTTCCAGCGCGTCAGCGGGAAACGCACCGAGAATAGTGGTCCATCCCGCGCGATATCCGCGGTTGTAGCCGATAATCGCGTCCGGACCGGTGCGCGCGTAGGGCCCCTGATACACCTCGCTGGCCAGATCGATGCGGGTAATCACCTGCGAATTGTCTTTCGGGTCGCGAACGGCGAGAAGTTTATCGCGAATCTCGCGCATCAGGGCATCGCCCTGCGCCGGATCGACAATGCCGTTTGTTTCCCGGCCTTTCATATTCACGTAGAGGCCGTTCAATCCCATTCCGTAGGCGCGCGTGCGGCTCCAATCGACGCCGGCGAAGGGCGCGTTCGGATCGCCCGTTGCGTCCGGCTTTCGCGTGATGTAGCCGTTGTTCCACAGCCAGGTATTCAGGTTGAACGAACGATGGTAGGGCGCGAAGCCATGGTCTGACAGCACGAGCAGCGTCGTGTTGTCGTCGAGCGTCGGCATGATTTCGCCCAGCACCTGATCGATCTGCTCATAGAATTCTTCGAGCGCTCCGCCGTTTTGCGCGGCCGCCGCGGCGTCATAAAGCGGGCTCTGCGGGTCAGTCAGCCGCCACAGCATGTGCGCGTTGAGATCGAGGCTCGAGAAATAAAAGAAGAAAAGACCATCATGAAATTTGGGGAACTCCGCGTCGAAGGCGCGCCGGTGTTCGGCCAGCACAGTGCGGGATTGTTCGAGATACTCCTTGTCGTCGAGCACGCTGGACATGCGCGCCTTGGTGTCTTCCGCGATGCCTTGGGTGTGATATTCGCCAATCTCTTTCGCGAGATCGCGCGAATAGCTCGACGGGGTCGAAATGGGCAGCGCCGGGTTAGCCGGATCGATGTTGATAGGCGATACATAAAGCTGGAATCGCGGGTGCGCCTGCTTGAGATAAAAGCGGCAGATCCCCTTCACGTTGCCGATCACCGGCATAAGTTGAAACTCGACCGGCAGCCAGCCCGTCCACTCGCCTTCCTTCAACACGAACTTTTGCCCCTGTAATTCAATGCGGGCGACCGGCTCAAGCGGATCGACGTCAACCGTAAAGGGCTCGGTGGCAGGTGGAGCGTCTTTCAAAAACGTATTGTTCGGCCCGAGCAGGTTGGTGGCGACACGATTGTTTTTGACTTCCACCTGCACAATCTCTCCACCTTCGACCGCGCCGACCGCGGCGGTAGCGTCGTCGGTATAGAACGTGAACGTGCCGTAAGTGCCGCGCAGGTCGGGCGTCCCCATGCCGGAGAGCGTCTTGCCCTTGGCGTCAATCGGCGGGAAGTTGGCCGGGATGCGATAGATGAAGTTGTGAATATGATTCTGGTCGAGAATCTCCCAGAAAGCCGCGCCATGGCGCAACTGTTCGGCTGAGCCGCTGCCGAGTGGAATCACCCATTTGCCAAGATTGAAAGTGTGCGCCGGGCCTTCGACCTTCGAGGTCGAAAAATAAGGGTCAAGAGTCTTCGGATCGCGGTGGATGAAATCAAAAATTCCATGCCCGCCGGCATTCAGACCGGTAATCAGATTCGACCAGGCCACCGGACTTTGCGGAGGAATACTCGTGGTCAACCGCCGAAACGAGCCCTGGGCGGCCAGTTTGGCAAAGTTGGGCATCTTGCCGTCGGCCATGAATTTGGTCAGCAGGTCGGGGTCGAGCCCGTCGACGCCGATCACGATCATCTTCCTGGGCTGCGAGGCTCCATGCGCGCGCTCGCAGGAAGGCAGAGAGAGCAAACCCGCCAAACACACGACGAGCAGGCACGCCAGCCACACATATTTTTTGGTTAGTACGGTCAATTTATTCAGGTCAAATGCGCGAAGGCGGCAGTGAGCCAGTCTGCTGGCGAATGGTGCCAGGGAATAATTAAGTTTACCAGCAAAGCCCCCAGAAACGGGCAGATTTTGACTGGGGTAACCGGCTCAAGGTCACGCTAGAGTTTTTGGCGGAGTGAGGGGCAGACGGGTTATCTTAGTAGTCGCGGGATGCGCTCGCCGCGTCTCGAGTCGGCATGAAAAAGGCCCTTTTCCGAGGATCGATTTTACTGGTGACCGTCTGGCTCTGCGGTTGCGCATTGATCTATGCGGCGATGCGGCAGCCGCCGGAAACGTTCGCTGGAATCATGGCGCGCATCCCGGGCCCGGTCGCGTTTCTTGCGTTCCCGTTCGAGGGCCTTTGGACGCGAGCACGCGCCGGCGGTCTAAAGCCAGGAGATCTTGCACCCGATTTTTCTTTGTCAAAGATCGACAAGAGCGGCTCCATTCAACTCTCGGCCTTGACCGCGAAGGGCCGGCCCGTCGCATTGATTTTTGGAAGCTATACCTGACCGCCCTTCCGGCGGGAGGTTCCCGCCCTGAACGAACTCTATGACCAGTACCGCGGAAAGGTCGACTTCGTCGTGGTCTACATCACCGAGGCACATCCGAGCGATGTCTGGCAGATGCAAAGCAACCTCAGGGACAGCGTGGTCTTTGCCAGCCCGAAGAGTGAAGAAGAGAGAGCCTTGGTCGCCGGGGCGTGCGTCAGCAAGCTGGGGATCAAGCCTGCCGCGGTGCTCGACGAGTTCGGCAACGGCACAGAAAGTGCATATACCGCCTGGCCCGACCGGCTCTACCTGATCGATTCAAAAGGACGCGTAGCTTACAAGAGCAGGCCCGGGCCGTTCGGCTTCAAGGCCAGCGAGCTGCGGGATGCCCTCGCGCGGGCAGTGCCGCAGTGACGGCGGCAAGCTGAATTCTGTCGCCCTTTGGCGAACGGCGGCCCAGCCTTTACACTTACTGTCATGATACGAAGATTCATCGCCAGCACCTGTCTGGCTTTTCTTGGCCTCTTGTTTTCCATGGTTACTCCCGCCCTGGCGGCCGCGAAACCCAACGTCGTTCTCATCACACTGGATTCGGTTCGCGCCGACCGCATGAGCTTTCTTGGCGGCAAGGGTGCAACGACACCGAACCTCAACCATCTCGCCTCCGAGAGCATCGTTTTCGAGCACGCCTATGCGCAGGCGCCTGGCACAGTCGTTTCGCATGCGACGATATTTTCGGGCTCGTACCCACAGACGACTGGGATGAGCGAAATCGGCGGCTCGCTCGGTTCTTCCCTGCCATTTCTGCCTGACATTCTGAAAGGTCAGGGCTACAAAACGGCGGCCTTTGTCGGATCGATCGATCTCGACCCCTGGAACGGCCTGGCACAAGGCTTTGATCGTGGCTTTCAGAGCTATGACGCAGGCTTTCGTCCTGTGATTCCGGGTGACACTAAGCCTCCAGTTATCGAGCGCAGTGGAGCCGAGGTAGCTGCGCACGCCGTCGCGTGGTTGAACAAGAATGCGCAGGGTCCGTTCTTTTTGTGGGTGCACATCGGCGACACGAGCGCGGCGCACGCTTCTTCTTACAGCGCGGCGATTGCAGCCGATGACGCCGCGGTCGGCAGGCTGCTGGCGGCGTTGAAGACGAACAAGGTCGACACAAGCACCGCGATCATTGTGGTTGCCGACCATGGCCAGAGCCTGGGCGCGCATGGCGAAGACACGCATGGCATTTTTCTCTACGACGAAACCATTCACGTGCCGCTGCTCATCAAGCTGCCTGAAGCCCAGCCCGCAGCCAAAGTGAGCGCCAAGGTGCGATTGGTGGACGTTGCACCCACCGTGCTCGAGATCGCCGGCATCCCTGTGCCGTCGCAGATGCAGGGGCAGTCGCTGTTGCGAGTTGCGAAATCGGGAGGCGGATCGGACCAGCCAGTTTATTCGCGCAGCGACCTTTCGCAACGCGGCTTTGGCTGGAGCGCTCTGGAATCCTGGCGCGCCGGGAAGTATCTCTATGTTCGAGCGCCCAAGCCTGAACTCTACGACCTGACGGCCGACCCCGCCGCGGCTCACAACCTGGCGGCGAGTTCAAAGGCCACGCTCGACACCATGGCCTCGCAACTTGACAACTTCGATCGTCGGTTCAGCGGGCAGAGCGGCAAATCGTCGTCCGAACTGAGCACCTCGGAAATGCAAAAGTTGGCGTCACTCGGATATGTGGGCCTGCAATCCTCATCAAGCGCGACGACTGTAGTTTCGGGAACAGACCCGAAAGACAAGATTGCGACTGCCAACAAAGTGCTCGACGCCGCGCCATCGCTGCTTGCGCCCTCAAAAGCCGATCGCGCCGTAACCGCGCTCAGTCCTGTGGTGGCGAGCGATGCCAACCTCTACCAGGCCGAGTACACGCTCGGAGTGGCGCTGGCTGAAAAAGGGCAATATGCCGATGCGGTGAAGCACCTCCACAAGGCAGTCGGCTTTCAACCCGATTCGGGCTGGGCGCACTACGAGACGGGCGCGACGTTGCTGAAGACCGGCGACTTCAAAACTGCCGCCGTGCACCTTGAGATCGCCACCAACCGCCTGCCTGGATTCGCCGCTGCCCACGCGGCCTTGGCGCAAGCCTACGACCACCTCGGCCGCGCCGACGATGCCAAGAAAGAAAAGACAAAAGCGGGAGAGAAATAGGCTCGACTGCGAAAGTGCAGACACGCTCACTATGCTGCGCGAATCGCAAGGTTTGCCCTATTGGGGAGCTTGCTGAGAGGGTTGCGCCTTCAGTCGTGCCGCCTTCTCGCGCTCTTCGTTCGCGTCGACCGTGCGGCCGAGCTTCTCGTACGCTTGCGCAAGGAAACTATGAGCATCCGCCGATTCGGGATTGGACTTCGCGGCCAGCGCCAATCTTCGGAGTGCCGCGTCTGCGAGACCTTCGCGCAGCAGTAACTGCCCATAAATGAAATTCGCTTCGAAATCCTCCGGCTTGATCGCCAGCGCCTTCTCGTACTCATCCTTCGCTTCCGATATCTTTTTCTGCTGGGTAAGCACGGACGCCAGATCAAGGTGGAAAAGAAATGACTGTGGTGTGCATGCAACAGCCGCCCGCATTTCCGGCAACGCCGCGTCCCACTGGCGCATCCTGACCAGCACCAGCCCTAATTGAAAGTGGGCACTGCCAGAATCCGGCATTATTTCCGCCGCTTTGCGCAGCATCGGTAACGCCAGATCATACTGATTGCGGATGCCATACACGCCACCCAACTCCAGGTAAGCGGCCCCCAAATCAGGATCCATCCGGATCACATCCTCGAGGTCGGCTATGGCGTCATCGTAGCGGTCCTCGTCTTTGCTTGTAAGCGCGTGATGAAACTTGGCCCCAACCTGAACCTTGTCCTTTGGATCGACAGCCGCGAGTTCACGTGCCTTATTCGAGTTGCTCCCCGGCAGGTAGCCAAGCGCGCGCAACGTTGCCTCCTGGCTCTGATTGAGGGTTGGCGGCGTCGCGTCACCCGCGCTATTCTTTTTCCAAAAGCTTTCTAGTTGCGCCTGCAATGTGTCAGCGGTCGCCTGCGACGTCGCTGCAATGTTGTGGTTCGCCCCAGGATCACTCGTCTGATCGTAGAGTTCAGGTTTCGGCGCCTCAACGTAGAGGTACTTCCCTTCTCGCCACGAGCGTAATACGGCCCAACCGAAAGTGCGGTGGTTGTAGTTCGTCTCGGAATAGATCGGCTGCTCCTCCAGCCGCTTTTTTGCGCCCTTCTCATCATTCTTCGGTGTCTCTGCCAGCGCCAAAAGCGAGCGGGTTTGCATGGTCGCAGGAGCCGCCACTCCAGCCACTTCAAGCAATGTCGGTGCCATTGCGGCAAGCGCCACTCGTTCGTCTACCCGCTTCCCCGCAAGGCGTTCTCCTGGCAGTTTAAGCAGAAATGGAACGTGAATGGTTTCGTCATAGAGAAACATCCCATGATGCTGTTCGCCATGCTCCCCAAACGCTTCTCCATGATCGGCGGCAACCGCAATGACGCAACTGTAATAGAACCCGTGACGCTGCAACACCTCGAGCACACTGCCGATCACCGAATCCGTATAGGCAATCTCGCCGTCATACGGTTCAGCCGCAAAGTGACTCTTGAACGGCTCGGGCGGGTCATAGGGCTCATGCGGATCATAAAAGTGCATCCATATGAAAAAAGGCCCCTGCTGATGACGGCTAAGCCACCCCATTGCCCGGTTAGCCACATCTTCCGCCCGGCGCTCGATGGTCTTGTAACGATCCTCACCCGGCGCGCGCTGGTGAAAGTCGGAATCGTAGACGTCAAAGCCCCGCTCGAAACCCGCAGCCAGCGATTCCGAATCGAGCACTTGCGCTCCGATGAAGGC
>JBAWAI010000341.1:0-10010 GCA_049589215.1 Terriglobales bacterium | reverse complement strand
AACATTCGTCCGAAAAATAAGGGGCGACTTATGTCGCCCCTATGGTTATCTCGGTTCGCCTTACTCCGCTGCGAGTTCTTCGGTCTCGCCTTCATGCCGCATGAGTTCGAGCGCACGCTCGGCCTCTTCGTATGCCTGCGAAACTTCCTCCTGCACCTTGCTGGCAGCCTCTTCCATCTCTGGAGAGAGACGCACGTTGCGGTAGTACTCCATGCCGGTGCCGGCGGGAATCAAACGGCCCACGATCACGTTCTCCTTCAGCCCGCGCAAATGATCGACGGCTCCCTGAATCGAAGCCTCGGTCAGCACGCGCGTCGTCTCCTGGAAGGAGGCGGCGGAGATGAACGAGTCGGTGGAGAGCGACGCCTTGGTGATTCCGAGCAGCAGCGGCCGGCCGGTAGCCGGCTTGCCGCCCTGCGCGATCACCCGCTCGTTCTCCTCGTGGAAGCGGAACTTATCGACCTGCTGTTCGAGCAGGAACGCCGTGTCGCCCACGTCTTCGACCTTTACCCAGCGCATCATCTGGCGCACAATCACCTCGATGTGCTTGTCGGAAATGTTCACGCCTTGCAGCCGGTAAACTTCCTGGATTTCGTTCACCAGGTAAGACTGCAATTCTTTCTCACCAAGCACTGCCAGAATATCGTGCGGGTTGAGCGGCCCATCCATAAGCGGCTCGCCAGCCTTCACGCGCTCGCCTTCCTGCACGTTAATGTGGACGCCGCGCGGAACCGAATATTCCTTTTCGGTGCCGTTGTCGGCCGTGACGTAGAGTTTGCGCTGGCCCTTGGCAACTTCGCCGAAGCGGACCGTGCCATCGATTTCGCTGATGACCGCCGTTTCGCGCGGCTTGCGAGCCTCGAACAATTCCACCACGCGCGGCAGACCGCCCGTGATGTCCTTGGTCTTCGTCGTTTCGCGCGGGATCTTCGCCAGCACATCGCCGGGGAATACCGTGTCTCCGTCCTGCACCATAAGGTGAGCGCGTGACGGCATCAGGTAGCGCTTGCTCGCCTTGCCCTTGATCACGATCGCGGGCTGGCGCTTCTCGTCGGGCGAATCGGCAACCACGTGACGCGACAGGCCGGTGACCTCGTCCACTTCTTCGTGGAGCGTGATCCCTTCCTGCAGGTCTTTGAACTGCGCCGTACCACCAATTTCGGTTAGGATCGCGAAGGTGTACGGATCCCACTCGACCAGAACCTGGCCAAGCTGAACCGGACCGCCATCAGTCACCTTTACCTTTGCGCCGTACACAACCGCATAACGCTCGCGCTCGCGGCCCTTTTCGTCGACCACCGCGATCGAGCCTTGGCGATTCATAACCACTAAGTCGCCGCTCTTTGACTTAACGGTTTGCAGGTTGATGAAGCGCACCAGACCGTTCGACTTCGCATCGAGGCGCGACTGTTCCGAAACTCGCGAGGCCGTACCACCGATGTGGAAGGTGCGCATTGTGAGCTGCGTTCCAGGTTCGCCAATCGACTGCGCCGCGATGACGCCGGTCGCTTCGCCGAGTTCGACGAGACGTCCGGAGGCCAGGTTGCGTCCGTAGCACATCACGCAGACGCCGCGCTTCGATTCGCAGGTCAGCACCGAGCGAATTTTCACGCGCTCGATACCGGCCGCCTGAATCGCTCCCGCCAGTTCCTCGGTAATTTCATGGTTGATGTCGACGACCACCTGTCCGTCGTAGTCTTTGATCTTTTCGAGTGACACGCGGCCAACAATTCGGTCGCGCAACGGCTCGATAATCTCGCCGGCTTCGACGATACCTGAGACGTAAATGCCGTCAACGGTGCCGCAGTCGTACTCGCTGATGATCACGTCCTGCGCCACGTCGACCAGACGCCGCGTCAGGTAGCCCGAATCGGCGGTCTTGAGCGCCGTGTCGGCCAATCCCTTGCGGGCGCCGTGCGTCGAGATGAAGTATTCGAGCACCGTCAACCCTTCACGGAAGTTCGCCGTGATTGGCGTCTCGATGATTTCGCCCGTCGGCTTGGCCATCAATCCGCGCATGCCGGAGAGCTGGCGAATCTGCTGTTTTGATCCGCGAGCGCCCGAGTCGGCCATGACGTAAATCGGATTGAGTTCGCCTTCCTTGTCGCGCCGCTGCATTTGGCCGAACATTTCGTCGGCAACTTTCTCCGTGATCGCCGACCAGATTTCGATCACCTTGTTGTAGCGTTCGCCGTTGGTGATGGCGCCGTCAAGGTATTGCTGTTGAACCGCGATGACCGACTTGTCGGCGTCCTTCACCAGCGTCTTCTTGTTGTCCGGGATGACCATGTCGTCGATGCCGATCGAGAGACCAGACTTGGTTGCATAGCGAAAACCAAGCGACTTGATCTCGTCGAGCATTTTGACCGTGGTTTCAAGGCCATATTGCAGGTAGCAGTAATTCACCAGCTGCCCAATGCCTTTTTTCTTGAGCAAGCCGTTGATGTAAGGCATCGAAATGTTGACGCCCGCCGCCTTCGGCAGATGGTCGTTCAGAATCGCGCGACCAACTGTCGTATTGATGTACTCCCGGTCGAACTCAACCGGATCGGTGTGGTTGATGTCCTGATCGTCATAGGCCTGCGTCAGATCAATGACCTGGCCGGTGAAGCGCAGACGAATCGGGGTCAGCGTTTCGACTTCGCCCATTTCGAGCGCGATCACGACGTCGTCAATATTTGCGAACGAACGCCCTTCTCCCTTGGCGCCTGGCTTGCCTTTTGTCAGGTAATAGAGACCAAGCACCATGTCCTGCGTGGGCACGGTGATGGGCTGTCCTGACGCGGGCGACAGAATGTTGTGCGATGACAACATCAAGACGCTGGCTTCAACCTGAGCCTCTGGCGATAGCGGAATATGAACCGCCATCTGATCGCCGTCGAAGTCGGCGTTGAACGCCGTGCAGACGAGCGGATGGATCTTGATGGCCTTGCCTTCTACCAGCACCGGCTCAAACGCCTGAATGCCGAGGCGGTGAAGGGTTGGTGCGCGGTTCAGCATAACCGGATGATCTTTAATGACTTCTTCCAGGATGTCCCAAACAATCGGCTCCTGCTGCTCCACCATTTCCTTGGCCTGCTTGATGGTGGTGCAATTGCCGGTCTGTTCGAGCCGGTGATAAATAAACGGCTTAAACAGTTCGAGCGCCATCTTCTTCGGCAACCCACACTGGTGCAGCTTGAGTTCGGGTCCGACCACGATGACCGAACGGCCGGAGTAGTCCACGCGCTTGCCGAGCAGGTTCTGGCGGAAGCGTCCCTGCTTGCCCTTGAGCGTATCGCTCAGTGACTTCAGCGGACGATTGTTGGCGCCGCGCAGTACGCGGCCACGGCGGCCATTATCGAACAGCGCGTCCACCGCTTCCTGGAGCATGCGCTTTTCGTTGCGCACGATCACTTCGGGAGCGTGGAGATCCATCAGCTTCTTTAACCGGTTGTTACGGTTGATGACGCGGCGATACAGGTCGTTCAAATCCGACGTAGCAAAGCGCCCGCCGTCGAGTGGAACAAGGGGCCGCAACTCCGGTGGAATCACCGGCAGCACGTCGAGAATCATCCACTGCGGCTTATTGCCACTCTTGCGGAATGCCTCGACTACTTTTAGCCGCTTGGCATACTTCAGGCGCTTCTGCAGCGAGGTTTCAGTCTTCATCTTCTCGCGCAGTTCGACCGACAGCCCATCGACTTCAATGCGCTTGAGAAGCTCTTTGATCGCTTCCGCGCCCATCATGGCTTTGAAACCCGTCGGCCGGAACTGCTGGTCGAGTTCGCGGAACTTGGCTTCGTCCTTGATGACCTCGCGATCTTTGACCGCCGCATCGCCCGGATCGACGACCACATACGCTTCGAAGTAAAGAATCGCTTCGAGATCACGCAGCGAAATATCGAGGAGATGCCCGATGCGGCTGGGCAGTCCCTTGAAGAACCAGACGTGCGAGCAGGGCGAAGCCAGCTCGATATGGCCGAGGCGCTCGCGGCGCACTTTCGACAACGTGACTTCCACGCCGCACTTGTCGCAGATCACTCCGCGGTGCTTCATGCGCTTGTACTTGCCGCAGAGGCACTCCCAATCCGTCACCGGGCCAAAAATTCGCGCGCAGAAGAGGCCGTCGCGCTCCGGCTTGAAGGTGCGGTAGTTGATGGTTTCCGGTTTGGTTACTTCCCCGTGCGACCAGCTCCGGATCTTCTCGGGAGATGCCAGACTGATGCGAATGGCGTCAAAGTCGGCAACGGGATTTGCCAAATCAAAAGGGCTCGAACGAAACATGTGCCTCCGCTTTCCTCGGCAATAACGCCGCCGCTCGCGGCCCTCAATTTCAGTTCTCAGTTCCCGGTTCTCAGTAAGAACCGGATTGAGTCGTTGCCCTTTGCCGCGACGTCGAGAGCAAATGTCGCGTGGGCCAATTACATGAACTTTTACTGGCGTCTTCCCGGCTCCAAGTCCTGCTCAGCTTGCTGCGAAATCGCTGAGAACTGGGAACTGAGAACCGGGAACCGCCTTAATCCGCTGCTACGGCCATGGGCTTCTTCTCCATAGCCTTGATCAATTCCACATCCAGGCAAAGCGCCTGCAATTCGCGAATCAGTACGTTGAACGATTCCGGCACGCCCGGCTCCATCGCGGCCTCGCCTTTGACGATGGCCTCGTAGATTTTGGTGCGTCCGTAAACGTCATCTGATTTGGCGGTCAGCAATTCCTGAAGAATGAAGGCTGCGCCATACGCTTCCAGCGCCCAGACTTCCATCTCGCCGAAACGCTGTCCGCCGAATTGCGCCTTGCCGCCCAGCGGCTGCTGGGTGATAAGCGAATACGGCCCGATGGAACGCGCGTGAATCTTGTCGTCCACCAGGTGCGACAGCTTCAGCATGTAGATGTAGCCAACCGTGATCGGCTGTTCAAAGGTCTCGCCGGTCATGCCGTCGCGCAGCGTGGTCTTGCCGGACGTGGGCAGCCCCGCGCGCTCCAGCAGAGCCTTGATCTCCGTTTCGCGAGCGCCGTCAAACACGGCCGAGCCCATGAATACGCCCTTCGTGAGCGTGGGCGCGACCGCTTCCAGTTCGTCTTCGCTCATGTCGGCAATCGTGTCAGCGAGCACCGTGTCCTTGAACAGCGCCTTCAGATCGCGCCGAATCGCTTCCGAGCGTGTGTTCTGCTTCAGCAGTTCGGTGATCTTCTGGCCCAGCTCAAAGCCGGCCCAGCCGAGGTGCGTCTCAAGAATCTGGCCGACGTTCATACGGCTTGGCACGCCGAGCGGGTTCAAAACGATCTCGACCGGCGTTCCATCCTCGAGGTACGGCATGTCCTCTTCCGGCAGAATGCGCGCGATCACGCCCTTGTTCCCGTGGCGTCCGGCCATCTTGTCGCCGACGCTCAGCTTGCGCTTCATCGCGATATAAACCTTCACCAGCTTGATCACGCCCGGCGGCAGTTCATCGCCCTTGGTCAGCTTGTCTTTCTTCTCGTTAACGATCTTCTTGAGCACGTCGATCTGGCGCGAGGTCATCCCCTCGATCTCGTCGATCTGCTCATTTACCCGCGGGTCTTTATCGGCGTACTTGATGCGCTTCAGGTTGCGCGTCGAGATGCGCTCGATCGTGTCGCGGTCCAGAATCGTGTCCTTGGTCAGAAGGCGCTTGTTGGTGCGCTCGTCGTGCAGGTCAGCCTGCACTTCCTTGCCGCCCAGCAAGGCCTCCAAACGCTTCAGGCGCTCGTCGGTCAGAATCCGGATTTCGTCCGAAAGGTTCTTTTCGAGCTTCGCGACCTGATTCGCCTCGATCGTCTTGGCACGCTCGTCCTTTTCCTGGCCCTTGCGCGAGAAGATCTTCACATCCACCACCACGCCTTCAATTCCCGGTGGGCAG
Source organism: Terriglobales bacterium (assembly GCA_049589215.1). GTDB lineage: Bacteria > Acidobacteriota > Terriglobia > Terriglobales > Acidobacteriaceae > Acidiflorens. Next base: position 4,149 of record JBAWAI010000341.1, on the reverse strand, counting down.
TAGAGCGAAGCATCGCGCACGTCGCCGGCCTTCTCGCCGAAGATCGCGCGCAGCAACTTCTCTTCCGGCGTGAGCTGCGTTTCACCCTTCGGCGTCACTTTGCCGACGATGATGTCGCCCTGCTTGATGCTGGCGCCGATGCGGATCACGCCCGCCTCGTCCAGATTGCGCAGCGTCGACTCACTGACGTTCGGAATGTCGCGGGTGACTTCCTCCGGCCCAAGCTTCGTGTCTCTTGCTTCGAGCTCAAACTCCTCGATGTGGACGGAGGTGTAGTAGTCCTCCTTCACCATCTTTTCGGAGACGAGAATCGCATCCTCAAAGTTGTAGCCGCGCCACGGCATGAAGGCCACGAGCACGTTGCGTCCAAGAGCCAACTCGCCGAAGTCCGTGCAGGGCCCGTCGGCAATGACCTGGCCTTTTACAACCCGCTGGCCTTTCTTCACGATCGGCTTCTGGTTGATACAAGTGTTCTGGTTCGAGCGCTTGAACTTCGTCAGCTGATAAATATCGCTGCCAACTTCACGCGACAGCTGCATCGGATGATGCTCGCCTTCGACGCGCACGATGATTCGTTCCGAGTCCACCGAGTCGATTATGCCGTTGCGCTTGGCGAGAATCACAGCGCCCGAATCGCGCGCCGTCACGCCTTCCATGCCGGTTCCAACGATCGGAGCCTGCGCACGCAGCAGCGGCACCGACTGGCGCTGCATGTTCGCGCCCATCAAAGCGCGGTTCGCGTCGTCGTGCTCCAGGAACGGCACCAGAGACGCTGCGACCGATACGAGTTGCTTCGGGCTAACGTCGACATAGTCGACCTCATCGCGATTCACCAGCACGAAGTTGCCCTGTTTGCGGGCGTTCACCAGTTCCGTAGCGATGCGGCCCTTGTCGTCAAGCTCCACGTTCGCCTGCGCGATCACGTGGCGGTCTTCTTCCCACGCGGACAGGTAGAACGAGAATGGATCGATTTCGATCGGCTTCTTCCGTTTGTCTTTCAGTTCGCCATTGAGCTTTTCGATCTCGGTTTTTTCCGCGTGATCGCCGACCTTGAAGTCGCTATCGCCGGCGTTCACGACCTGCACATAATCAATGATCCGAGCGCCCTTAACCTTGCGGTACGGCGACTCGATAAAGCCGTAGTCGTTAATACGCGCAAAGCAGCTGAGCGACGAGATCAGTCCGATATTCGGACCTTCCGGCGTTTCAATCGGGCAGATACGGCCGTAGTGCGTCGGGTGCACGTCTCGCACCTCGAATCCAGCGCGTTCACGCGACAAGCCGCCCGGCCCAAGAGCCGACAGACGCCGCTTGTGCGTAATTTCCGACAGCGGGTTTGTCTGGTCCATGAACTGCGAGAGCTGCGACGATCCGAAAAACTCGCGGATCGCAGCCATCACAGGCTTCGCGTTGACGAGGTCGTGCGGCATGGCCGTCGACATCTCCTGGTACACGGACATCTTTTCTTTAATGGCCCGCTCCATGCGCACCAGGCCAATGCGGAACTGGTTTTCCAGCAGTTCGCCGACCGCGCGCACGCGGCGATTGCCCAGGTGATCGATGTCGTCGACCGCGCCGATATTCTTGCGGAGCTTCAGCAGGTACTTGATCGTCGCGTAAAAATCGTTCGGATCAAGCGTCCGCTGCTCAAGACTGGTCGCTTCCTGGTTCTCAAACAGCTTGATGTTGAACTTCAGCCGGCCCACGCGCGAGAAGTCATACTTGCGCGGGTCAAAGAACATTCCCTGAAAGAGAGCGGTTGCCGTGTCCAGCGTCGGCGGATCGCCGGGCCGCAGCTTGCGGTAAATCTCGATCAGCGCTTCCGAAGGCGTCGTGACCGAATCGCGCCGCAGCGTCTGGCTTATCACGGTGCCCACGTCGTCACGTTCCGGGAAGAACACGTTCATCTCAACCACGCCGGATTCGAGAATCTTCGCGACCTTGTCGGCCGTGATTTCCGAATTCGCTTCGAGCAAAACCTCGCCGCTGGTCGTGTCGACAACGTCGCTCGCCGCCCACGCGCCTTCAAGATCAGTCGTATCGATCTCGATCTCGCTGATCTTCGCCTTCTGAATCTCCTTCAGAATTGCGGTCGAAATCTTGCGTCCCGAGTGAGCAACTTCATCGCCCGATTTCGACTTCACGCTGTGCGCCAGTTTCATGCCCAGCAGGTTCGTCGGCTTGTCGCTCGCGGGATCGAGTGTCCAGAAAAGCTTGTTGTCGCGAACCGCCAGGCGATCGGTCGTGTAGAACGTCTTCAGAATGTCCTCGCCGGAGCGCAGTCCGAGGGCGCGCAGGAAAATCGTGCCCAGGAATTTGCGCTTGCGGTCAATGCGCACATACAGAACGTTCTTCTGGTCGTATTCGAACTCGACCCACGATCCGCGATACGGAATGATCTTGCCGAGGAAGTAGGTGCGATTGTTCGCCGTCTCAAAGAACACGCCCGGCGACCGGTGCAACTGGCTGACGATCACGCGCTCGGTGCCGTTAATAATGAACGTCCCGTTCTGCGTCATCAGCGGAACGTCGCCGAAAAATACTTCCTGTTCTTTAATGTCGCGAATTGAACGGTTGCCCGTCTCCGGATCCTTGTCCCATATGGTCAGTCGCATCGTGACCTTGAGCGGCGCGGAATACGTCATACCGCGCTCTTCGCACTCGGCCACGTCATACTTCAATTGCAGGCCAACCGGGTCGCCGCACTTGTTGCAAAAATCAGGAGTATTGGCGTTATACGTGCCGCACTTGTGGCAGAGCACGTCGCCTGGATGAAACGGGTCGGTGATCACCGTAGATCCGCAATTCTTACAAGTGGTACGCAGGTGATGGAGCCCCTTGAGGTGACCACACTTGCACTCCCAGTTACCAATGGCGTAATCCACAAACTCAAGTTGTGATACGTTGCGGAAGTCGGTGATTGGAAATACCGACTGAAACACTGCCTGCAAGCCGCCGTCTTCGCGCTCGCTTGGCAGCTTGTCCATCTGCAGGAAGCGGTCGTAAGAGCGCTTCTGAACCTCAATCAGGTTCGGTATCTGGATGGTTGCTGGAATTTTGGAAAAGTCAAAACGTTTACGATGGATGCTAATTTTTGCCATTCGAAGAACCTGCCTTCATGCAGCCTGGGGCTGCCAGTACAACGCGGAATGTGGGCACAACGTAAGCGGGGGCGCAAAAATGCCCCGAAGCACAACTAACGGGCGGATTACGCGGAAAATGGACGCGGGCACCTGCAGGGACATGACTTCCCGCAGGCGCCGCACTCGACGCTTGATCCTAAATAAATTGTAAAGTTCCGCGCCAGTTCAAAAGGCCTGTTCCGTCCCGCCGCCCGCGGGACCGGCTGCCAAACTTCAAATCCAGCGAATCGCTTCCGCTTCCCTGGGTTTAATTCAGAGGATTCGGATTCGCTGTCGCCTCATTGAGGCCAGAGTAAGCGGGTTATTTATAAGATGTTAACACGCCCGCTAAAGATTCAGCTAGTGTTCGGTCAAAAAATTGCAGGGAGAGACGGAATCCACCCATCCGAATGGTCCCGGCCAGGCAGATCCCGCCTCTCACCGAATATCTACTTCACCTCGACCGTCGCTCCAGCCTCGGTGAACTTCTTCTTGATCGTCTCGGCTTCATCCTTCGAGACGCCTTCCTTGATCGCCTTCGGCGCGCCGTCAACCAGGTCCTTTGCTTCTTTCAGGCCCAGGCTCGTGACTTCGCGTACCGCCTTGATTACATTGATCTTGTTAGCGCCGACTTCTTTCAGGATGACCGAGAATTCAGTCTTCTCTTCCGCCGGAGCTGCCGCTCCCGCAGCTGCGCCGCCGCCAGCCATCATCACCGGTGCCGCCGCCGCCGCCGAAACGCCCAACCGCGCTTCCAGCTTTTTCACCAGGTCCGCCGCCTCGAGCAGCGACAGCCCAACAATCGATTCTTCCAACTGCTGTAGATCCGCCATGTGTTTATCCACCTATTCGTTTCGTTATTCGTTGTTGATTTCGTTATCGGTCTCTGAGGTTTCCAATGTGCTTTCCTGCGCGCCAGACCCGCCCAGGGAGCACCCCTCACAACGGATAACTCAATCTCTATGGAAGCGCTTTCGCGCCCCCAAACTCGTGTCGCCCACGTCGTCGCGGGTGCTCCATCCGACTC
>JBAWAI010000340.1:0-11711 GCA_049589215.1 Terriglobales bacterium | reverse complement strand
GTGTTGCTGGAGCTGGCGCTCGGGCCGACGGCGGGGTCGCGGGTTCGAGCCACTGGTGTGAGCGTTGATCTGCCTCTGGTGAGGCGAACTCGCCGCGCTGAGAAGGTTCTTGGAACGATTGATGCTGCGGTTCGTGCCTTTCGCGACGCTACTCCGCAATCAGACATGCAATCGACCGTTTCCATACCAAGCGGGCGGACGGTCGTCGACACAGCGAGCGGGCAACCCAGCGTTCCCCTACCCAGGCTGCAAGCGACGGGGGGCTCCGCTCCAACCAACTCTGAAACGGCGTCCGCATCTTCCATCGCGGATGCCTCACCTACGAATGCCATCTGAAACGCAAGCCGCGCCTACGAGGAGTTTGCGCCATGCTCGCTGCCTGTTTCATCCACTGCGTGAAGCGGCGGCACGCTGTCCGCATTGCGAGGGAACATACTGCCGTGAATGCGTAACGGATGAAGATGGCAAACTTGCCTGTCCGCCCTGTCTGCGACGGATGGCTCTTCCGCCCGCGCCCAAGCCCTCACTGGCACGGCTCTTCCGGCAGGTGCTCGCTGGACTTACCGCGTTGGCCGCGCTCGTGGCGCTCTTTTTCGCCATGCTGCAATGGCGAGTGAATACTCCCGAGGAGCATCTGAACCTTGGCCGCAGCGCCGCTGAGTGGCAGCCTGAGAAAACCAATGAGTGACGCCGCAACGGCTCCGGCGCCTCCCGTGCGCACGGGCGCACGCGTGCGTGGCAGGTGGAACCGGCTGAACTCACTCGAGGCGCTAGAACGCGGATTCGAACTGTTCCGGTCGACGTTTGTGCAGGAGGCTTGGCGATATTACGCTGGCAGCGCGCCGCTCGTCTTTTGTTTTATTCCGATGTGGGTGGTGAATGGACAGATACGGCTCTCGAATGGCGAAGTGGTGATGGAGGCAGCGTTACTGGGCACAGCGTATCTCTTCCGTGTGTGGATGGTCGCCAGATACATGCAACGCGTCCGCGAGCGGGCGTTCGGCACCCCCACGTCGAGGCCGAAACGAGCAAGCGCTCACGCAGCGGCCGTGGGGCGTCTGCTGGCGTGGAAGATCACCCTGAGTGCCGGCGCGCTAGCCACGCTGCCGACTTTGGCCGGACTTTCGTGGTTGTATAGCGCCTGCCAATTCGCGAGTCTTGAGGCACTGGAGGATGGCGCAGAAAGGCACTCGATGCGCGGGTGCCTCGCCATTGCGGGCGAATGGTTTGGCAACAGCGTGCTCCTATTCCTAATGCTCTCCCCTTTGTGGGGCGCTGTGTGGATCAACAGCCTGATCATTGCGCTGCTGGTCCCGCAACTTCTGCACTCGATTCTCGGCGTCAACACACTTTTGTCGACGCCAATGGGGATATTCGCGCTGCTGCGCAGCTCCGCGTTCTGGCTTTCGTTGTTTGCGGGCACGTGGCTGGCCCTCGATCCCATCGTTAAGTGCTCGTATGTGATTGTTTATCAGCATCTGCGATCGAGGCGTGAAGGCGACGATTTGCGTGGCCTGATGGCGAGCTTGCCGCGCGAACGACAAATGAAAGCTGAGATGATTGCTGCTGGCCCGTCGGGCCGAAGGTTGATTGGCGCGTTGGCGATTCTGGTTGCGATTTTCTGCGGCGCTTCCCAGCGTGCGCGCGCGGAAACGACCGTGCCAGCGCCGAATAAAGAGGCTGTTACCGATTCGGCGCGCGAGGCACGAGTTCAACAGTTGCGCCAGGCTTTGGATGTGGAGTCGCGGCGCGCCATTTATCGCTGGCACGACGCCGACCACCCGAGTCCGCCCAACTGGTTTGACAAGTTGATGGCAAAGATTGGGAACGCGATTGAGCGCTATTGGAACGCGTTGCTGGATTTTCTGCGCAAACTGTGGCCGCGTGGGCTGAATCTCGGAGACGACAAGGGTCCGCACTGGCAGTTGAAGGACCTTCGAGTGTGGCTGTGGCTGATCGCGATTTTGACGGTCTCTGCGGGAGCGGTGCTCGTTTGGTTGCGGCGACGAAGAAGCGCAGCAACGCTTTCCATCCCCCAAACAATCGAACCGCTCCCCGATTTGAGCGAGGGACTGCTCGCAACCGTGCGTTCGGAGGACGAGTGGTTCGACCTGGCGTTACAGCTACAAGGGGAGGGAGATTTGCGCCTGGCGCTGCGGGCGGCATATTTCGGTCTGCTGTCGGGCCTCGCACAACGGGAATGGCTGAAGATCCGCCGGGATCGCACGAATCGCGAATATCTCGATGAGTTCACGCGACGATGGCGGAGGCGTCCGCAAGCGGCGTTTGAGTCGCGCGCGGAAATTCCCGAGAAACTGCGGGGCAGCCTGCGGCTGTTCGATCGCGTGTGGTACGGCTCGCAAATGCTGACACCAGAGTCGGTAGCTGCTTACAGGCAAGAGCAGCGGGAGTTACTCAGCCATGTCTGAAGACAGGGCGGACAAGACCTTCGTGCTCAATTGGCGGGGACCGCTGCTGGCTGCTGGCATTTTTGCGGCGGTGTTTGCGGTGCTACTGGTCATGGCTCATCAGAATGAGTCGAAAACGAGCGACATGGGGTCGAGCCTGCGCGAGGACCCTTACGGTGCGAGCTTGTTGTTTGATGCCTATGGGCGCGCCGGGTACCAGGTAAGGCGCGGCCAGGACAAGGAGTCGCTATCCGAGCAAGACGCGTCGAGAACGACCGCGTTCTTTATTATGGGCTACTCCGACGATTGGACAGCGAACATTGGAAGCGCCAACGATGACGCAAAGTTTCTCTTACGGCTGGAGGATCTCCTGGCACGTGGCGGGCGCGCCGTTCTGATCGAGCCTCGTTGGGAATTGAAATCCAAGTCGCAGGGCTGGGAGGTTGGAAACAACTGGAAGCGGACGGCACAGGAGCACACTCCGCCATCGGTGTCGCCTGATCTCCGTGCGATGCCGGCGGACAGCGAGGTGATGTATCTCGGCCCCGATGCCCCGTGGCTGAAAACGGACGCGCTGTGGACCGCGCTCTATGGCGGGGTCACAGGAGCGGATGCGAAGGGTGACGCCCCGGCACATGTCTATATGGCAATGCGGCGAGCCGGAAATGGCGAACTCATCGCCGCGAGTCAGGAATTGTTTTTGCTGAATGAAGCGATCAAGACGCATCCCTCCCCGGTGCTGCTGGATTTTCTGGCGGGTGGGCGGCCGGTGATTTGGGTTGATGAAACGCTGCACGGACTGCGCCAGGATCAGGGTGTGCTCTGGTTGGTCCATCGATACCGGCTGCAAGTTGCCCTGCTGCTTTTCTGGGCGACCCTGCTAGCGTTACTTTGGAGTATGAGTGGCGATCTGGTACAACAGCCGGCGCACAACCCCACTGCGCAGGTCGCACGTCAGGGCGAAGCCGCGGGAGTGGCGGCACGACGCCTGCTGCAACGCAGCATCGCGAAAGACCGCGTCGTGACGGAGTGCTGGGAGCAGTTTCGACGCTCGTGGCCGCAGGATGCGCAGGCCATTTCCGCGGATCCACTTTGGGGCGACAGGTTGGGCGCGGCACTCGCGCAGCCTCCACTGGAGGGATATAGGGAATTGAGCGAGCTGATCGCCGAACGTCGCGCATCCGCAAAGGGCATTGCTCGTGTGGAGCACGGGGTTGATCATTCCGCGTTTCAACAATCCAAAATTGAACAGTCCACTCTTAAACAACGATGACTTCTTTGGAGGCACAGGTCGCATGAACGAGAAGCCGGTACTCGGTTCGGACGGGCAGACGCAGTCTGGGAGTGGGGAAGTACAATCGCCGGAGGTGCTCGCGACAATCACAAGCGGAGCGCGGCGTCTGCGAGAGGCGCTGAGCCGCGTGATTGTCGGCCAAAATGAAGCGATCGATCTGGCGCTGGTGACCCTGCTGGCCGGCGGACACGCGCTCATCGAAGGTGTGCCCGGCGTGGGGAAAACGCTGCTTGTGAAAGCGCTGGCGCGCGCGGTCGCGGGCGACTTCCAGCGCATTCAATTTACGCCCGACCTGATGCCCGCGGACGTCACGGGAACGAGCGTCTTCGATTTGAGGACGCAGGAATTCCGGCTGGTGCGCGGGCCCATTTTTACAAACTTCCTGCTGGCGGATGAAATCAATCGCGCGCCCGCGAAGACGCAATCCGCGCTGCTCGAGGCCATGCAGGAGCGGCAGGTAACGATCGATCGCGAGACCTATGCACTATCTCCGGTATTCGTCGTTTTTGCGACGCAAAATCCAATCGAACATCAAGGCACGTATCCGCTGCCGGAAGCGCAGAAGGATCGCTTTCTCGTAAAAATTCGCATGGACTATCCGGCGGCGGAAGACGAAAACGAACTGGCGAGACTGGTGGCAGCAGGCGATGCACCAGAACGACGGTTGGCCGAAGAGCTGCGGGCGCCGGTCCTGCAATCTGGAGAACTCGAACAGTTGCGCGCGGCCACAGCGCAGGTGCGCGTCAGTGAGGCGATCAGCGGTTATATCGTCAGCCTGGCGCGGCAAACTCGGCAGCACCCTGCCGTGTGGATTGGCGCCGGTCCGCGCGCCACGCTAGCGCTGCTGTCGGCATCGCGCGCGCTGGCGGCACTCGAGGAGCGTGATTTTGTGACACCCGAAGATGTGAAGTCTCTGGCTGCTCCTGTGCTCGGACACCGCATGCTGCTGCGGCCGGATTTCGAGATGGAAGGCGTGGAGATTCGGGAGGTCATCAACGCGGTGCTGGAGGCAGTTGAAGTGCCGCGCTGACCGCGTGAAGTACACGGCAGCGACAACATAGAGCGAGGTAATGACGAAGCGAGTGAGATCATGACGGCTGGAAGCGAAACCTCGGCGGGCTTTGTTAAGCAGGACGCAAGCCAGGGCGCGACACCCGCGGCCCTGCTCGAAGCCACTGAGAAACCGGCGCGCCCGAACCCGCTTTTGAGTGGCCAGACAGCGCGGCGCATCGCGCTTCGGCCTGAGGGCTTGCTCTTCAGTCCGCAGGCATCGCTGGTGTGGATCATCGGCGTGCTGGGCGTGTGGGCGTGCATTGTGCCATGGTTCGCGCACGGATGGTTATGGTTCGCGCTGATCGCTGCGCCGCTTGCGTTGCTGTCATATTATGACGCCATCGCGCTATGGCTCAGCAAGCAAGAATGCGCGCCGGTTCTCTTGTGGCGGGAGAAAGGACTGCGCGGCAGCGAGGGGCAGACCATCCAGATTCCACTTGCACTCACCGGCTCGGGCAGGCGCTGGATGCGGAGCGACGTCCGGGTTGCGATTATGCCGGCGACAGAAGATAGCGAGACCGCGTTTCGGGTTGAGGGCGAGCCTCAGTGGCAAAAGCTTGGGCGTCCGGAACCGGTAGCGGAAGGATCAAATTTTGCCGGCATTGCACCTGCGCGACTTTTGTCGTCAGAGCCGCAGCCATCCGCGCTTTGGCTCTGTTCGGCACAGATCACTTTGCTGCGGCGTGGCTTGTGGCCTGGACCGCGCGTGGGCGTCGAGCGGCAGTCGCCCCTGCGATTCTGGCGTCTGCGGCGATGGTTTGATATGCCCGCGCCATTGCGTATCGACGCAGATCTGCGGCACGGGCGGCAAGACATTCTGCGCAGCCCGATCTACCGCATGCTGGTCGCCTCTCAGCAGACGCCCTGGACGGGACACGGACGTGAGTTCGAGCGCTTGCGGGAGTATCAGCCGGGCGATACGTATTCGGAAATCGCGTGGAAGTCGACGGCCCGGCGGGGTGTTCCGGTCACACGGCTCTTTCAATGGGAGCAAAAACAGGAGGTGTATTTTGTGGTGGATCAATCGCGAGTATCCGCGCTCGCTGTCCATCGGTCGACAGATTCCGAAAGCGCCGCCTCTCAAACGCGTGCTCCGCGAAGGATGCTGGATCTGGCTGTGGAAACCGCGCTGGTGGGGGCAATCGTCGCTCTCGAATTGGGCGACGAATTTGGATTGGTCACGTACGCGGATGGAGCGAAATCCTGGTTGCGCGCGGGCAGCGGCCAGGCGCAATTTCACCGATTTCGTGATTCCCTCCTGAATATCGCGCCGTTGCCGACGAATGCAGATTACGAAACATTGTTCAGCGAGATTCGGCTCCGCTTGCGGCGACGTGCTTATCTTGTATTGCTGGCGGACCTGACCGAGCGCTCGATATCCGACTCGCTGCGGCGCGGGGTTGGGCTGATTCGCACATCGCATGCCGTTTTAATGACGAGCATTTTGCCGGCTCACGCGCGGCCGGCATTCTCGCCAAAAGAAGATCTGAAAAGCGATCAGGATGTATATGCGGCGTTGGCGGGTGATCGAGAAAATCAACGGCTGGGCGCATTGGCGCGGCAACTGCGGCAACTGGGTGTGCGGCTCCGCTATGTTCCGCCGGAGAAGTTTTTGCGAACCGCCGTGGAAGGGTACCTCGAAAACAAGCGGGAGCAACGGCTGTGATTCTGGATCTCGAACGATTTCAGGCGCAGGCGCAGCCACGCTGGCGCAACCTCGAATCGCTGCTGGGCGCGCTGGAAGGTCGGCCGGACCGCCGGATGAATCCTGCGGAGGCCGAACAACTGCAAGAGCTTTATGCCCAGACGGCCGCGGATTTGAATCGCGTGACGCATGGCGCTCTGGCTGTCGAGCTGAGGCACTATCTCGAGCGGCTGGTGGCGAGAGCATATGCGGAACTATATTTCATTCCGGCGAAGCGCTCGGAAATCTGGCAGCCGCGCCGCTGGTTGAAGATCTTCACTGCGTTTCCTGAAACGTTCCGGCGGCAGGCGCGCTACTTTGGCCTTGCTTTGCTGATCACGCTGTTGGGCTGCGCGCTGGGCGGGCTCGCGGTGCGCTACGATCCGGCCTCGGTGGATGTGCTGCTTCCGGCGGACTATCTACGGAATCCGGCGCAGCGCGTGCATGATGAGGAGCAAAAGCTGGGACGCCACCTGGACTCAGCACAGACCGAAGCGGCATTTTCGGCGCAACTGATCAAGCACAACATCGAGGTAGCGTTGCTGGCGGCGGCACTCGGCGTAACGTTCGGCATCGGAACAGCACTTCTCCTTTTCGAAAATGGCGTGATGCTCGGGGCGGTAGCGGTTCATTACACGCGGCAGGGCTTTGGTCTGTTCATGACGGCGTGGCTATTGCCACATGGCGTGTTTGAGATTCCTTCGATCTTGATTGCGGGACAAGCTGGCTTTTATCTGGCGCGCCTTCTTTTGCGCCGGCGAGAAGACCGCAACCTTCGACAAACGATGCGGGAATGGCTGGTACTGGTCGCCGGGCTGGCTATGATGCTGGTGTGGGCCGGGCTCATGGAAGCGTTCTTCTCGCAGCATCACGCGCCTGTTCTGCCGTATGGGTTCAAGGTTACAGTTGCGGCGGCGGAGTTGGTGCTCCTGACGATTTATCTACTGGCAACCGGGAGAAGAGAGACGGGTATGGCAGCCCGGTTGAGCGGCACTGCGGATTCGAGTGTCATTGCGGAGAACAAATGATCGATACACCGTCAACCCGCGCCTCGACCTCGGCCGAACTGACAATTGCGACGCCGGAAGGGGTGTTATTCCGCTTGCCGTTGGCCGGTCCGGCTTCCCGGCTTTACGCAATGATGCTTGATAGCGTGATCGTGCTCGGTGCGGTTAACGGAGTGGGACTGCTCGTCTACTGGATTTTCTCCAAAGCGCCGGGTTTTGGATTCATGGTGACAACGCTGGCGGAGTTTGCGATTGGGTTCGCCTATGGCGCATTGCTTGAAGGCTACTGGAACGGGCAGACGATTGGAAAACGGCTTCTCCATTTGCGTGTGATTGATCAGGATGGCCTGCCGTTGCGGATCGAACAGGCGTGGGTGCGGAATCTGATGCGTGTTTTTGATGCGTTGCCATTCGCATATCTGGTCGGAGGTCTCTCGGTATTGACGAGTCCAGTGATGCAGCGCTTCGGCGACCGCGTGGCTGGCACGCTAGTGGTACGCCAGACGCCGCTCGCTGCGCCGGAAGAAGAATTCTGGATGCGGCAAAAGTACAACTCGTTCATGGATTATCCCGCGATCGCAATGAAGCTTCGCCGAGCGGCGACGCCGGAACTCGCGAGTGTGATTCAGGACGCGCTGCGCCGACGCAACCAGCTGGCGGCGTATGCTCGGCGCGAAATCTATCGTGACCTGGCCGCATATTTGCAGAACGAGGTCTCGCCGTTTCCCGACGAATTGGTGGAAAGGCTCAGCGATGAACAGTATCTGATTAATGCGTCAGGTGTTTTATTTGGGGAGCAGCGGACGATGCGGGCGCGGAGTTGACGCGTTGCCGATTGGACCGACCGTAATCTCGCGGGCTTCAGCTTGATGCACCGCCTTAATGCTCCGCCTTAACGCTTTGGCGGACAGACTACACCTTGGCGGTAAACTGGCGCGTTGCTGGCCAACCATAAGCCTACTTCCGTCGTTGTATTTGTGACCGTATCAGGCACCATGGCGGGCGCATCGTGCGGATAAGTGTCTTCGTAGTTGTCGACTGCCCATTCGGAAGGGACTGCGCCGTCTTTGGTCAAACGATTGACAAACTTCTGAGTGTCCCTGCTGAAGGTATTGCCGGTGAATTGACGAAAGGTCTCTAATTTGCCGTCGGGTCTCGTGGGCCACGGGTAGGGCGACAGCAACATGGTGGTGCGCAGGCCGTTAGCGTTTCCCCATTGGATGGCCTGCACAATGAACTTCTGGTAGCCGGGGCCGCTTCCGCCACTCAGAAAGAAGTTAGGTGGAACATCGAAGGCAATGGCTTGGCCATAGAGCGCTTCGCCGCGCTCCAGCGCGTAATACGGGTTGGTGGCAAAAACTTGGTCTCCCTGTTTCGGTTCGTGCGGATCATTAGGCGCGACTATCGGTGCCACGGAGTCGATACCTACAGAGCGTGCCGCGTCCACATACTTATCCCACTTCCTCAGATCTTTTTCTAACTGCCCGGGGCGAGCTGTATCCGAGGGAGTGTTGACGTTGGCTTCGGACGGACTGAGGCCATATTGGGTGTAGACGGCCTGGTAGTACCCGTAGCTCGGCGGAAGCGTGAAGTAATTCGAGCCAACCTGCCCGAGTTCGGCTTCGCCTGACCCAGTGCCGGTGAATACCCGCTCAATCGCGTTGATGATGCGCGGGGGATTCTCCGCCGCGCTGATCGCGTTAGCGTGCTCGTAGAGACCAACGTGGCCGGTCCCGAGAAGCTGCTGGAACTGGGAGCCGTCGCGGAGAGCGTCAAACCCAGCGGTGCCGCCGACAAAAATATATTCACCTAAATTCTGGCAGTCTTGGTAGTGGCCGGCGGCATCGCGTGGATTCGCTTGCGGTACGGCGTACGCCGGCATTGCTGCCGTGGACGCGGCAATGATCGCGGCCTGTGCGGCTATGCAACAGACGAAGTGCCGCCATTCTGCGCTGGGTGTCGGGTTACAAGTTTGACTCGACATTGGGACGAGCTCAATTCGATTCGGTAAATTCGATAAAGGGTGTAGCAGCGCCCGCACCGGAGCAGCTTCCCAGATTCAGGTTATTGGTCTCGGCGGTCGTTCCTGCGTTGGACGCGCAGGTCGGCGCGTTCTTGGTTCCATTTGAAACGGCGACTTTCACCGTCACGGACGAGCCGGAATTGAAACTGGCCTCCGAACCATCGCCGTCACCGACGATGTTGAACTCCGACTCCGTCCAGGCCGTCGCAAGATCGACGACAGTGTCCAGCCCCGTTGTGCTGTAGGCCTGCTTTTCCGCGGTGAACACCAGTGTATCGATGCCCGCCTTCTTCGCAGTTCCCGCTTTCGCCGAACCCGATAGCTTCAGCGTCTTCAGTTCGGTGATCACTGCCTCAGCAGTGCCCACGGAAGCGCTGTTCGTGTAGCAATCGCCGCCGTAGCTATACCATCCACCGGGGCAACGGTTGTTGTAATTGATCAGCCAATACTGCATGAATGCCTGCTCATAGCCCGACGAATAAACAAATTGCTCCCAGTCAAGGCACTCTGCCGGATTTTTCGCTCCATTGCAGGCCGCCGTATTCATGAAGTTCGAATTGAGCTGCAGGGAGTAATCATTCGGGCCAAGCAAGCCGGTTTCCGTCGTCACTCCTTTGACTTTGGGAAAGGATCCGGTGGTCTTGCTGATCAGACCGGAGCTGACTTCAGCGGCATAGTCATTGCCGTCGCCTACGGTTTGGCTGATGCGCCCCGTTCGCGGCCTATAGGGAATGTTGGGCGCGACGCTGCATTCGACCTTGTCCCAGGTCAGGCTCGGATAAGAAGCATGAAAGCATCCCGCCGCAGGCACCTCGGTTCGAGCAATGGCTTCCCGCCAGTTTTCCTGGTTGCGGGCCTCCGCGTCATTGGCCGCCTGGGCGAAAGCTGTGGAAAGCGAGGCCACGCCAAGAATGGCGGCTGCGATGGCGATGCGGGCAATTTGGGAAAAGCGAATCGTTTGTTTCATGGTTCTCCTCCTGCGAGTAGCGATAAGTGGGGGTCTCGGCTTGCGCCCCAAGATCGTCGGCCACGCCCGGCTTTGGGCGAAAGCGAATCGCCTGAATCGTCCTTGGAATTGTACTTCGGAATTTCATGATTGACTTCAAGACCCGCAAACTTCTGGTAAGCACCTCTAAGCACCTCCCTGCATAGCGTTAATCGCCATTTAACAACAGGTTCCCAAGACAGCGATATAATCTACCGCCATCCTGAGGTTGTTTGGGCTGATGCTGAACTGTCGGCTCATCACTCGAATCCAGCAGTCCCACCCGGCTCAAAAAGGAGGCCGCAAATGACCCAAATCACTACTACTCACCAAGGCAAGCAGGCAGATGACAATGATGCGATTCGTCCCTTCCATGTGAACATTCCAGAGGCAGACCTGACCGACCTGCGTAATCGCATCATCGCGACGAAGTGGCCGGAGCGGGAGACGGTTACCGATGCAACGCAAGGCGTGCAACTGGCGACGACTCAGGCGCTCGCGCAGTATTGGGCGACAGATTATGACTGGCGCAAGGTTGAGGCGCGACTCAACGCCCTGCCACAGTTCATCACTGAGATCGATGGGCTCGACATTCATTTCATCCACGTCCGTTCGAAACATGAAAATGCATTGCCGCTCATCGTCACCCACGGATGGCCCGGCTCAATCATCGAACAGATGAAGATCATCGATCCGCTGACCAATCCCACGGCACATGGCGGCAGCGCAACCGATGCTTTCCATGTGGTGGTTCCGTCAATGCCGGGCTATGGATTCTCGGGTAGACCGGTCACCACCGGCTGGGATGTGGCCCACATCGCGTGTGCGTGGGTAGTCTTGATGAAGCGTCTGGGCTATACCCAATTTGTGGCGCAAGGCGGCGATTGGGGCGCACTTGTCGTCGATCAGATGGGCGTGGATGCGTCTCCGGAGATGCTCGGCATTCACAGCAACATGCCTGGCATCTTTCCGAACGACATCGACAAGGCGGCTTTCTCGGGTGCGCCGGCGCCGACGGGCCTCTCTGCCGATGAAAAGATCGCCTACGATCGTTTGCAGTTCGTCTATCAGAAAGGAATCGCCTACGGCTTCCAGATGGGGCTGCGGCCACAGACCTTGTACGGAATCGCCGATTCTCCTGTCGGCCTGGCGGCTACACGAGGTGCAGCATCGGGTGGACGAAGAGTTGCGGAAGGTTCCGGAACCGTACCGGACGACTTTGATTTTGCGCGATCTGGAAGATATGTCATACGAAGA
>JBAWAI010000339.1:0-4376 GCA_049589215.1 Terriglobales bacterium | reverse complement strand
GGCAATTAGGCAGGAATCAGAGGAAACTCAGTTGGGCGCCGTTTCCGGGGAAGAAACGACCGGTGAGAAGTCGAAGCAATCGAAGGAGTGATCCAAAGGGTTGCGGCCTCTTCGTTACAGCATGAATCAGCATTTCCCGAGCCAAAATGGAAAAGTCCTAGTCCGAACCGGCGCCGCTGACAGAACGCATTGATAACGAGCGACTTGCGTGTCCCGCCCGTTCCCAAAATCAACCCCCGCCGGTGCCGAGAGCAGGTCTTCAAATGCAGAATGCTGCACATAGATTGAAGGCAAACGCTGAACTCGAGAGTTCCGGCATCAGCGGTGCGGGAGGCCGTGGATGCCGCGATGGTCGCGGGGTTTGCCGAGTTTTGCCTGAGGACGGGCCAAGCTTGGGGTCCTGACTGGCGGTCCGCCTTCCTTCTTCTTTGTGATTGGTCTTTATTGATATCGAGCCAGGTCTGATGGAGTCACCTTCACCCACGGCCAAGCTTATGAGACGCAAGCAGGCTCTAAAGCAGTGACGTAACCTGCCGATGTAAATCATTTAGACGGAACGTGGGTGCGGCGTCGCGCTGGAACGCGAAACGCACATTGGTGAGGACTCATGGAAGCAATACGGGCGCTGATTGTCGATGACTCGTCGGTGATGCGCAAGATCGTGGAGCGCTCGCTTCGCCAGGCGGGCGTCGAGTTAAGCAAGGTTCTGGAAGCAGGAAACGGGGCGGAAGCGTTGGCCGTTCTCGGGAATGAATCAGTTGACCTGATTCTTTGTGACATCAACATGCCGGTCATGGATGGCCTGGAGTTCGTCAAACAACTCCCCACAGTCGCCAATGCCAAAGGTGTGCCCGTGGTAATGATTACGACCGAAGGCAGTGAACAACATGTGGTGCAGGCACTTTCGGCGGGGGCGCGCGGGTATATCCGAAAGCCATTTACTCCCGATCAGGTGAAGGAGCACGTTCTGCCGGTGGTGGGGAGAAAATCATGAGCACAGACACCTCGCTGCTGACGCGCTCTCACGAAGAAAACTGGCTGCCGGTGCTCGAACTGGCCGTCGAGGAAGTGTTTGAGATCATGGTCGGACAAAAAGTCAAGCCGGCAGAAAACTCCGAGACCCCGCCATCGGGCGGGTTCACCGCCATGGTCGGCATCGCCGGCGGGCTCTGTGGAGTTTTAACGATTTCATGCGATCGAAAAACCGCGCGCGAACTCGCTAAGAGCATGCTGGGACCCGAAATCGCGGACTCAGAAGAGCAGACATCGGACGCGCTCGGCGAAATCTGCAACATGGTTGCGGGAAACTTCAAGAACAAATTATCGAACGCGGACCGATCCTGCATGTTGAGCGTGCCCACAGTGATCAAGGGTGACGCGTTCAGTTTCCGGTCACTGGCCGATGGCGAGGTGCTCGAGACTGTCATGTTGTTTGGCGCCGATCCGCTTTCGGTATGTTTGCAGCTACACAATTAGGCGAGCCGCACGCTTCTTGGACCCGCGCTTTGGCCGGGCGTTCCGTGGGCTGGCATTCCAGCGTGAAAGCTTCTGCGATCCGATCCAACCGGCATGATTTGCCGACCCGCGGCATTCTGCGCGGCAAACATTTCCCCCTCCCTCGAAACTAAGCTTCTTCCCATCTTCGCGCCCGCTTCCTCCTCTCCAAAGCGCTGACATCAAAGCAACATAAAAAACTCCTAACCTCTTCGCCTTGGCTACCCGCTTGCACCTCCTCGTGTCGCGACTAAAAGGAGCCCACGTGGATAGCGGATTCTATGCGGCAGCAGCGGGATTGAAGGCGCAAACCCAGGCACTCGAAGTTGCCGCGCACAATCTGGCCAACGTAAACACCCCCGGCTTTCGCGGCGAGCAGACTACCTTTCAGTCGTTAATGGCGCTGCCACGGCCGGCGGCTGCCAATCCGCTCAATCTTGCGACCAACAACTATGGCGTTCTGGAAGGTACACACCTCGACCTGACCGCCGGAAATCTGACGGCCACCGGCAACTCGCTTGATGTGGGCATTGAAGGCGCGGGCTTTTTCGTGGTCGATACCCCGCACGGCCCGCGCTATACGCGCCACGGCAGCTTCCAGGTCGCAAGCACGGGAGAGCTTGTGACCGACGCCGGCGATCAGGTGCAGGGGACAAATGGAGTCATACGCGTGCCCGCGGGCCCGATCACCATTAGCCCGGATGGCACACTCTCGGTGAACGGCACGGTCGCCGGCCAGATCCGCCTCGCCGACTTTCCTGCCGGCACACGGCTCGTGTCCGAAGGCGGAACGCTGCTTTCGGCTTCGGGTGGGCGGGAGCAACCGGCGCAGAATGTTGTGCTGCGGCAGGCCTCGCTCGAATCCTCGAACGTGAATGCCATCACCTCGGTGACGGCCTTGATCGGGGTGCAGCGCCAGGCCGAAATGCTCGGTCGCGCCATGAGCCTGTTTGATACCGAGTTCAACCACATCGCGGCCAGCGAACTAGCCAAGGTTTAGAAAAATTCGCAGAGACAGAATTCGCACAGTCGCAAGGCACACAAAACTTAAAAGGCGACTTCAGGAGAAAATCATGTTTCGAGCGCTCTATACCGCCGCCAGTGGAATGCAGGCGCAGCAGACCAATCTCGACACCATCGCGAACAACCTGGCCAACTCTAGCACGACCGGCTTCCGCAGCAGCCGCATGCAGTTTCAGGATCTGATCTACCAGAACGTGATCATGCCGGGCGCGGCCGCCTCACAGCAGACCACGGTCGAGGCCGGGCTCCAGATCGGCCTCGGCACGCGCTCCTCGGCCTCGGAGATATTGCAGTTGCAGGGCGATCTGAGCGCCACCGGCAATCAGCTCGATCTGGCAATCGAAGGCTCGGGATTCTTTCAGGTGCTGCTGCCCTCCGGCGAGACTGCCTACACACGCGCCGGCAGCTTCCACACCGACGCACAAGGTAACGTCGTCACCGCCGACGGCAACCCGATCCAGCCGGCCATCACCATTCCACAGAGCGCCTTGTCGGTCACGATCGCTCCCGATGGGACTGTGTCGGTAACGGTGCCGGGACAAACGGCCGCACAGCAGGTGGGCAGTCTTCAGCTCGCGCTCTTTCCGAATCCCGGCGGCCTGAGCAGTTCGGGAGGAAACATTTTTATGGCCACCACCGCCTCCGGCGATGCCGTCGTCGGCACACCCGGCGGGTCGGATGGGCTGGGACAGATCGAACAAGGCTACCTCGAGCAGTCCAACGTGAGCGTAGTCGACGAGTTCATCAACATGATCGTCGCGCAGCGCTCGTATGAGGCAAGTTCACGGGTCGTGCAGGCCGCCGACCAGATGTTTCAGCTGATCAATAACCTCGGCCACTAAGGCTGGGCCGGGCAGGGATACTCAAGACTCGGGGGCTAGAAACTTGGACACTCAAGCCTCGAAAACTTGCGGCTCGGAAACCATCGGCGCGACGCCTGGTTAGCGGACGTCAGGAATTCGCATGAAGAAACTCATCATCGTCGCCAGCTTTTTCATCGCCGCCAGCGTCTTCATGGTCATCGCCGGGTCCTGTGTTGCGGCCGCGGATTCCGCGAGCTCATATTCTCCCGTCTCGGTGGCCGAAGTCTGGCAGGCGATTGCCGGCGAACTGCGCTCGCGCGGCCTGGCCGATGAACAATTGCCGCCTCCCGCCGATGTGGAACTCCCGGCCGCTGTCCCCGCCCGCGCGGGACGCAGTCTCAGCGTTTCCTCCGTCTGCTGGGACGGTGAGGCACACAGCGTTCGCTTTCGCCTGGTTTGCCGCGAGGCGGGCGCATGCCTGCCGTTTCTGGTCTATCTTCGTCAAAATCTCAGCGAGACCTTCTACCGCTCATCGCACGCCGAAGCTCCGGCGTGCCGCGCCCAGTCTTCGCGGCGAACATCTTCATCTTCGGCGCCTTCGCGCGAGATGTCGGTGCGCGCGGGAGAGCGGGCGACGGTTGTGCTGAGCGCCTCGGGCCTGCGCATGACGGCGTCGGTTACCTGCCTCGAGCGCGGCAGCCGGGGAGAAATCATTCGCGTGCGCGGAGTCGAAGGCCGGATCTTCAGGGCAAGGGTCGCCGGGCAGGCGCTGGTCGAGGCGCTGCCGGAATGAAGTAGCGGGAAGCCCATGCGGAGAGAATCGAGCCAAAGGAATCCAGCGCGGCGAGTCAAAGATCGGGAAGTAGGGATGAAGAATTTAACGAAACGAAAAATCGATCGCTTCATGAGCGCGTGGAGGGAAAAACCCGTCGTGTCGCCAAGCGCCGGCAACGCCCGCCGCTGGCTGCTGCTGTTGCTGCTCATCGGATGCGGCGTGCCCGTAGTTAATGCCTCAAAAAAAGACGACAAGGAGAAAGACAGCCTGGCGCGCTACAT
>JBAWAI010000338.1:0-3227 GCA_049589215.1 Terriglobales bacterium | reverse complement strand
AGCCCCGTCTCTACCGAAACGCATTTATTTCTTATCCTTTTTCTCACCCTTAGGCTCGGCTTTACCCTTGCCCTTGTCGCCTTCGCCCTCGTCCTCACCCTCGACTTCCTGCTTGCCCTTCTTCATAACCTCAGGCTCAGCGGGAGTCGCAGCCGCATCGGCCGCCACTGCCTCAGGTGTGGCCACCACTTCTTCCTTCACTGCCGTGACGTGCGCAATCATCTGGTTTTCGTCGGTCAGGAACTTCAACTTATCGCTGTGCGGCAAATCCTTTACGCGCACACCCACGCCAAAGGTCAGATGGCTGACATCAACCTCGATCGACTTTGGAATATCCATCGGCAGGCACTCAATCTCGATTTCACGCAGCAGGTGCTCGAGAATGCCACCCTCCTGTTTCACGCCCGCTGCCTCGCCTTTAAGAACGACCGGCACCGTGACGGTCAGCTTTTTGTCCATGGCGATCCGCAGCAAGTCGACGTGCAGCAACTTCCCTTTGATCGGCTCAAATTGCCAGTCCACGATCATTGCCTTCACGCGATTGCTGTCGAGCGCCAAATCAAAAATCGTGTTGTGCCCGGTTTCCGAGTGGAGAATGCGCAGCACCTGCCGCGGATCGACCGCGACCGAAGCCGTGTCTTTCCCCGCGCCATAAACAATCGCGGGTATTTTCCCGCCCACGCGCACTCGACGCGCCGAATTCTTGTTGCCCGCTTCGCGCGCCTGCGCTTCCAGAATGCTGATATCAGTTGCTGTGGCCATAATCCCTTTTCCGTCCTTCTATAAAATCGTCGTTGGTCGTCAGTCGCCGGTCGTTCGCAAACCCTTGCCGTTAATTAGCGAATCGCGAACGACAAACGACCGCCGACCGGTTCTAAATAAACAGCCGGCTCACTGAGGTCTCTTCATGTATCGACTGAATCGCCCGCCCAATCAGCCCGGCAATCGAAAGCACTTTAATCTTCGGCAAATTTCGTGCCGCTTCGTTCAGCGGAATCGTGTTCGTCACCACCACTTCGCTGATCGGAGAATTCAACAAATTCTCCGCCGCCGGCCCGGATAGCACCGGATGCGAGCAGCATGCATAAATCGTCCCCGCGCCATTCGCCTTCAGCGCTTGCGCAACTTTTACCAGCGTGCCCGCCGTGTCGATCAAGTCGTCGATGATCAGGCACGTCCGGCCTTCAACGTCGCCGATCACGTGCATCACTTCTGCGACATTCATCTCCACGCGCCGTTTATCGACGATCGCCAGCGCCGCATCCATCTTTTTGGCGAAAAACCGTGCCCGCTCCACGCCGCCCGCATCCGGCGAAACCACTGTCAGGTCCGGCAAGCTCAGCTTCCGGAAGTAATCCACCAGCACCGGCGACGCGAACAAATGGTCCACCGGGATATTGAAAAATCCCTGCAACTGCGGCGCGTGTAAATCCACCACCAGCGCCCGGTCCGCGCCCGCCGCCGTCAGCAAATCCGCCACCAGCTTCGACGAGATCGGCACCCGCGGCTTATCTTTCCGATCTTGCCGCGCATATCCAAAGTACGGAATCACCGCCGTAATCCGCCGAGCCGACGCCCGCTTCAGCGCGTCCATCATCAGCAGCAATTCCATCAGGTGCATGTCCACCGGACGGCACGTCGGCTGCATCACAAAAACGTCGGCCCCGCGCACGTTCTCCTGGATCTGCACATAACACTCGCCATCGGCAAAGCGCGTCACCTGCGCCTGCCCGCGCGTCAATCCAAGAAACGCGCAGACCTCATCGGCCAGGGCTTCGTTCGCGGTCCCGCAAAAAATCTTGAACCGGTCGTCGACGCGCGCGCGTATTGGCTTGCGTTCAGTCTTCTCGTCCGGAGTGGGCTTTTTTTCCAACTTCTCCGCAGTCGTTGTCGCAGTGGCCATAGTCAAGGTCTCAGGTCTCAGGTGTCAGCTCTTGGGTCTCAGCGCCCACTCAAATCTCAGAGGGCTCCGTCAGGCCTGAGACCTAAATGCCTGACACCTGAGACCTGCATTTCTGGCTGGGCCGCTAGGATTCGAACCTAGACAAAGTGCTCCAAAGGCACTTGACCTACCATTAGTCGACGGCCCAAAACCTGTAGAAAGTGGTCGGTGACTAGTATGCCCAAGTCCGATCCATCCGCAAACAACAAAAGTTGACTCGCCGCCCAAGCCAAAACCGTGAAGACCAAATCCCGACAACCGACGACTAACGACCGCCGACCAGCAACGCCTTCCCAAACTCCCGCCGCGTCAAAGTCCGCGTAGCCGTCGCCCGCAGCCCCTGCTTGCGCAAGCGCGCGGCCGCCCTTTCCGCCTCGGCCGCCAACCCAAACAACCCGTACAAGGCGGAGCCAGACCCCGACAGCGACGCGTATCGCGACCCCGCGCGCAGCAAGGCACGCTTTATGTCTCGTAGTTCGGGAAATTGCGGAAAGACGACTTTTTCAAAATCGTTTTCAATCCCGGCTCGGACAAGGTCGGATAGGTTTCCGGCCCGGCCCCCGCGTTTAGCGGGAGCACCAGCTTTGGGTGAACCAAAATTACTACAGCCACGCAGCCACGCCGACAGCGCGCAGCCAACCTCAAACAGTCTATCGGACGATCCAGAACCCGTCAATTGGCCTCGCGCATCCCAATCCGCGAACGCCTTCGGCGTAGATACCCCAATCTCCGGCGTCACCACCACCATCGCCATCGCCGCCAAATCCGGCAAAGGATAAACTTCCTCCCCGCGCCCCACTCCCAGCACCGTCCCGCCAATAGCAAAAAGCGGCAGATCCGACCCAACCGCGGCGGCAATCCGCAACCGCTCCGCGCCACTCAGCCTCTTCTTAAGCGCTCGCTCCAACCCCGCCATCGCGGCCATCGCATTCGACGAAGCCGCGCCCATCCCGCCCTGCACCGGCAGCTTCTTCTCGATCTCAACCGTGACCCTGCCGCGCGCCCCCAGCGCCTTCATCACTAGCGCGGCCATGCGATAGCAAGTGTTCGAGGAATCCAGCGGAACCCGCGGATCGTCGCAAAGAATCTCTATCCCGCCGCGTGTCTTACTAACGCTGACCCGCACCACGTCATGCAGAGCAATCGTCTGGTACACCGTGCGCAGCTCATGAAAGCCGTCCGCACGGCGCGCGCCGATATAAAGCCCCAGATTGATCTTGGCAAACGAACGAACCGCAACGGTCATCGAGGGGGATTGTAAGCCGTCGGAGCGCGGCCGTGGGGC
>JBAWAI010000337.1:0-3183 GCA_049589215.1 Terriglobales bacterium | reverse complement strand
GTGTATGCAGGCGTAGTTTCCCGTAGTTTCGATCCACAGCACGTTGGAAACGGGGACAAAGAAAATCCGCTTCTTGTCCCTCACCACAAAGCGCTCCAACGGGCGGAGACTTCGGAGGGATTGGAGCAGTGGTTCGAGACCTCGATTTGCCTCCCTGCGCTGTTCGAGGACCTGGCGTGCGTGAACCAGGGCCTTGGCAAATCGCTCCTTGTCATACGGTTTCAGGAGATAGTCAACTGCGTGCACTTCGAATGCACGAATGGCGTGCACATCGTGAGCCGTGACGAAGACATAGATGGGAGCGGGGCCGTTCACTGGTCCCACATTCTCGATGACTCCAAAACCATCCAGATCAGGCATCTGCACATCGAGAAAAACGATGTCGGGATGAAGTTCATTGATCTGCTCGACCGCACTGATTCCGTTCGCCGCCTCGCCGACAACTTCAATGTCGTTGTGTTTGGCCAGATAGCGACGGATACCGCGCCGGGCGATCGGTTCGTCATCTACGATGAGGACTCGCGTCTTCATGCGAACTCCGAAGTGGAATGGTGATAATCGCCTCGCAGCCTCGACCGTCGCCCCTGTTAAGTTCCAGCGACGACTCGTCCCCGTAGAGCTGTTTCAAGCGTGACTGGACGTTGGTGAGTCCAACGCCGAATCGCACGCGCGATCCCGGTGCCGGACCCGGGCCATCATCGCGGACACAGAGCCAGACTCTGCCGTTGTGGCGTTGCGCAGCGATCTCCAGTCGGCCTGCAGCGGAATCGACGCTGATGCCGTGCTTGATCGCATTTTCAACCAGTGGCTGAAGCGCCAGGCTCGGTACATAGACTCCGAGAAGTTCAGGTGGCACGTCCACGTGAACCTTCAAGCGATCGTGAAAGCGTGTCCGTTCGATCTCCAGATACTTGCCGACGAACTCGAGTTCGCTCTGCAGGGTGATCTCGTTCTCCCGGCGTTCGAGGGCCATGCGCAGCAAGTCGCCGAGGCTGACAAGCAGATGGCTCGCAGCATCGACGTCTTCCTGCATCAGGACTCCAATGGTGTGAAGACTGTTGAACAAAAAGTGCGGATGTAACTGGCTCTTGAGGTTCTGAAGTTCGGCGTGGGAGAGCTGCGACTCCAGTTGCGCCGCCCGCGTCTGGCGCTCCATCGCGGCCTGGTAAAAGTGGAACGATTGATACAGTCCTACAACTAACCAGTACGTAAGCACGCCAGTGAAGCTCATCGATAGAACACTGCCTGTGAACGTCGGGAGAAGAAGCGGTGCACCAGGATCGGTAATGCGAAAAAGTAACCGCAGAAGTCCACCGCTCAGAAAGTATTCGGTGACAGATGCCAGGGGAGCCATCAGGAGCGCCGTGATTGTGTGGATCGCTATATGAGTTACAAACCTCGGCCCCGTTAACGGGAACCGCCTGGCTAGACCAATCACAAGCGGTGTGTACGCCGCCCATACGTACCAGTAGACGAATTCGATCACAACGAACACCCAGTTGACGTGCCCGCCGTGAACTTTCGCCAGCACGATCTCCTGCAGGGTGAACAACAGTCCTACCATCGTCCACGCACACAGGATCAAAATCCATTTCGCGCGTCCCATACCTGGTGTGGCCTGCAGCAATAGGCTTGTCGATCTCTCCGGGACGGATTATAGCTGAGCCTTCGAGGGAGACATCACTGAGGACAGACCGCTTGTCTCACTTCGGATACCGCATGTCACTTTTTAAGCAAAGACTGGTTCTTCGCGGCATATTGTCCGGTGAGCAGGAGCATCGCCAAGAAGTTCCAGATGAAGAGGAGTTCCACATGAAGAAGATTCTGACTCAGTACGGAGTGTTCGCGCTTGCGGTCGCACTGATGATGCCGTCGGCGCAGGCGCAGCCGACAAAAATTCAGGCAGCCTTCGGAGACGATGCCGGAGTGCTTTCCAAGAAATTCACCGACCTCGCGCGCGTGATGTCGGGCAAGTACGACTGGAAGCCCGGCCAGGGCGTTCGCTCCGTCAGCGACGTGTTCAACCTGATCGTTGAAGAGAATGGCCTGCTCGCCGATGCTCTCTCGGGCACACCGAATAAGGGGGCAGAGCCCGCGCCCATTACCGATCCGGGGAAAATGCAAGACGCTCTTAAGGCTTCCTACGCCAATCTGCAAAAAGCGATCACGGGACTTTCCGACAACGACCTGCAGACACACGTGAAACTGTTCGGAGAAGACATGACCAAGCAGGGCGCGCTGATGCTGATTCTCGAAGATCAACACGAGCATCTGGGGCAGTCGATCGCGTACGCACGCACCAACGGCGTGGTTCCGCCCTGGTCCAAGTAGGAGCCCCGCAGGGTGAGCTGGCCGCCGCCGATGCCCGGCTGCCTTCTGGCTCTGCGGGCAACGAAGGTCAACCGGATGATTGCCCTTCGAAAACCATGAACTCGGCCGGCATCAATTCAACGCTCTTGCAATAGAAAAGGGAGGAACCATGACACTCAACCGCTGGAAAGCTAAACTCTGGAAATTTAACGGATGGTCTGTTTGCGGCATCGCTCTGCTCACCTTTGCCGCTGGATCGCTCACTACTGCCCGCTGGATGCACGTGGATCAAGTGAGTGCCGCCAGCGATCGCGTCTTCGAGCTTCGTGTTTATCACGCCATGCCGGACAAACTGCCAGCGCTGGAGTCTAACTTTCGCAACACATGGTCCAGGCTGCTCGCCAAACACGATCTGAAGGTTGTAGGTTACTGGGTGCCCGAGGGGGCGCCCGCCTGGAACAACACATTCATCTACCTCGTGGCTCACTCAAGCCGGGAGGAAGCGAAAAAGAACTGGGATGCGATGCGGGCCGACCCCGCAACTCAAGAGCTGCTCAAATCTGAGCAGGCCGACAAGCTGCTTGAGAAAGTTGATTCGACTTACATGCGGCCGGAGGATTTTTCGCCGATGAAGTAGCGTCGCATTTCGCGAAAGGAAAATGCCATATGAATAAAAAGAGAATGAGCGCATTATTCGTTGCACTTCTTATGTGGGGTTTCACCTCTCAAGTGTCAGCGCAGGACGCGGAACCCAAATTCAACTCCAATGCCGATGACCTCGCGAAGATTCGCGGCGTACTGGAGGAGTACCGTCAGGATATTATTCGCAAAGACGGCTATGCCATAACGAAGCTCGTGCTGAACCACAATGTG
>JBAWAI010000336.1:0-1621 GCA_049589215.1 Terriglobales bacterium | reverse complement strand
ACATAAAGCCGCGGGGCGCTCAAAGGACCAACATCAACGCTTGGTCATCTGAGAACTCTTTGTGCTGATCTTTTTCGAACTAGCTTGCCGGGTTCTGGACGACAACCTGTTTCACAATCACAGGATTGCCGCCGCCATTTACTTCCGGCACAGATTTCCAGACCGCTACCGTGAAAAACGGCTGACCACTTTTCAAGGCTTCGATTAGTGCTTCACTCTCATTCGCCATCTCCTGGCCCAACTCCGGCTTTGCAGGAGAAGACCCAGATTTGAGGAGAAAGTAACGAAGATTCGGGTCACTGCCATTACGGTGTCTACGACGTGCGTTTGTCCCACCGACACTTCTGCTCTCGGGCTGCGCAGAACTGTTTGGCGCGTTGGTTTCCATGTTTCACACTCCTTCCGTCCGCGTCATTGCGTACTGTTGAGGCCGGCTTGCTGCAGCACCCAGTCGCGCTTTTCGCCTTCGATCGCGCGCTCCCAATACTCTCCAACCAACAAACCGCCGGGATTCTGCTCCGACCGCTTTTCCACCAGCAGCCTTACGCGAAATTCGCTGACCACCTTGTCGATGGTTTCGTTGTGTTCGTGAATGTGGTGGACTTCTTTGACCCCAAACGCCGTATAAGTGAGCGGATCGTCCTTGGAGGCTTCAAGCGAGCGCATCTGAAATTCCGAGGTCGTCTGATCGTCTTCGATCTTTCCAATGAAGTCATCTTTCTGCATTCCGGTATATGCCGTGCGTCGCAGATTGGCAGTCATCATGTTCAAACTGTCGGCCCAGTTGCGGCTCACATTCGTCGGCGAGAAATTCAGATAGCGTTCGAGGAACAGGTGCACGAAAGCTCGCTTCTCAAACTCGGTTGGCTCTGACCCCGGGCCTTGCGTCACCGAAACAGCCGGCTTGTTTACACCCAAGATCGTCGCCATGCCGTTCTCATCGACACGAATGACTGTGGGCGGCTGCAAGCGGACATAGACTGCGAAGGCGAGAGCCAGCATCGTCGTAGGCACGCACACGAACGCCAGCACCATCGCCCGGTTGGCGTACGCACGCAGGATCCCATCGTGCTCGTAATAGCGGCTGTGGCGGAGCTTCTCCGGCGCATCGCTTTCTTCAGACGGGTTTTTCTTTTTCAACCACATATTCACTGTTCCTTTAACGTTTTCAAGACCAATCAACTACGCCTGCCGAACAAACGGCCGAAAAATTTCCCGATATAAAAGAAGATCAGCGTCGTGATACTGTTCGGCCGGAACTTCGTCCCTTGCGGCTCCCAGATCGGTGGCTGCCTCCACATAGAAACCTCCTCTGCCAGAGCTAATTATTCTCGGCATTGTTCCCTCCGGTAGCTCTGCCGAGTGTCTTCCCGACGTTAAAACTGACGATTTGGGTTACTGAATGAGGTCGAAAACTCGACCCTTGTCGGCCTCCGTTGCCCGACCTGGCAGTGGCGACATCTCGGGTAGCGAAGCCTTCGTTGCCGTTCGCATTGGCTGCAGGCGTTACTGGGCCCCTGTTGCTGCTCATCGCACTCGCAACTCCTGAACGAATGAAGTCGGGCATCGAGGGAGCAGGCGGCGCTGTTGACGAGGCCAGCGTCATCGCCGTGGACGAAGC